>DASXKZ010000014.1:0-26508 GCA_036496525.1 Candidatus Angelobacter sp.
ACGAAAAAATCGGCACGCTCACCGACGACGATCTGACAGACGCGGTGCAATGGGCGATCAAGGAAGGCCTCGCCGATCCCAAGCGCATTGCGATTATGGGAGCATCTTTCGGCGGCTACTCCGTTTTGCGAGGAATAACGCTGCATCCCGATCTTTATGCCTGCGGGGTCGATGTGGTTGGCCCAGCAGATCTGGCCACGTTAATGAATTCCATTCCGGATTACTGGAAGCCGGTGAAGCAACGCTGGCTCCGCCGCATTGGCGATGTAACGGCCAATCAGGCGCTGAATGAAAAGCTCTCTCCGCTTTACCACGCTGCCGATATCCATGTGCCGCTGCTGATTGGCCACGGGCAATTTGATCCCCGGGTCAAGCTTGCACAGTCAGAGAAGATCGTGGAGACGATCCGAAAGAATGGCGGCAAGGTCACATTTGTGGTGTATTCAGACGAGGGCCATGGCTTCGCGCGCCCGGAAAATATTATGGACTTTGATGGCCGCACAGAAGAGTTCCTGCACGGCTGCCTGGGCGGACGATTTGAGCCCTGGGAGAAAGTTCCCGGCTCGACCGCGGAAGTGAAGTAAGCCGCGAATCTTCGCGAATAAACACGAATGAAGTTTTTTGGGTTTGTGATTCGCATATTTCGCGTTCATTGGCGGCCAATGGTTTTATCTGCGCTCATCTGCGCAATCTGCGGCTAAAAGCTCTTCTTCAGATCAGTGCCCTCAGTGTGAATCGGGATGCAAAAAGCAATCCCGCCTTCTGCCGCGCGGCATCACAGTCTAAAAAGGAGGGAACGATGCCCGAGAAGGAAACTCTGGAACGCGCAGAGCAGGACAAGCGCGAAGGCAAATCACCCAGCACACAGGCCGGCGAATTCGTACGCGAAGAGATTCACCACATCCGTGAAGGTAAACATGGCGCGGCATCGGCCAAGCAGGCGGTGGCGATAGGACTTTCAAAGGCGCGCCGGGCGGGGGTTGACCTGGCTCCGCCGAAAAAAGGCAGTGTCTCAGAAAAAACGCGCAAAGCAGCGGAGCGTGACAGCAAGCGCGGCCATAGCCGCAAGAAGAAAGCCGTGTCAGCCAAGCGTTCACGCAGCAGCGAAACAGCTTTGAAGCGCGAGCCGCGCTCGGCAGCTTCACACAAAGCGCTTTCACGGCAGGCAAAAAGCGCCGCGCGCAGGCGGAAAGCAGCTTAGGTCTCCTCGTAGCTTCGGATGGAGCAGGGTCTCAAAGAGACCTGCTCCACTTTAACCAACGGGAATTTCCTTGTCGAAATCTCCCTGAGTTTGCAAACTCCTTCACCTTTTCTGCAACACTCCGCACAGATCATCTGTACAGCTGCAAATAATCAATAAATTCGTGCATTCCCCGCATTTTTGTTCTTTCTTTTTTTTCGTTTCCGAAAAATAATGTGACTACCACCACCGAACAATTTATCGCATTAGCAAAAATTAAAGTTTTTCATGAGACGGCCCTCCCCCATCCTCTCTCTTTTGGCAATGGTCGCTGCCATTCTGGCGACGCTACCGGCACATGCTCATACGCCCAGCACCACCGTTCGCCCCTCTTGCGCCCTTCGGCTTGCCGCTGAAGCAGATGATGCAAGCGTTCGCTTGTGCCGTTTCATTGAAGCCGGCGAACTGCCGGACCTGCGCTGGCCCGATTTCATGAGCTATCGCGAGCAGGTACGGCAATTTTATGGTTTGGCATTTTCTCTGGCCTGGACCAACAACAGCGTTCCTACGCAGCAGGCGCGGGATCTGATCCAGGCGCTGCAGCGCGCCGAAGAGTGGGGGCTGGAACCGGAAGACTATGATGCATCGCGCTGGACGGATAGGCTGGCGCAATTTGTTTCCGCCGACTCGGTTTCTCCAGAAGAGCTCGCGCGCTTCGATCTGGCCCTGACTGTCTCCGCTTTGCGCTACGTTTCGCATGTGCATCACGGCCGTCTCAATCCTGCCGACTTTGAGTCCGGGCTCAAGCGTGAGCCGTTTGATGCCGCTGGATTTCTCAGGCGCGAGGTTGTGGCAACGGCTGATGTTCCGGCAGCACTGGCGTTAGCGGAACCGGCATCGCCTGAATACCGCCGCGCGCTCAAGGCGCTCCAAGATTATCTGGTGATCGCCCGCAGCGACGAGGGCGATCCCATTCCCCGTACCAAGGAAAGTCTTTACCCGGACAACACATATTCCGGCGTGATGCAGCTCGCGGCCAAGTTGCGGCGCACCGGCGATCTCGCTGCCGATGCCAAGATCGCGCGTGCGGAGATGTATGAAGAGCCGCTGGTTTCAGCGATGAAACATTTTGAAGGCAGGAACGGCATCGAACCAGACGGCATTCTGGGGCCGGACACCTACAACCATCTTGACATTCCTCTTTCCCAGAGAGCCATGCAATTGAAGCTGGCGCTTGAGAGATGGCGCTGGCTGCCCGCCGACCTGGGTACGAGCTTCATCGCAGTGAACATTCCTGAATTTCGCCTTCGCGCTTACGAAAACGGCCGTCAGACACTCACCATGAAGGTTATCGTCGGCGAAGCAATCGGCGCTCAAACTCCCATATTCGCTGACCGGATTGACTCGCTTGTCTTCCGGCCTTCCTGGAGGCTTCCGTTGCACGTGCAGAGAAATGAGGTGCTGCCCGATCTCCGGAAAGACCCGCATTATCTCGCGAAGAACCATATGGAAGTGGTCAATAGCTCTGGTCACACTGTGGACGCATTGACGCCTGCTGTTTTGCAGCAGATTGACTCCGGCAAATTGGCGATCCGCCAGCAGCCCGGCGATGGCAACGCGCTGGGGCTGGTCAAGTTTGTCTTTCCCAGCAGCGAAGGCATCTACCTGCACGGCACCTCGGACACGAACCTGTTCACTTCCTACCGCCGCGACTTCAGCCACGGCTGCATACGACTTGAACATCCGACGGCTCTAGCCGCGTGGGTGCTGCGCAATTATCCGCAATGGACGCCGGACAGCGTGGAAAGCGCAATGGTAGGCAATCAGTCCATTCATGTGAAGCTGGGAAATCCGGTGCCGGTGTTCGTCTTCTACAACACCGCAGTGGTTGAGGAGAACGGCGACGTCCACTTCTATGACGACATCTACGGTCAGGACGCAGCACTGGAAAAAGCCCTAGCGACCTCCCATCCGTAGCAGCAATCCTGCCGTGCGCAAGCTTCCCATGTTGTATTGTCACGCCATATATTAAGCCGCATACTAGCAGGCGATGATTACGCCCATAGCAGACAGCCCTTTTGCTGTGCTCACTTTGATCGCCGCTCCGGCGGTGTTTACCAATGCTTCATCCGTGCTAGCACTGGGAACCGGAAACCGGCTGGCCCGGGTAGTGGACCGCACGCGCGCGCTGGTAAAAGACCTGCAGGGAGCCGAGATTGATCCCGCTACGCGGACATTGTGGGTAAGCCATCTTGGCCGGCTGGAAAAACGCGGCGCATTGCTGGTGCGCGCGATGAGCTTTTTTTACGGAGCAATCGGATGTTTCGCGGCGGCCAGCGTGGTTTCCATTCTTGGCGCAAGCGTGGTTTCCTCAAATTACAAGTGGCCGTTTGAAGCCATCGTGGTGATCAGTTTCGTCCTGGGCACTATCGGTTTCGTGGGCCTGGCTGTGGGCTGTTCCCTGCTGGTGAATGAAACCCGGATAGCCTTGCGATCAATGTATGAAGAAGCGCAGCTTGCGCGTAGTTTTTTTAATTAGAAGTCAATTGCTTCCGGCGGCGGCCATCTTTATGCTTTGCAGCTCTTGCCGATCAGCCGCAGGCGGGCAGTTTTCCCGCAGCTTGCTGTAATAACTTTTTGCCTTGGTAGAATCACCAGCCATTTGCGCAGCCGCAGCCGCGCCATAAAGATCATTGAAACGATTGGGAGAAATTTTAAGCACAGATTCGTACTCTGCCAGCGCTTGCGCCGGCTGATGCAGTTCCATGAGCAAGTCGGCCAGCATTTCGCGCGCTGGCACGGTAAAGTCGCCTGAGTCTTCTTGATCCTGTTTGGCAGCGGCGGCACGCATCAGTTTCACGGCTTTTTTATTGTCGCCCTTGGCGAATGCTACCCAGGCTTCCACTTCCTGCCGGCGATAATCTTCCAAGTGATCTTTTCCGACTTTTTGTTTCATCGCTCTTTTTAGATTCTTGTAATTCTCCTCCGCCACATGCGCTTCCCCGGTGCGGGCCGCTGCAATGGCGTGGAGCGCGTACACCAACTGAAACTCAAACGTATCTCCCTGGGGCGCAAGTGCAAGAGCTTCTTTCCAGCGATGAAGTTCCAGAAGATTTCGAGTGGTAAGAATCACACGCAAATTCTTGATCCACCCCTCCGATCCGCCGACAACTTTATTCAAGTCTTCTACGACCTGGCGGGCTTTGGCTTCTTCGCCCAGTTGCAGGTAGGAAAAATCAAGGAAGTCCATAGCATGAAACTGATACTGGGCTTCGCCCATGTGGTTCCTGGTTGCTTCAGCGGCAGCGGTAGCAGCGGCCAGGTTGGAATCGACTGATTCCTGCCACAATCCTAGCCGGACAAAAATGTGCGCGGGCATGTGCAGTGCGTGGGAGGAATCCGGAGCGATCCTGGCATAGCGGCGAGCGGCTTCCAGTCCCTGAGGCGCAAGCTCGGAAGTGTCTGCGGCGTGAATCAAATAATGAACCGCACCGGGGTGCTCCGGCTGTGAAGCCATGAGCTTGTTCAGGATGGCGATTACCTGCTCGCGAGTTTTCGTGTCGTCACGCGGCAAGGCGAGTACAGACAAAGCGTAAAAAGCCTGGGCTTCGCCATCGTCAGGATAGTGTTTTGCTATCTCCGCCATGGCGCGGCTGTACGCCACAATACGCGCGTCGCCCAAACGACGATTGTCACCGAAGATGATTGCAATGGCGTTAATGTATTCCTGTTCGCGCTGGCTGACCGGCCAGTCTTTCTGGATCTGGTCCAGAAAATGCCGGCCTTTGTTGAGAGCTTTTTGGTCTGCTCCATCCCAAAGCGGACGGTAGCTGGACATGGCTAGACCCCAATAAGCCATGGCGCACCTGGGATCGGCGTGTGTCGCGTCGGTAAAGGCGCTTGCCGCTGCGGCATATTGAAAGGAATGGAGCTGTGCAATCCCTTGCAACATTGCAGGCTGTGCGGACTCTGAACAAGAGTTGGGAAAGACAACTTTCCCCAAGCCTCCGACTGCAGCCTGATCAGCTAGGCCGGTAGAGATCGACGCTAAAACCATTAAAATCAGCGAGAACCTAAGGGGTAACATCTTTAAATTTCCCTAAAAGCCAGCATATACAGCTAAACTGGCGCTCCATTGCTAAGTGGTTGATAAAAAGCAGCTTACCAGCTACAGGCTGTTTTGTAAGAGACCGGGAGCAAGTTACTCCGGGACAAGTCCTTAGGGTATATGGCTGAGAGCGCCAAATGCCGAAATAATATGTAATGGACGTGTAAAGAGTACCATTGTGGCATAGGAATTAGAACTTCCTTAGTCACCTGCGGGCTTGTTATACGTCGACTCAACGCCCGAGAGATTGTGAATTCGGGACTAAGGAAGGTTCCCTAATGATCGACTTAATTCTTGCAATTGCGCTTACGGTAGGTTCGATCGCGGGTCCGGTTGTTCAGGGCCCCACAGGGCCGGCTGGTCCAATTCCCATTCCGCCCTCGAGCGCACTTAACAGCGCTCAATAAAGACTACGATTGATGAAGCATCAGCTGCTTACGTTTGATTACGTGTTCTGGTACGTCACCATTGTTTGCGAGATGGTGGCCTGCGGAGCCCTGATCAAACGCAAGCAGTTTTTTCAGCACTGGAAAATTTTCAGTTATTACCTGTTCTACATCACAAGCGCTTCCATTCTTACTGCGGCGGTAGAGCGCGCCGGCAGCGCGAACACCTTTAGAATTACCTACTCGGTCGTCGATTTCCTTGAGGCGATCCTGCTCAACCTGGTATTGCTGGAAATCCTGGTCAAAGTGCTGGCCCCTTTTGAGTCTTTGCCGGGCCGCACAGTGGCCAAATTCTGTTTCTGGGCGGTCCTGGGCATTTCCACCGCGGTAGCTTTTTCAGTGATGATGCCTTCCGGCCATAAAAATCCGCTCATTGAAGTTCCACTTACTATTGAGCGGACGATCTTTCTGGCGGACGCTGCCCTGCTGTGGACGCTGCTGGTCCAGGCGAAAAAACTGGGCATCACCTGGAAGTCTTCTATTGCGGAGATTGCCATTGGATTTGTGCTGTACCTCACGGTGCAGGCCACCACGCGGTTTGTGGCAAGCATTTATACCGACTCCATGTTGCGCAGCATCTCCAGCCAAGTGGGACAGTTTGCTTTCCTGATCGCCGTGCTGGGCTGGATCTGGACAATAACTCACCGCGATCCTCTTGATACGCCGCTTTCGTCTGAAGCGGTGGCAAAAATTCAGCAGCCGCAGGAAGAAGATGAGAGCGTGACCAAAGAGCGCATCCTGGCTGCCGTCGGCATCAAATTAAACAAGCCGGAAGAGGAATCGGAAGAGCCTGCCAAACAGGAATGCGGCGCCAGCCTACAGTAAACTTTTAATTCCAGCTAATTTTGCTCAGCCCGATCAAGCTTGAGGACTTTCTTTAGGATCTTGAATCCTGCCTTTCCATTCTCCGCCTCGACCTGTCCAATATTTCCAGGCTGAGTGAAACGTTGCTCCCACATAGAAGAGAGCGGCCAGAGGCAGTGCCAATGCCCACAATGGATTGAGACGGTAAAGCCGCAGCACGGGTAAGTAGCTTAAAACCATCAGCAGCCAGGCCGTGCCGCCCAGAGCGGCAGGCGCGATGCGATGCGTAAAAAAAACCAGAGCAGGCGGAAGCAGATATGTAGCCGCCATTCCTGCCATCGAGAACAACAGCAAAAGAGTGGAGTGGCGCAGCTGATTGAAAGCACTGCGGGAAATCATGCGGCCTATCCCGGAAAAACCTTCATAGGGACGAATGCTGCGCGTGACGGCAGAGGCGCCAAGCCACAAGCGTCCGCCGGTGCTTTTGACGCGCATCGCGAGCGAACAGTCATCGATGACCTCTTGCCGGATCGCTTGAATGCCGCCGGCTTTTTCCAGTGCGGCGGGGCGGATAAGAATGCAGCCTCCTGCCGCGCCCGCTTCAGAACGGCGCGGATTGGCGATCCAAGCGGGCGGATAAAGCTTGAAGAAAAAATAGACGAACGCTGGAATCAGGAGCTTTTCCGCCACCGACTGGCAGTGGAGCTTCACCATGAATGACGCCATGTCATATGGCCCAGACTGCGCTATCGAGACCAGTGTAGCGACGCTATCAGGCGCGTGCTCAATGTCAGCGTCAGTAAACAGAAAAAAGTCTGGCGCTGTTTTTGCAGCCTGCTCAATTCCCTGCTGCATGGCCCACAGCTTGCCAGACCAGCCAGGCGGAAGAGGGCTTGCTGAAACGACAGTAAGATTTTGCTCGCGCCCTGCGGCGATTGCCGCGTCGCGCGCCGCTTGCGCAGTACCGTCCGTGCTGGTGTCATCGACCAGAAAAATGTGAAGTGCATTGTGGCCGGTTTGTTGCAGCAGCGATCGGATGGCCAGCCCGACGACATCAGCCTCATTTCTGGCAGGAACGATCACGGCGATCCGGGCTGGATTTGCTTGCACGTCTGGCGCGGGTTCGGTGGGATTGATGCGCCAAAAGCCGCCGCGGGCGAGCACGAGATAGGCCCAGATCAAAAGGCTGAGAACTCCGGCGGCAATGAGCATTTCCGCTATTGTACGGCCCGGCGGATTGGCAAAGGCATGGTCATTTCTGGCGGCCCAAGGCATCCCGGCAATCGTCCGGCTACTCACATGGTGGAGCAATAGCAGCGCGCTGAGAGATGCTAGGATAATGGCGGTCGGAAACGAGACAATCAGAGACGCAGCGAGCGAAGGGACGGCGCTGGAGCGGTACGTAAACGTCCACATGGGCAACTTTATCCATGTGTTCCTTACATTGCTGGCGGTGCTGGTGATGGTGGCGGCAAGCATTGCGCTTTTCCAGATCGTCCACCATGGGTTTCCGCAGTTGTGGCGCGTGGCGGACGAATACGCCACTCTGCATGAGCTGTTGCAGAAAATACTCTTGCTGGCGATTGCCGGGGAATTGGGGCTGCTGCTGCTTTTCCATCGCGCTACCGCCGCCGTGGAAGTGGTGATGTTTGTGATCGCCCGGCGCATGGTGGCAACCGACGTCACGGCATTCGACCTGCTGATGGGTTCAGCCGCGCTCTCCGCGCTGCTGGTGGTGCGCTTTTATTTCCTGCCGGGAAAGCCAAAGTAAGACTGGAACGGCTTAGCGGCCTTGCATCCTTAGCCGGACTGAGTTTGAGTGACCGGCTACAGCGTTTGTGAAGCCGGCATTGTCGCGCCATTACGCGAGCCTTTGGACGTACGCCGCAGCGCGCGGACAGTTTGATAAGTGTGAACAATCGCGGCGATACAAATACCGGCGATGACGCACAGGATGCTCCACGAAAGCACCTGGTTCAACGTGATAAGCGCTTGCGTATGTTGTGCGTCTAAATTAGCTGGCCCTGCTGGTATCAGGTAAGGATGGAACTTTGCCAAAGATGCAAAGATAAAGAGCGCGATGAAATCCGAAAGAAGCAAAGCGCCGGCGCGAAGCCAGATCCATTGCGGACGCAAGATGTTCACGCATTGCTGTACGGCGACAATGGTCGGCGGCACGAGCAGGGGAAGATACCACGCGTGAAGAGCCGGGTTCAGGGAGAAAAATCCCGCGATGGGTCCAAATATCAAACCTCCATAACGTGGAAGTGAGAGCCACCAGGCAATATAAACGAGACTGAAGACCAAGCCGAAGACGGATTCCACGCGCGAGACCCGATCTTTTGGACGCGCCAGGCGAGGCAGCTTGCGCGGGTCCCATTGCTGCAACGCACTCACGGCTGATTGAACCCGTTCCAGGATGGCGAAGGCCAGTGTGACGCTGCCGAAAATGACAATAATGTTGGTGCAGAGTGAAGCCCAGCCGCCAGCCAGAGTAAGAAAGGGATTGACTGCGGGATGCGAGGGCACGAACACCGTCAGGACAATCCAAACCACAAGCCATGGCACAAGATAACCGAGCGTGATGATCTTCAAAACGAAGCTGTAGAGCGGAAACAGCCCCGGGCCAATCAGCGCCTGCTGGTTCCGGTAGCGTCCGGCAACCCACAAAGGATGGCCGGCCTGCTTGAGGAGCGCAACGAGTTCATCCTCATTCAGGGGGCGGCCCAGCGCGGATTCCCGCTCTTCAATCTGCGAACGGAGATCGTCACCAAGTTCCGCAATAATGTCATCCTGCTGCTTGCGGGGCAGCCAGAATCGAACGGCTTGTAAGTAGCGATCAAGAAGTTCCATAAAGACGTTATGCCTCCTGCAAAATCCGTTCAAGAGAAGAGTTGATGGTTTGCCACTCTTCTAAAAGCTTTTGCAATATCAATTCACCCTGGGATGAGAGCCGGTAAAAACGTTTGTTGCGCTTGTTCTCTTCCCGCCATTCGCTGGCCAGCAGCCCCTGAGTTTCCAGGCGGCGCAGCAGCGGATAAAGAGTGCCTTCATCGATGGCCAGGCCGAGGTCGTCGAGGGCCTTGCGCAACGTGTAGCCATAGTGTTCCTGCCTGAGTTGGGCCAGGACGGCGACAATCAGGCAGCCGCGACGCAGTTCCAACTTGAGGTTTTCAAACAGGTCAACATCGAGCTTGGTACTGTTTTTCATACAGTGTGTAATACATACTATATGTTATACAGTATAGATGTCAAGTGGGAAATCATCTTTTGGGGAAGCCGATAGCGGATTGCTGTATCCCGGATTACCAGTTTCTATCCTCATGAATGCGCGATCCTGAGCAGAGCATCATGCTTCGGCTCAGGATAGCGTGTGGTGGGGATGAGATGGATTGCTGACCGCAAGACATGTGTAGTGGATACAGCAACTCAGGAACTGCTCTAAGCTTGCGAAGGATGCAGATAGACGAAAAAATGGCCTCTGAGATTTGCATGCGATTGCTGCAACCTCAGAGGCCCCGTAATTTTCAAACCGCGCCTTGCACTAACGCAGGGTCACGAACGCTGTTTTTCTGGTGCCGTCGTCCAGAGAAACGATTGCCGCGTAGCAACCGGCCGCCAGTCCTGTGGTCTTCCAGTTGAACTGGAAGGTATTTTCATCAAATTGCAGTCCGGAATTTCCAGCCGATCCGGCGTCAAACGGAATGCCTTCACCACCGGCAGAGCAGGAGGGATCAGGCGCAACCTGCACGGCTGTGACGGAGGTAAAGCTGCTAATAAAGCCCTGCTGTGCGTTTTGGAGCGTCCATTTCAAGGGAACAGTTGAACCGAGTTTAAAGGTCTTGTTCGTTGAAACGGGGCTGAAGAAGCCGTTGAACAGATAGTTAACGTCATAGCTGGCGCTTACCGGGGCGGCTATATTGCCCGCGCCATCTTTGGCTCCGCTGCATGTGGCGGTGAAATGGCCAACGCCGTTAGCAGTCCCGCCGGTGATGGAAAGTGCAGGCTGCACGGCGATTCCGGTAGCTGAATCTGTGGCGGAGCAGCTTGCCGCCGGGACCGCGCCCAGAGTGTACGTTGCTCCGTTGGTTATGCCGTTGAGCAGCACGACCGGGGCTGTGGTATCGACAACCGTGATGGTGAAGCTACCTTCCGCGGTCTTGTTGCGGCTGTTGGTCGCGGAGCAATTTACGGTTGTGCCACCCAGCGCAAACTGCGAGCCCGAGGGCGGAGCACAATTCACAACAACATTTGTATCGCGCGCGTCTGTTGCCGTGGTGGTAAAGCTCACGATTGCTCCCGCCGGACTGGTGGCTTCAGCGGTAATGTTCGCCGGCAGATGCAGCACCGGAGGCGTGGCCTCAGGCAAGGTGAAGTAAGCAACCGGCATGTCATGATCGGAAATGCGTTCCGGACGGTTAGGATCATTGCGGAAAACCTCAGGGAAATCCGCGTCATTGCGGGCGATGGCGAAACGGCTCAGCTTTGACAGCAGGGTCGGGCTCACAACCACGTGGTCCAACACCTGGTGGCTGCCATTGAAGTCGTACGAGTATTGCTGGTCATGCGGCAACGTAGTCACCAGATCAGTGAAGTCAGGATCGACCAGATCCGGGCTGGCGAGCACAACCTGGTCCGCGGGCACGGGGCGACCGAGAATGGTCCCTATCACATCAACGTATCCATCACTAAATTCAAACGCGTTGCAATCGCAGACCTGGATCACGTTCTCTCCCGCGGCCTGATGAGATTGCAGCAGGTTCGCTACGAATTCCGCCTGCGCCTCGCGCTTGGCCCGGACGCGCGGCCCATCCACCGGATCATCGATGCTGAGCAGCGAACGCAGGTGGTTCACCACCATGGTGAATGGCAGCGAAGTATCGGAGTTAGGCTGTGAAGCCGTAGCCATCATCACGAGCGGCGGACGGTCATTGAGCAGCGCCGAGGCGCCATCGGGCTGAATGAATGTTGTGTCCTTTCCAACTTGCTCTACCGAAATCACATTGATGGTGCTCTTGACCAGCAAGCCCACGTCGATTCCGCCCACGTCATTGCCTTCGACAAGAAACGCCTGGTAATTCGGGTCGGGCTGGCCGGCAGCAATAGCATCCGCACTGACCTTGGACGCCAAGGCTTGCAGCGTGGTGAGGTGCTCCATCTCTTCAACGCCGATAACATCCGGCATGTTCAGAACATTGCGGATGGCCAGCGAGGCCTTGTTCAGCCGGTTGGCGAAGGCTGTGGCCGTGAGAGCCACGTCACTCGTGCCCGGATCGTCCACCGTGTCAAAGAAGCGCTCCATGTTGAAGTTGGCAATGGTCAGTTCGTTGGGCGCAGCAACCGGAACAGGCGTAGCGCTCACATTGCCGCTGGCCGTGGCGGTGTTGGGATCCGTCAGGATGCTGTAGAACCGTGAGTTGAAATCAAGAGGTCCAGTCAGGTTGGTAACAGTTGCGCCCGTGGTGACATCAAGAACGGTGGAACCACTCTGGACAGCCGTGTTCACGCGGATGATTTCAGGGTTGGTGTCCCAGCGGGTGACCGTGGCGGGAGACCCGGGCGGCAACGGATCAGGCAATTGAATGCCGGGCTCGCGGAAGGGTTGGGGAATTCCAGCAATTACGCCAAAGAAGACGCCGTTGGAAGTTGAAGTGGCATTCGCCTCGTTGAGATTGCCGTCGGTGGGGCCGCTGACGGTCATTACGTCCACATGCACGCGCATGCCTTCGTATTTTTCCAACTGGTCGATTGGGCCGGCAGGATTGGTATCTGCTGCGGTGAGCGTGACTGGCGTGGGCAGCGGATTGCCGGAGCTGATCAGCGTAGTTGAGGGCGATCCGGAAATTTCAGTGGATGACGGGCTATTTGGGTCACTGCTGGGAATGAATTCGGCCACGGTTCCTGTGACTTGAATAAGATTGCCGACTATTGCCGGTGCAGCCGGTCGGCTGGAGGTGAATACAAATACGCCTTCTGAAGAGTTGGGGTCGGCGTCGACCGCATTGTCTGGGTTCTGGATGAAGAAGCCGTTCGACACCACGGCGGTGACGATTCCCGTGGTCGAAACAAGCTTGCCGACAACCGGTGAAGTGTCGCCTGCGCCCTGAATGTCATGAATCGAAAGATTTAGAGGCGCCGTGGTGACGGTTAGGGTGATAGTGGCTGAGCCGCTGCGGCCCTGCGCGTCAGAAATGGAGATCGGCAGAGACTTTGTTCCGGGCGTGGTGGTGATGGTAACAACCGTGGAGAATGAAAAAGTGTTGTTTCCGGCCGTCACGTCGCCATTGGTGCCATCGTCAAAGAACGGCTCGGTGGCAGAGCCGCCGATGCTGCTGAGATCGCCAGAGACGACGATGCCAGTGCTGGTGGGATTAGCGCCGGGAGTTACCAACACAGTCAGCAACGTTGTGCCGCCCTGAATTACGGACGCGGGATTTGCCGCGCCTGCGCCGCTGGGGTTGGTGGTACCGACGGGCGTGTTGCGCGGGTTGGGCGCGCCGGTGACGAAATCCGCCGTGTTGCTGTCAGTATCCTGCAGGCCGTTGTTGCGGCGAAAATCCGCAGTGGTGTTGGTGAGCGTTGGAGCAGCCGCTGTTCCTTCAAAGCAGGAGGCTCCGCCTGTGCCGGTGCCGTAGCCTACGAAATCAATGATCGCCCCGCCAACAGGACATCCGCCGGAAAGCGCAACCGTGCTGCTTACCAGCGCTACCTTGCCGGCCGTCGCGCTCATGGCGATGTTGCCCGTAGCATTGGGCGTGGGGAGATTTGTGGTGCCGCCTGCGCCCTGCGATTCCTGGATCAGGAAATATTGTCCGGGTGCCAGCGAGCCATTCAGCGCTGTCACTTGCCACGTTGTCCCGGCGGCAGAAGCATACTGAACGGACCATCCGCTCAGATTTACCGTGGCTCCATCAGCATTGAAGATTTCAATGAAATCATTCTTAAAGGTTGATCCGGCGTTGCCGCCGCCACCATAAATCTGGCTGATGACGATACCGTTAGCGCTGGCTTTTACCGCTTGAGGCGGGGATACCAGGACTGAGCTAAGAAGGACGACAAGACACACAAGTAGGCGTAGAGACAGGGATTTCATTTTCATAGGCTGCATGAGTATCAACGGCGGGAGCTAAGAGCACAAACGAAAATCCTGTTAAAAAAGCAGAATTCCTGTGGATATCAGGACATTCCCATTTTGGGAATAAATTTACGTGCAAAGGCCAAAACCTTACGCGGATGAATACGGCTTCACGCGGATTGGAAAACGAATGTGCAGCATCTCGCTCGGGCTCGGCGGCACGCCCAATCGAATGATGAATTTCGAAAACGATGATCGCATGAAACTGATATAAATCGCGCTAATCCGCACAGTACGTAACGCCGTAGGTCGCAAAAAAATCCGGGGCCATGCGGCCCCGGAAATTCTTAACCTACCATCAAACGTTATTGGACGTTTAACGCTACGTCGTCAAGAACGAATGAGGTTTGCAGGCTGGTGTCTTCAGTGCCAGTGAACTTGATCTTCACGGTCTGGCCCTTGAAGCTGAGGACGCTGAACGTGTGCTGCTGATATCCAGCCGCTTTGTTCAGGTTGGAGAATGTTCCCAACGTGGCCAACACCGTGTTGGCGCTATTGAGAACCTGGACCGTCAGCTTGTCAAACGCGGTCGTGGTTGTGGTTTCCGCGGTGTCAATGTGCAGCCAGAAAACCAGGTTCGCGCTGGTTGCCGTTGATGGAATGGTCACAGTTTGTGTGGCAGAGTCGGTATGCGTGGTGCCGTAGCCATCCATCCAGGCATCCCATGCTCCGGTATGCGCGGGCTCTGAGGTGGAGTTGTTCAGCACGCCGGCCGTGAGCGTCCACGGGCTGGCTGCGCCGGTTTCAAATCCGCCGTTGACGATCAGGTTCGATCCGCCGCCACCACCGGTGGGATTAACGGTCAGACTGATCGTGGTTGTATGAGATAGAGTTCCGGAAACGCCGGTGATCGTAATTGTGGATGTTCCGGTCGTCGCGGTGCTGCTGGCGGTAAACGTGATGGTGCTGGTGGACGTGGTCGGGTTCGTGCTGTAAGTGGCCGTCACGCCGCTGGGCAGCGTAGAGTTCGAAAGCGTCACCGATCCAGTGAAGCCACCCGTCTTTGTGACTGTGATGGTGCTGGTGGCGGTCGAGCCTTGAGTTACAGCCAGGCTGCTGGGCGAAGCCGAGAGCGTAAAGTTCGGCGTAGTCCCTCCGCCCGCTGGCGGCAGCACGCAATTGTTCGCTGAGTTGGAGAATTCCAACTGGATCGTATAAGTAGTGCCGTTCGCGACATACGAACCCTGCTGCGCGTTGCAGATATCGCCAATTTCGCCGTTGGTCATGTCATACCATGCCAGCGGCGGGCCAAAGGTGCTGGCGATGCCGACAAAGGCGTCAGTCAAGGCTTCCGTCAGCTCGTGGCTGGTGACAGAGGTATAGTTGCCGAACACGGTCGAGTTGCCGCAACCCGTGGAACAGCCCGAACCCGCCTGCATGTCCGGCATCACGCCATAAAGAACGTTGTGGCCGCTGAACAGGCTGGAGGTGGTGCCGTGGTAAGCGCAGAATCCGCCGGCCTGGCAGCTATTGGAGCCGCCTTGGTTGATCGTCTTTCCCGGGGGGAAGAAAATCATGTAGAGCGTATTGGGATGGCCTGTAGCATCAATCAGAGGCGCCGGCAGGTGTCCCGCGGTGATCTGCGCAAGCAGTTCCGATTGGATCTGCGCGTCTGTGATCGTGGAGCCATTGTTGCCCGCAGCAGGAACAATCTGGAACAGTCCGCCGAAAGTGCCATTGCCAAATACCTGGCCGGTGCCTCCAGAAATGTTGGTGTTGTACTGCTGCAGCAGCGTCATGAGTCCGCTGTTGGCGCCGGTGATATCGCCATAGAAATTACCCATGGTGGGTGAAGTGGTTCCGGCTATCTGCGAGTTATAAGAACCGCTGCCATACAACACCTGTATCACCTGGACGTTCGAGATGATCGGTCCGCCAAAGTAGCTCAGGTGCGCACCGGCTGGGGCAGCAAAGCCCACAGGACCCATCGTCGCGGTGTTCGGATCACGCCACGGAACGCCATGGAACTTGGGCTGGGGCTGGACACTCAGTACAGGTAGAGGTTGACCGGTATTTCCGGCAGCCGGTTGCTGCTGGGAAGCTGTTCCGTCTATATCAGGGGATGGTGAAACCTGCGCCAGCATGGGCAGGGCTGCGAAAATCAGGATTAGGCACAGCAACAACGCGGGACCGCGCGACAATCGGGACATTTTTGGCTCCTTGTGCATTCAATAAACTTTCTTTCCTTGTGATTTTTCAAAATAGTTTTGAAGCCGATAAAAAGGAGTTATTAAGACCACAATCGTGTTACCCACAAATAGCGTTACCAAAGACAAGCTTGAGATGTATTTGAAATTTTTCTTTGCGCTCGCGAGTTACGGAGGTCCCGGAGTATCACGTAAGCGCGGCGGGACAGAACAACATCCACGCGGGGGTGACGTGTTGCTGAACATTCGTGATCTCCTGAATTCCGGTTGGTGACTATTTGAACTAACGAGCCATTAAGAGCGGCGAGCCCTATACGGTCTTACGATCGACTGCGCTACATACTACTAAACCAGCAGTGACCCTGAATAATTTTTTTGGTACAGTGACCATTTTTTGCCAACGTATTTCCCGATTTGGAACTTTCGTAAGAAGAGCCTTAAATTTAGCGAAGCACAGGAATCGCGATTTTATCGATCTCACTCCACCTTGCCGAAAGTGAAAACTCTTTCATCTTGATCAGCGACGATCCGCGCTCATCCGCGTTGATCCGCGGTAGAAGCTTCCGGTTTTTCGATGTCTCGATTCTCCGATGTCCCGATGTCCCGATCTCATCACTGTTCATCAGCGGTAAGGTTTTTGGTTTTTCCCCATCTGCGTTATCCACGTTCATCTGCGGCGAAAAGTTTTTGCTTTTGCTCTTCTCCGTGTCTCTGCGCCTCCGTGGTGGGTTTTGGTTACCCATCACGCGCGATCACCAGATCACCCGATGTCCCGATCACCCGATTCTTTGGTTGCCTTGCGTTTCAATTACTGAAGTTACCGGTCAAATCAAAAACCAAATGAAAATACGCTCATGGGCGCGGTATTGTATCGATCAACGAGGTATTTCGGCCATGCAAGACCCTCAGCAAGCGTCTTCCGTTTTCACCTTGAAACCGGGCGAAAAAATTACTGACTGCTCTCCTCTATGGACCTCCGGTTCAGATCGAATCCTTGAAGAAATTGCCACTTGCAGTCATTGTCTTCAGCCTACATATCGGGTCATCGTTTTGACCTCGGCGGCGGGTCTGGAACGGCGAGAGTCACTGTGCGTCAAGCACTTTGTCCATGCCGCCAGGACGTTTCATGAGCTGCGGCGTCAGCCCGCCTAATCCGCGCCTATCTGCGTTGACCGCGGTAAGCGTTTCTGGTTCTCCGATCACCAGCTCACCCGGTCCGATCACCCGATTTTCCATCAGTCTTTTCCCTGTTTTTCTCCGTGCCTCCCATGAATAATGTCTACTCAAAAGTTGTTTTGGCTGGTTTTAGGCAGCCAGGGTAAAGCTGGGGAAGTCTTCGAAGACCCACTGGTTTTTCAGAGTCTCATAGACGATCTTGACCAGTTTCCTTGCTAGAGCGATTTTGGCCTTTCCTCCTCCTCGGCGTTGTTTGATTCGTTCAGAACCGTTGCAGATAGGGGCTGTACCGCTTCGCCACCAACCCACACTGCACCAGGGCCGTGCGGGCCAGCTTATTGCCTTGTTTGGTGATGCGGCCGCTGCGTTCACTTTCATTGGAGTTGGCTATTTTGGGTACCAGGCCCAGATAGGCCGCCAGCTTGTTTTCATCCGCGAAGTCGCTGATCTTGCCAATGACCGTTAGCAGAACAGTCGCGCTGAGCGAACCGATCCCCTTGATGCTGGTCAGGTTCTCGTATCCGGGCAGTTGTTGGCCTTCTTCTTCCAGCCGCTCGTCCAACTCTGCAATGCTTTCCGACAGCGAACGGATCTGCTCCACTAGAATCCGCACCTCCACCTTCACCATCCCGCTGACCGGTAACACCAAGATCCGATCCAGAGCAATCTTGCTCGATAGCGCTTCCCGTTTCAACTCGATCCCCTGCATCGCCAGCAGGTTGTTGATCTTCCCCTTCAAGGCCGAACGCTGCTTCACCAGCAGGTCGCGCGTTTCGGCCATATGCATCAGTTCCCGGTTCTGTTTGGGTTTCATTCTTACCTCCGGCAACAGGTCTTTCTCCAGATACAGCGCCAGCGCCTGGGCATCGTGGCGGTCCGTCTTCTTTACACTCTCGCTGATCACCTTGAACTGGTGCGGGTTCACCACCACCACCCGTGCCACTCGTCCCACCACCGCATCGTAGAAGCGCGCCGTTGTGCCCATGGCTTCCACCGCGATCTGGTCCTCGTAGCGCAACTGTTCCACGAACTTTGGCAGCTCGCCGATCCGCCATTGCCGTATCTCTTGTTCCCCGTTCTCCCACCGTGTGCATACTACAAACTGCGTGCGATGCAGGTCCACTCCTAGATATCGTTTCATTCTCGTCTCTCCTTCGTATTGTTCTGGAGTAGACGCAGCTCTTAGGCGATCACCACACTCCCATCCAAGCTCATACTGGCCTTACGGTGACGCTTCGATCCACAGGTCTGACTAATCTCCGTGTCGAGGTCGTACTGCCTCACTGCACGAGCACAGCCTGCAACCTGTCTGCCCCAGATTTCAACTCCCTGGAGCATACCGCCTCAGAACTTGCACTTTATTCATGCCATCTCCGTGGTGGGTTTTGCTTTTCTTGATCCGCGCCCATCCGCGTTGGTCCGCGGTAAGATTTCCCGATTTCCCGATGCCCCGATGTCCCTTCACCCAATCACCTTGCTCAACTCCAACACCTCCACCGGACACTCCGGCCAGTTATGTTTCCAGCACACAATCAGGTCGCATTCCTTCGCGTCGTGCATGTGCTTCAGAAAGTTGCGGCTCTCGTATTCAAATTCAATCCTGATCCGTTGCCATTTTTCGGGCCCCACCAGGATCATCGCTTCGCAGTCCGGAAACTCGCTTCGGATCCAGGTCACTACAAATCCCAGTTGCGCAGCCACCGTGCCAAACAGAAACAGCACTCCCAATTCATTCGTCGGACCATGCGCCAGCGGAGATGGATTCATCAGCGCCCCGTATATCGGACGGTCTTCCAGTATCTTCGCGCGCCAGCCCGCCCCATTCGGTGGCCCAAATCTAAATCCGCCGGCCATTGCTCCACGATGACGTTCTGGTCCGATTCCAGGAGTGGCGCCGGCCGTTTCGTTCATTTCTTTCTGTCCCTCCAAACCGGCTTGCACAATCAGGGCGTCCTGCCTGGTAATTCCATTCCAGCGTGCGCCCTTTTTTTCCTGCGCAACCGCGTCCAACTCTTGGATTTTTCCCAGAATGTCCTTCCATTCTTCTGCCGTTCCCTGCTCCTCAATGTACTGTTTCAAACCGTGTGGCACCTGGCCCCACGTTCCAAAACGCTTCGCCAGGGGCGTCTGGCTGTACTGGCTGTTCTGCTCGTATTCGGTACCGCTCGGCAGCTTTCCCAGCGCCCGCACCACCATCGCCCAGTCTTGGAACAAGGCTTCCATTGTGATCTTCCACCCACCCCCGGATTTTTTCAGTTGGCACGCCCGCAAAGCGTGCGCGTAAGACCCAAAATGTCTCCTTATTTGTAGTTTGGTAAAGTTGGTCATTTTGGTTAGCTGCGGCTGGCTGGGCACTTCTCCCAGCTTCTCCGTGCATTCCACTATCGCCGCCATGATCTGTTGTCTGCCCATTTCTTTCATCCTGCTTTTGTTATTCATCGCTCTAGCTCCGTAGAAAAAGTTTTTGAGGTCCTTGGCAAATACAAAAACAACCATGTGGAGCGCAGGCGCCCTCGCCTGCGATTCTTTGGACATTGAGATTTTGGATTTTTTAGGTTTCTTCGATCCGAGCCAATACCAAGTACCAATTACCTGCTGCCTATGGACGAGGCTTTCCCCGCATTGGCTAAAGGCTAATGGCTAGGTGCTAATGGCTGGTTTTCTGCGTCTCGACACAATCTGTGACCCAAACGGTGGGCCGGCTATGATCGCGTGGGTGCTGGCCTTTTGGGTCTCCCCGCCTCCAGCTTGGGATAACCCGGATCACTAAAACCGCTTTGCTCTTACTGCCCTGTTCAGTGACGGTTCGCCGCTGCCGCTCCCGGCGAGAACCAGTGCGTATATTAAGCGAAAGCTAGATGGCAGTCAATAGGTAGGAGAAAAAATAAAAAGTTATCAGAACTTGTAATCGTGAAACAGCCTTCTCGCACCCTATTGTTGAAAACGGCGATGGTAGGTTCGATACTGCGGCCCGCCTCTGGGTATTGAGAAATCATTGTCGCTGCACCGGCCGAATCGGGTTTCAAAAATAATTTTTCGTTCAGACCTTACTTTGCATCCTAGTCTCAGGGATAATTCCCTTCCAAGGAAAATTGGCCAAAACATGACTGACCGCCGCACCGCTGAAATCCAAATCAATCCTGTAAAGCATGCCTGCCGGCACGCTGTACAGTTCTATGAGCATGACTCCGCATTGATTGAAGCCTTGGGACGGCACATCGGCGGGGCCCTTGAGTCTGGGGACACTGTGATCATAATCGCCACAAAGGCACATCGCGATGGGCTGGCTGAAGAGCTGCGCATGCGCAAAATCAACGTCGCCCCAGCCGTCAAGGCGGGTCTCTTTGTCGAATTGGATGCAGCTGAAACTCTGGCAAAGTTCATGGTGGGCGGCGGTCCGGATAAACAGAAGTTCCAGGAGACCGTAGGTGCCTTGGTAAGTGAGGCCACTGCGCGCACGAAACCCGGGCATGGTTTGGTTGCTTTTGGTGAAATGGTCGCTCTTCTGTGGGCTGAAGGTAAGCGGGATGCAACCGTCCGCCTGGAAGAGCTCTGGAATGAACTCGCCGAGCAATATACGTTCGACCTTTTATGTGGATATCCGATTGGTGTTTTCGACCGCATGGAACACCGCCAGCTTTTTTTCAGCATTTGCGGAGAGCATACAGAGGTGAATCCTGCCGAAAGTTATCCCGTCCACGGCAGTGATATGCAGCGCCGCCGCAGCGCTGCCAGACTCCAGCAGAAAGCCAGTGCGCTGGAAAATGAGATCCGGATCGGTCAGGAACGCGTCCAGTTATTGCAGCAGGTCACCAGGGCCGGGACTTGGGAACTCGACATAATCAATGATGTCTTCTCGTTTTCCTCGGCTGCGGCAAAGCTGTTGGGATTCCCTTCCTCCAGCCGCGTCCGCCTGGGCCAGTTGATGGACTTGATGTACTACTCGGGTGATCGGGAAACGGTTTTTACCAACCTTCAGACGGCGCAACGGCACCGCAAAGAGTTTAAGACTACCTTTCGCGTGCGCCAGGGCGACTCCACTCGCATCGTCGCCATGCAGGGTAAGACCTTTTACAACGGCGGAAGCCCTCTGATGCTGGGTGTAATATCTGATGCGACTCCCGTGGACGAAAACAGTGCTGCTCCCACCACTCTCGATTCTCCTGGTAAAAAAGCCGCACTTGCAAACTAGCTTGGAAAATGGATAATTATCGGCTTGTAAAGCGCGCCATTACAGCACAAGCTCGAATGTTGAGCCCTGATATTTTTCGAGCCTGGAGACAACAGAATTAGGATGACGGAACTGGGTCACGTCTAAGCCTCCACTTAGCTAAGCGCACAAAAAAGTCTAAGGCTTGCGTCTTTTGCTCTCTTCTTTGCTGGCCAGTTCATTCACCCGCTCTAGTAATGCCTGGGGCACTTGGGCGGGAACTAACAACCAGGAGTCGGCATCTTCCAAGAGTTTCCCTGTGTAGGTCTCATACAACTCAAGGATTTTTACACCCGTGCAATGCTGCTTAACAAGCATGGCGACCCGAGATTTCATCTTGGGAGAAATTGTCTGGCCAATCACTGCCACGTCGAAAGAGTTCTTTTGGCAGGCGTCTGCCAAGGATGGCTCATCCGCCACCGTAACAACTTTATGTCCCGCATCTTCGAGAATAAGTCTGCGTGTCTCCAGGACTGTCCTGTCAATGCCGGTGCATAAAACGAGTGCCACTAAGATGCCTGCTTTCAAAAACTCGCAAAGAGAGTAGAAGGCTCAATTGGCTTTGTCAAATCAAAGGCCGCCATAGTGCGCTAAAATGGGGGCTGCTGAAATGAGTAAGAAGCGCAAACGCGGCGGCGACGAAGATTCGGAGGGCCTCTGGATTGCCCAGCGATACAGCATGAAAGGGCCAGCGGGAGATCGCGCTTGGGAGAACCGTATTGGCGGCCCTCCCAGCAATAGCAAATACCTTGAACTAGCTGACATTGCCCTTGGGCTCAAGAAACCAGCGCCCAAAAAGAAACACCACGTGGTTCACGACAAGAGCAAGAGTGAACCATACAATCAGAAGTAATTTGTTGATGTCATGCGACTGACTTGATTTTAGTTTTTTTGCAGTGAAGTAGATGAAGCCCTTCTACAAGTCGTAGGTTAGCTAAAGACTCGCTTGCGCCAACGAATAGGCGACAAGCTGTGCAATATGATTGGATCACGGAGTTGGTTTTTGCTGACCGGAGACGCCAAAACTGTGGGTGTTCACCTTGCTTAACCGTGCTATCTGTTGGTCCAGCCATAATAGGGTTTTGTAGGTCCACTGCTCGGTTTCCGTTGGCGGTGGCCTGCGCTTTCTAGCTTCTCTTTTAACACACCAAACCGCGGGTGGCAATCCTTCGCCGCCTCTTGCAAAGAGTGGGATCTGATTTTTTTCCTCACGCGCTTCGATCCACGAGACAAGTGTCAGGGCCCGACTTCAGTCGGGCCGTCAGGCACGCACGAAGAACTCTTCCTTACGCCGTAAGAGAGCCAGTCTTGGCTTCGCTTTTCTCTGTGTCTCCGTGTCTCCGTGGTAGGTTTTGTTTCTGATCTGCGGCGACCGGTTTTGCATTTCCGATCATCAGTAGGATTTAGCTTGCGATTGCCTTCCGCTCCTTGTATGGTTTTTCGCACTGCCCCTTGGACGGCCCCGGAGTATCTCAATAGCAGCTTCAGAAAGGATCTTTTCCATGAAGCGATACTTAATGCCAATTCTCTTGGTTCCCATAGTTTTCATTGCCTTTGGAGTGACCATCGCCGCCGGAACGTCAGCCGTGCAGCCGGCCGCCAAAAAGACAGCCAAAAAAGCCAGCAAGAAAGCGAGCACCAAAGGCGGCGGGAAGGTAGCGGTAAAGTGCCCGGCAGCTGTATTGGCATCAGACGGTAGCATCGCAGATTGCCCAAACACCGGGTGCGGCCCAAGCCTCGATCCTAACCTCAATAAACAAAAGAATATCGCACCAGCCGGTGGCGTGCCTGTTGACAAGGGCATGGAATTCTTAGCGGGGCTGCCCGATCCGGTCCCAGGCTTCAAAATCGGCGACACCCGTACAAAACTAAAAGCGTTGGGCGAAGGGACGACGATTAGGATTGTTGCCTATGCGCTTATAGCAAGGAAAGGTAGTAGGGAATCGTGTAACTGTGGACTTACTAAGGCAGCTGACACTGATAACCATATCGTGTTGGTCGATCCGGAGACCGAAGAGGCGACACTGAAAGACAACGAACCAGACTCCCAGACAGCGGAATTCACTCCTCGCGTACGCTTGACTCACACAAAGCTTGTGGGAGCAGACCTCGAGCGTTTAATTACCGCCACGCAAGACAAGGCGCTCTTGGTGCGTGTAACCGGCGTGCAAATGTTTGATTCGGAACATTCTCTTGGCCATCACCTGAAGCGGCACAACAACTGGGAGATTCATCCGGTCCTTAAGTTGGAATATTGTCCTGAAGACAAGACGTGCGTAGAAGACAGCGATGCTAATTGGGTGGACTTGGAAAAGTAAGCTTTTGCTCTTCTCCGTGTCTCCGTGCCTCCGTGGTAGGTTTGTGCCTTCGGTCTCCGATCGCCAGATCACCCGATTTTTCATCGTTCAAGATTGGAAAAATTTTAGCGATCTTCCATAACGGGCGACGCATCTTACAAATTGAGACGCGCATGCATGCGGGTGAGTTGATTTTATTGAGTGGTGGTCAACATGCCCAGGAAAACCAATCCCGTTGCCTCCCCGGATGAAGTCTGGATAGCTCCGCGTCCTGCCAGCCAATCAAATCCCAGGACATTTGAGCCAGTCGGCGCTGCACGCTCCAATCGTTACCTTGAATTTGCTGACATTGCTCTGGGAGCGAGACAATCGCCCCAACACAAGAAGAAAGATCGTCGCGCCGCCGGCCACGCACAGCATAAGAATGCTGAAGGCAAGGTGACGCCCATCAACCGCGCCCGCGCTCCCCGCTTTGGCGCTTTTCGCAATCCTCACTAATTTGCAGAGAATGCAGCAGAAATTCCGCCCTGCCCTATATTTCCGGAAGGCCTTTTGACTCTACTACTATGAAGCAGGTTTCATCCGTCGATGAAAAATTAAAGGGGCGCGGACCGGAAGCCGCGTCCCTCTTAAATTTTTGCTGCGATTAATCTTGTTTTCTCTTTCCTCTGCTTAAAATCTTCATGACCGCGGCCAAAAAATCATCGGGCGCCAGCGCTTGGTGAAAAAATGCCGGCGACATCAACTCCGGCCCACTCTCTTTGTGCAGTTCAAGCACCGGCACACCGCAATGTTCCTTTACCGCTGCCCATACCCGGCGCTTTTCTGACGGCGGCAGGGAGTATCCCATCATCACCAGGCGCGGCTTGTGCATCTCGCATTCGGCTCGAATGGCGGTTGAATCACTGGCCGCCAGGACCTTAAACCCAGCGTTTTCAAGCACTCTCCTGCGCACGTCCGCCAGGCGCGGATCGCGCGAGATCACCAGGATTTTGTCCTTTTCCGTCACCCATAATGGGATGCGCTGAAGAATGTCTCAGCTCGATTTCAGCAGTAATTCACAGGTGGAAAAAGTCGATTTTTTCTTAAGGTTTTTTGTCGTTTTCCTTACCGCAAAGAAAATCGGGCCCGTTCATCACAGGCCCGAAATATGAGTTCATCTTCGCTTGACGCTTGCTACCGCAGCTCTTCCATGATCTCGTCCAGCGCCTGGCGAGAAGGACGCGTCAACTCCTGCGGCATTCTGGCCAGCGGCTGATCTGTGAGATTGAGTTGTTCCACAAAACTGGGCGTTGTGGTGTTCACGTAAAAAACGCCAGTGAGCATCTCGCCTTTTTCGTGCGACTCCGCCAGCAGGCGCAACGCGCCGACTCTGTCTGTTGCGTCATAATCGCGGTCCAGCTTGCGCAGACGCAGTTGCGAGCCGTCATGCATGCGCACGGTGGCCGTTGTCCCGGGATCGTAGTCTACATCGATGTTTTCAAAGCTCGGCACAAAACCAACTTCCTGGATCGGCTCCTCATGGTCCTTTGAATACTTATAGGATTTGGTGGAACCCTCATGATCGTTGAAGGTCACGCACGGCGAGATCACGTCAAGCATCACGGTGCCGCGGTGCGCAATGCCCGCCTTCAGCAGATTCAAGAGCTGTTTCTTGTCGCCGGAAAAAGACCGCGCCACAAACGTCGCGCCCAGTTGGATTGCCAGCGCGCAGGTATCGATGGGGGGCAGATCATTGATCACGCCGGTTTTCAGCTTCGATCCCAAATCTGCCGTGGCGGAAAACTGCCCCTTGGTGAGCCCGTATACGCCGTTGTCTTCAATGATGTAAATGATCGGCAGATTGCGTCGCATCAGGTGAATAAACTGCCCAATGCCGATGGAAGCCGTGTCTCCGTCGCCGGAAATGCCAATCAGCATCAGCTTCTGGTTTGCCAGCGCCACTCCGGTTGCGACGGATGGCATGCGCCCATGCACGGAGTTGAAGCCGTGAGCGCGGCTCACAAAATATGCCGGCGTTTTAGAAGAACAGCCGATACCGCTGAGCTTCGCGATGTTTTCCGGCTGGATACCCATCTCATACATCGCGTCAATCAGGCGCTCAGTGATGGCATTGTGCCCGCAGCCCGCGCACAGCGTGGTCTTGCCGCCGCGATAGTCGATCACGGTAAGCCCCGCATGATTTGTCTTTGGCGCCGGAGTGGGCGTGGTGGTGGCGGACATTACTTGGCCTCCTGGGCACTGGTTTTCTGAGAATTGGTTTCCTGAGAAACAATAGCGTCGGTGACCGAGCGCGCGTCAATCGGCAGCCCGTTGTAGTGGAGCACGCTGCGCAGCTTCGTCACCTGGTCTGCCGCGATATCGAGCTTGATGAGCTGGAACATCTGTGCGTCGCGGTTCTGCTCCACCACGTAAACGCGATCATGGCCCTTGATGAAGTCATGCACTTCCTGCGTGAAGGGATAAGCGCGTACGCGCAGATAATCGGTGGCGATGTTGCTTTCCTGCAGCAGTTGGTCGCAAGACTCAGTCAGCGCCCAGTGCGTGGTTCCATAAGCGATAATGCCGATTTTTGACGTGCCGCTCACTTCCCTCACCGGAGCGGGAACAAACTTGCGCGCGGTTTCAAACTTGCGCGCCAGCCGGTTCATGTTGTTTACGTAATCGTCTGGACGTTCGCTGTACTGCGCTTTCTCATTGTGTCCACTGCCGCGGGTGAAATAGGCCGCATTCGGATGCGCTGTGCCCGGCAGCGTGCGATACGGAATGCCATCGCCATCAACATCTTTATAGCGGGCAAACCCGCCCAGACGCGTGAGATCTTCTGCGCTCAACACCTTTCCGCGCGTGATCGGCTTCTCAGGATACTCAAAAGGATGCGCCATCCAGTTGTTCATCCCTAGATCAAGATCAGAGAGCACAAAGACTGGCGTCTGGAATTGCTCCGCCAGATCAAACGCCTCCATGGCCATGGTGAAACACTCTTCGGCAGAACACGGGAACAG
>DASXKZ010000015.1:0-24811 GCA_036496525.1 Candidatus Angelobacter sp.
ATTCCGCGTGGCTGAACAATTTATTCTCTCCCGCGCTGCCGCCGTCATTGTGCACTCGCTCGGACTAAAAGAAGCTGCGCTGGAACGCGGCGCACCTCCCGACGCTGTCTTTCTTGTCCCTGAACCTATCAGTGAAGAGAACGAGCCACCGGCGCTTTCCCAGGACATTGACTTTCTTGCTCGACGCTTCGGCTTTGCTCCTGACTCCGTCTCGTTCTTTGTTCCACAGTTCGCTCGCGATGGACAAGAGCAGCTTTCACCCGCGGCAATTTCCGTGCTGGAAGGCTTTGCTCTGGCCTGCAATGAACTGCCACAGTTCAACCTGCTGCTGGAAGCGCCGGAAAGCGCGCGCCGAGCTATCAATGAACATGCATTGCGCCTGGGGATTTCGCAGCACGTCGCGCTCGTCCACCAGTTTGACGTGCCTGCAACTATGGAGAGCGCGCATGTCGTCGTGGCCATGGGAGAGCTTCCTTCCGATCCTGTTGCCGCCTGCCAGCCTAATGAAACCTGCATGAAAAGCCTGTGGCAGGGCAAAGCTCTTCTTGCCGCCGACGTTCAGCGCAATCGCGACGCCAGCCCCGAAGGCCGCGGCTGCCTCTGGTTTGAAGCGGACAACCCGCGCGATCTCGGCTACCGCATGGCCTTCGTTGGACGCAACCCAGAATTTCGCAGCGCGCTCGGCGCCGCAGGCCGCATGTTCATCTATGAAACGCGCAACTCTTCTGTGATCGGCCAAAAGTACGACGAAGCCTATCGCTTCGCCGCCAGCCGCAAAAAGTCCAGCGGCATTGGCCCTGACATGATCCGACTTGAGCCGGCGGAAAACTGGGGATAGTCCGGTCTCTTCCATAGTTAATGCCTCCTGATCTATTTGATCTGCACGGATTACTGGTAAAAACTTCCCATTTTTTGCAAAGCCCGCCAGGCATCGTTATTTTGATCTATTTGCAAACTAGTTACTTGTTATCTTCGGTTTCTCCATTTATAAAGTTTTGCCACACCCCTTAAGAAGTTGGCCCTGGTTTTCTGCACGCCCAAAGCTACAAAAAATCTGCCCTTCAAGGTGAGTTAATGAAATTGGCCAAGTTGCTGTGTGTTTCTGTATTCGTCTGCGCTTTCAGCAGTTTGCTTTTCGCTCAGTCATCCCCCAACCTTGAAAATGGATTTAAAAACTATGGGTCCTACGATGGCAGCCACCTTGACACGGTCAACGTGATGAACGGCAATTTGATGCTGCACATACCGGTACTGCCGGCTTATGCGCAGCGGGGCGAGTTCGCGCCGCAGTATTCGCTATATGTGACCTCAAAATCCTGGCAGGTCCGATGCAAGCCCAACCCTCCTTATGGAGAGACCTGCTGGTGGGATTCGAGCAGTCCCGGCGTGATGCTACTCAGCGCTGAAGGGATCATGGTAAGCCGCACGCTGGTCAAAGACTTCAGCGGCACTGGACAAATTTTCTATACCACACAGGGATATAGTGTGACCGGCCCAGACGGGTCAGTCCATCAGTTTGCACCCGTGCCCAACCAGCCGCTGGACGCCTATTCCAACTACACCGTGTTCGAGTCCCTGGACACTTCGGGTTATCACCTGGTGGTTTCCAACCCGGACGCCAGCGGCGTAATGAACAACGTCACGGTTATTGATCGGAAGGGGGTTCAATATCCTGGCGTGTTCTCAACATACACCGATTTCAGGAGCTGCTTCCATCCCGGCACAAACGCGATTTCCACGCCTAGCAATTACCAGCCTCTGATTGACGATGCCCCTTTTGGTGACGGATATTGCAAGCAGGTAGCCTATCCAATGCAAATCACCGATCCCAATGGCAACCAGCTGAATTTTTCAAGGACCCAGCTTCAGGGATTCGCGCCGCCAACTCTGAGCACAGATACGCTGAACAGAAACATGCCCTTTAGTTTTACCCCGACGAATCCGGGGACAGCGGATCCAGCCCAGTGCGTGAGCGTGAGCGGACGGGCCATTTATTCCACTGATTTGGTTTATTACAACGCTCCGGACGGCACCACGCAGCAGGTCCAGCGCTGCTTCGCCAATACCCCGATTCAAACCGCGTTTGGCGTTACAGGTGTGGTTGAGGCGCCGAACAGTTTTGCGCCCGTTCCGTTGAACCAAATCCTGCAAATTGGTCACGGTGGTGCTTGCCGATGGCAGCAAGTGGACGTTCGATTATGACAGCTATGGAGATGTTACTTATGTCGGGCTTCCGGCCGGAGGACATATTTCTTACACCTGGACAACGGTCGCCATACCCTCCGGTAATGGCCTTACAACAGCCAGCCGGGCGGTGAAAACAAGGACCCTGGACGACAACGCCGGCCATTCCTCGCCATGGAGTTATGACTGGAGCCTTGCGGGTACGACCCTCACAAACACGGTGACAGATCCAATGTTGAACGACACTGTTCATGTGTTTGCGGCGCTGGGCGGAGCTGCTCCATTCTATGAAACCTCTACACAGTATTTCCAGGGGACCAAGGGCGGACAGCCCCTCAAGCAGGTGGATACCACTTATTCTCCCAACACAATTACAACCGACGACGGCCAGGTGGGGAATGTTGTTCCCATTATTATCAAGACCACGCTCAACCCCAGCGGCAAGGTGAGCCAAATCACCAAGCAATATGATCCGGGATTTGGAGCAGGCTCTTCGATTTTCGGCAATGTGACCAAGGAATTTGAATATGACTGGGGCCAGGGTTCGCCGGGAACGTTGCTGCTGCGCGAGACCGACACCACGTATCAATGGCAGGTAGACAGCCGCTACCTGGACGCGCACATGCTCGACCTGCCGGCGACGGTGGTGATTAAAGATGGCAGCGGATGCGCACTCTCTGAAACCGACTACACCTATGACGAAGCAGCATATTTCACCGGAACGACGGTCAGCACCCAGCACGTAGCCGCGCCGAATCCGGCTCCCGTACGCGGCAACCTAAGCACGGTTACCCGCTGGCTGGCGCCAACGAGTTCCTGCAATCCTAAAAGCGGGACGGCCGTTACCAGCCATACGAATTGGTATGACACTGGCGAGCCCTACAAGAAAATCGATCCCCTGGAGCACCCCACCACGTTCAGCTACGACTCTGCCTACGCTTCAGCCTATGTTACGCAGACCTGCTCTCCGCAGACCGGTTCCGTTATGCATTGCGTAAGCGGAACATACGACTTCAACACGGGCGTGCTGACCAGCCTGACGAATGAAAATGCTACCCAGCCGGCCAGCGGCAACTCACAAGGCGATGCGGCGCATACCAGCATCTTTGCCTATGACCCCATGTTTCGCATCAAGTCGGCAACAGCCCCGCCAGACCCGGCCAATGGCGGACTGCAGGCCCAAACCAGCTTTAATCCCTCCCCGGCCAATGTTTTTCCGCTTTCCGTGCAGCGGACAAAATCAATCACCAGTGCTCTGAGTGATTCGGCCACGAACTTCTTTGACGGCCTGGGACGCGTCTATCAGAGCCAACATGTTCTTCCGGGTGGGACCGCCGAAGTGGATACCACTCCTGACGCCAATGGCCGCATGGCTACGGTCAGCAATCCTCACTTCTCCACCTCTGATCCAACGTATGGCACCACCACAAACCTGTATGACGCGCTGGACCGCATCACGCAGACGACCAAGCAGGATGGCAGCATCAGCAAAGTCAGTTACGATCAGGCGGCTCCGGGCGTAGCGGGCGTTTGTACGATGTCCACCGACGAGGCCGGCAATCAACGCGGCGCTTGCTCGGACGCGTTGGGCCGCCTGGTAGAGGTAGTTGAGCCCAACCCAAGTTCTGTGGCCACGAATGCTACCGGGTCGGTAACGATAAGCGGCAGTGAGCAGGCCACGAATGTGAGCGTGTCGATCACGGTGGCGGGCTCTGGGTTTGAAACGCCGGCGCTGGGTTCCGGCGCGAATGCCTATCAGTATCACCCTACAGGAAGCAGCTGGACCTTCGGCCCCAACAGCGGATTAGACAGCAACAACAACGTTGTTGGCGGATCCGGCGTTACTGGAAACAACAGCGGCTTCACCAGTTCCAACCCGTCAGCTCCTGAAGGCGCGCAAGTGGCCTTCTTGCAAGGAGGCTCGGCGAATTTTATTTCTCAATCGCTCAGCGGCTTCCAGACCGGCGTGAACTATACGGTCAGCTTCCTGGCCGCTCAACGCGGAAACTTTAACACTGGCGGGCAGGATTTTGACGTCTATCTGGACTCGACTTTGCTTGCCACCTTCCGCCCGGCCAGCACCAGCTATGCACTGCTGTCAACGCCATATTTCGCCACAACGGCGGGCACGCATACGCTGAAGTTTGTGGGTCGCGACTCGGCCGGGGGCAACGGCAATACTGCCTTCATTGACGCTGTGCAAGTGACAGGATCCGTTGTGATTCCAAACTCAGGTTTTGAGGCTCCAGCAGTAGGCGCTGGTAATTTCCAATACAGCCCGACCGGCGGAAGCTGGAGTTTCGGCGGGGGAACGGGCATCAGCGCCAACGGCAGCGGCTTCACCTCCGGGAACCCGGGTGCGCCTGAAGGGAGTCAGGTGGCATTCATCCAGTTCGGATCGGATGATGTTTTCTCCCAATCGCTCTCCGGCTTCCAAACGGGTGTCAGCTATACGGTCTCCTTCTCCGCGGCCCAGCGTGGAAACTCCTCGAACGGCGGGCAGGATTTTGACGTTTACTTGGATTCCACTTTGTTGGGCACATTCCGGCCGGCAAGCACAAGCTACGCCGCGATGTCTACGTCCGCATTTACCACCACAGCCGGAACGCACACGCTGCGGTTTATGGGACGCGACTCAGCGGGCGGCAATAACACTGCCTTCATCGACGCTGTGCAAATTACGGGAACGGTAGTAGGAATTGCAGATGCCGGGACGGTGACGATCTCCGTGAACGGAACGCCTTATTCCACCAGTTTCGGCTCCGGAGATAATCCAACAACCATCGCTTCTCGCTTGGCGACAATCATCAATGCTGGTTCATATGCTTCAGCGACGGCTTCTGGTGGAACCGTAAATCTGACCAGCAAAAACGCGGGAACCATCGGCGACTACTCCGTGACCGCGTCTTACACCTGGAACAGCTCGCAGTTCACGAATCCGTCATTCACCACTTCCACTTCCGGGGCGGCACTTTCCGGCGCTTACAATGCAGGAGACATCGGCAACAATCCTTTCGTCACGCTCTATTCCTATGACGCGTTGGGCAATCTGCTACGCGTCGACCAAAAAGGCTCCTCGCCGAACGACAGCACGCAGTGGCGCACCCGGACTTTCGCCTACGACACGCTCTCGCGGCTGCTCACGGCGAACAATCCTGAATCAGGAACAATTACATACTCTTACGATCTTGACGGCAATTTGCTGCAGAAGACCTCGCCCGCGCCCAACCAGACCGGTACTGCCACACAGACGGTCAGCTATTGTTATGACGCACAGCATCGCGTCACCGGCAAAGGCTATGGGGCACAAAGCTGTCCGCTGGCCACGCCCGTCGTTACCTATGTTTATGATTCCGGCACAAACGCCAAGGGCAAGCTCACATCGCTTACCGACCAGGCCGGAACCGCCAGCTACACCTATGACATTCTGGGAAGACTGACGGCGGAAACGCGGACGCTTATCGGGGCCAACAACGCTTCGATTCCCAAAACCCTCAGCTACGAGTACAACCTCGACGGCTCGCTCTACAAGCTGCATTACCCAAGCGGGAATGTTGTAACGTACGAGGCTGGAGCGGCGGGCCTGACGCTTTCCGCCAAAGACAGCGGCAACAACATCAACTACGTAACAAGCGCAACCTACGGCCCAGACAGCGGGCTCACCGGCTTCATCAGCGGCTACGGCACAAGCTTTGCCGGGATTACTAACGCGTTCAGCTACAACAAGCGCCTACAGCCGGTAAACATGTCAGCCAACGCGCCAAGCCAGACTGTGTTCTCCATCGGATACGACTTCCACCTCGGCAATGGAACAACCGGCGCGGACAATGGCAACGTCTTTGGCATTACGAATTACAAAGACTCGACGCGCAACCAGACGTTCACGTATGACGTTCTGAACCGCTTAATGTCGGCCCAAAATGCTGGTACAAACTGCGCTGCGACAACAGTAAACGGCAAAACTGAATATTGGGGCAACAGTTACGGCTATGACGCCTGGGGCAACCTGCTGCAGAAGAATGTCACTAAGTGCAGTGCCGAGGGCTTGACAGTTACCGCCGACGCGCACAACTGGATCCACGCCTCTGGCACGGATTACCAGTATGACGCCGCCGGCAACATGACGCGCAACGTCACCCCCACGGTGCAAACCTATACTTACGACCAGGAAAACCGCCTCACCGGCGCAGCAGGCTACGCCTATACCTATGACGGTGACGGCAACCGCGTGCGCAAGTCAACCGGCAGCACGGGAACGCTCTATTGGTATATGGCTCCGGGAATTGTCGGCGAAAGCGACCTGAGCGGAAACCTGACCGATGAATACGTTTTCTTTGATGGCGAGCGCGTTGCGCGCAAGAGCACCAACGGTGTTTTCTATTATTTCTCCGACCACCTGAAAACTGCCTCGGTGATTACCGATTCCGCCGGCGTCATCAAGGAAGAATCGGATTATTACCCCTGGGGCGGCGAACTTCAGTTCGTCAACAATGATTCCAACCACTACAAATTCACCGGCAAAGAACGAGATCCAGAAACTCAACTCGACTACTTTGGTGCGCGGTATTATTCGAATGGTTTAGGGCGCTGGGTCTCAGCAGACTGGAGTCCAACGCCGATCCCGGTACCGTATGCAGATTTTAGCGATCCGCAATCGCTGAACCTGTACGGATTTGTGCGGAACATTCCGACCACCAATGTGGATATCGACGGCCATGATGCTTGGACGACGTTCAAAGTTTTAGTGTCCCTCACTGTAGCTGTTGGTAATGCGATGAGTCAGAATCTTCGGGATGGTATAAAGAACGCATTGGGCGGTTCTTCTTTGCCACATGCTGAAAATCCTGGCTTGGAACTCATGAACCAGCGGCAGCAGTGTTCTTGCCCTTCGAATCAAAATCAAGGGGATAGCAAACAGAACAACAACAATTCCAATCAGCAGTCATCTACGGAGCAAGGGCGCGACGCCCAAGGGAAGTTTACTTCTAAGCAGCCTGGTCAATCGGCACCAGGCTCGGCATCCGAAAAAGAGGGCCTGGACTCCGTCGGCGCCATTAAGAACACAGAAAAGCTTAACGGCACTGTACGGGACGGTACAATACCGGAAACGGGACAGCACGTGGAGGTGAAATCTGGAGCATCGGTTAGTAACACGCAGCAACTTCGCAGCATGAGCCAAACCGCCAAGGACACGACGGGCCAACCGCTGAAAGTGGTAACAACGAATCCCAATGTTAAAGTTTCAGGCCCCGCACAGGAGAACCCAAACCTTCAGATCGAGCCTCTAAAAAAAGAATGAAGAACGAATTAGCAATAACATTGTTTTCGCGCCGATTATTGACTGAATCTGTTGCAAGAGAACAGATTACCGCGCTGAGCAATTTTGGCAACGGTCTTATGTGCCCAGATAAGTGTAGCGAGTACGAGCCTATCAGGACTCCGTTTGATCCAGCCGACATCACTGAGCCGATACGGTGGTTGGCCAAACCCCATGGTGCATTCTTTTACCGAAAAGGACGCCCAGTTCATGTCACCGGTGAGATGTGGAACTTAACGCATTCGCCAACTGCCCGCTTTCCGTCGCCATTGTTTACCAATTATTGGACCGGGCGGTTCGATGGAAAATGGGCCAATCGAGTTGGAATCGAAAAGATAGAAAATTTCATACTGGATATGTTTCACGTAACCCGCTCTGACTTTGCCTTTCTGACGAGCGTAATTGATCGAAATGCTAAGAACCAACCCGGCAAAAATTGCAGCTACAAAGGTCTAAATCTCGAGCATGGAGTTCCTGGCCTCTATTGGATTAATTTCTTCAGCAATGAATACGCCACTTGGCTTGGTCTGAGGGAGCTTCCCAAGGAACTGGCGACATTGAAGGAATTAGCTGGCGGAGGAGTGTCACTGAAGTTCTGCGAGTCCCCCGACGATTGCAGGAATCTTGAGGTCCTTCAGCGACAGCAAGTGGCAATCGAGTGGCTCGGACGTCAGAAATTCTTTGACATCCATTTTCCAGATCGCAAACTGGATGTACCGAACTGGGATCACGCGCCCATTGTGAAAGGGGAGTAGGTGCGATAAGTGCAATGCAGGCCGTGGCGCACAGCCCTATCTTTCTCGTTCATTGTGAACTCAACATACTCGTGAATCCAGCCTTTCGCTCATGCGGCAAAACTATACTGCTTTCACGCAGCCATCAACTTTTCCTACTCCGTCTGCTGGCTCACATTCAATAAAACGCCCACGCTGGCCAGCATTACAAATAGACTTGATCCGCCGTAAGAAATAAACGGCAGAGGAATGCCTTTGGTCGGCAGCAGGGCCAGCACTACGCTGATGTTGAAGAAGGCTTGCACCACGATCATGGTGGTCACGCCCACGGCAAGGTAGCGGCCAAAGGGGTCGCGCGCGCGCAGTGACGTGCGCAGCCCGCGCCAGGCAAAGATGAAAAACAGCGTGGCGATCAGCACCGCGCCTATCAGCCCAAGTTCTTCCGCCGTCACGGCGTAGATGAAGTCGGTATGCGGCTCGGGCAGGTAGAAGAGTTTCTGCTTGCCTTCCATCAGGCCCAGGCCGGTCAAGCCTCCGGTGCCCACGGCGATCAGTGACTGATTGATGTGAAAACCTATTCCCTGCGGGTCTCGCTCAGGATGGAAGAACACGACCATGCGCGCCAGCCGCCACGGAACAAAAATCAGCATGTAAGCCAGCACGGGGACAATTGGCACCAGGCCGGCGGCAAAATATCGCAGGCGCATGCCTGCCGCATAGAGGATGGCAGCAGTTACTCCCAAACAGACGAGTGCCGTACCCAGGTCAGGCTGCTTCATGATGAGCCCGGCAAAAAGAAATGCCGGGATCACCGCCGGCAGCAGGGTGTGCCGCCAGTCGTCCATGGACTTGGTGCGCGATTCCAGAAAGAACGCCAGAAAAAGAATCAGCGCGGGCTTGGCCAGTTCCGACGGCTGGAATGACATGAAGCCGCCCAACTTGATCCAGCGGTGCGTGTTGTGCGAGCGATCAAGAAAGAATACCGCCACCAGCAGAACGGCGGTCACGCCTAGCAGGCTGAAAACAATGGCAGGCTTTTTCCAGCGGCGATAATCTACCGTCATGGCCACGGACATGGCGGCCAGCCCTGCCACCGCCCAGCCCAGTTGTCGAAAGAGAAAGTGATATGGCGAACCGAACTTTTCACTGGCCATTACCGCGGACGCGCTGAAGACCATCAGCACACCCAGCACCACCAGCAACAAAATAGAACCAAACATCCATTTGTCTACGCCGACTCTTTTGGCCACTAGGACCTGTCTCCCGTCGTTACTGGAGTGAGTGACTGGACCAGTTCTTTAAAGACGCGTCCGCGGTGTTCGTAATTTTCAAACTGGTCGAAGCTGGCGCATGCCGGCGCCAGCAGCACCACGTCGCCCGGCTTGGCGGAGTCAAAGGCCTGATGCACCGCGCGCTCCAACGTGCCTGAGCGCACTATGGAAGTGGAGTTCTGCAGGTGTGAAGCGATTTTGTCTGAGGCAGCGCCAATCAGGTACGCACGCTTTACCCGCTCGCGCAGCAGCGGATTCAGCACCGTATAGTCACTGCCTTTATCTTTGCCGCCAAGAATAATGTGGATGTGCGCGGGAAAAGATTCCAGGGCTTTTACTGTGGCATCAACATTCGTGGCTTTGGAATCGTTATAAAAAGTAACGCCATTGATGGTCGCCACCAACTCCAGCCGGTGCTCAACGGCGCGAAATTCCTTTACTGCCTGTCGCACCTGCTGCGGCGTGCAGCCCGCAACCATGGTCATGGCGACGGCTGCCAGCACGTTCTCCAGATTGTGTTCGCCCTTGAGCTGAATATCAGAGCGACTGAGCACTGGCTGCTCCTGCCCGTTCTGGCGAAAAACAATCTGGTCGCCTTGAAGAAACGCGCCATTTTCTAGGCGCTCCTTGCGGCTGAACCACAGCAGCGTGCCTTTTACTTTGTCTTTTAATGCAACGCAAGTTGGATCGTCGGCATTCAGCACTGCAAAATCAGTTGGTTGCTGCTTTTCGAATATTCGCGCCTTCGCCGCCACATACGCCTCAAAGGTGTGGTGGCGGTCCAGATGGTCCGGCGTGATGTTCAGGATTGCGGCAATCCACGGGCAGAACTGCTCGATGCTTTCCAGCTGAAAGCTTGAAACTTCCAGCACCACCATGGTGTCTGGCGTCGATTGTCCAGCCAGCGAGATCACCGGCGTGCCAATGTTTCCGCCCACCAGCGTCTTTTTTACGCTCTTGGCCAAGATCTCTCCGACGAGCGTCGTCGTGGTGGTCTTGCCATTGGAGCCGGTAATGGCCAGCACTTTGCCTTTCAGAAATCGAAATGCCAACTCAACTTCGCCAATCACCGGGATTCCAAGCGTTCGCGCGTGCTGCAACTGGGGCTGGTCAGAAGGAACGCCGGGGCTAACGACAATCAGGTCCTGATCGCGAAAGGTGCGCTCGCCGTGGCTGCCGGTCTCAATCGAAATCCCTCGATCCAGCAGCGCAGGAACTTCCTTCTGCAACTGCGCTTCAGCCTTGGAGTCGGAAACAATCACCTTGGCGCCGTGTTCCTGCAAAAAAATAGCCGACGACACGCCGGAGCGTCCCAGTCCCACCACCAGAACTCTTTTGTTCTTCAACTCCATCTGTTTCAGCCGCGTCCTGCTCCATTGTGCCATGAAACTTTCACTTCAGGGATATAAGCACGCGTGGTTTTCTCGTGGATAGGTTGTTATTCGGGATGCGTCCGTGCGCGGCCTTTGGGCCGTCGGACATGTCAGCGCAACTTCAAGGTCGTGAGCGCGAAAAGGGCAAAGATCAGCGCCAGAATCCAAAAGCGGATAATAATCTTGGACTCTGACCATCCGGCCAGCTCAAAATGGTGGTGCAGCGGCGCCATCTTGAACACGCGTTTCTTGCGAGTCTTATAAGACGCCACCTGGATAATCACCGAAAGCGCTTCCAGTACAAAGATTCCGCCAATAAATGGCAGCAGCAGCTCCTGCTTGATGATTACGGCCACGGTGCCGATTGCGCCACCCAGCGCCAGCGAACCTACATCGCCCATAAAGATTTCAGCCGGATGCGCGTTATACCAAAGGAACCCGATGCTCGATCCCACCATGGCCCCGCAGAAGACCGTGACCTCCGCGACCTGGGGCATCTTTTGCAGCTCCAGATATTCGGAAAAGACGACGTGGCCGCTGAGATAAGTGAGAATCGTAAGCGCCCCGGCGGCAATCACGGTGCAGCCAATGGCCAGACCATCAAGCCCATCCGTGAGGTTCACGGCATTGCTTGAACCCACCAGGACCAGCATTACAAACAGGACAAACGGAATAAACGCCAGCCACCACACATGCGGATAGTGGCGGAAACTTTCAATCACCAGATCGGGACGAAACTGCTTGAAAAATGGCACCATCAGGTGCGTGGAATACTGGCGCGTCGCGGTCAAAGTCACCAGGGCCACGCCCACGAATCCCGCGGCCAGAAATTGCAGCACTAGTTTCATCCTGCCGGTCAGGCCCAGGTTGCGCTTACGCACCACCTTTATATAGTCGTCGGCAAAGCCAATTGCCCCAAAGGCGATGGTCGAAAAAATTGCCAACCATATATATGTGTTGGAAAGGTCGGCCCAGAGCAGCGTCGGGACAATAATGGCGATGGTAATCAGCACGCCGCCCATGGTGGGCGTACCGGCTTTTTTCTGGTGGCCTTTGGGCCCTTCTTCGCGGATGTACTGGCCAATCTGGAAGTCACGCAGCTGCCGGATGATGGCCGGGCCAATAATCATTCCCATGAAGAGCGCTGTAAGGCTGGCGAAGGCCGTCCGGAACGTGACGTAACGGAAAATACGAAATGGAGGAAAGTGCGCAAATAGCCGTTGATAAAGGAGCCAGTAAAGCAAAAATCCTCCGGTACATCAGTTTAAAGGCAGCAGCGCGGGGTCTATCTCCAACTTACAATAATCAGCGTTGATCACTGGGCTGTGGAAAAAACTATTTCCCCGGAACCTTATCCTGCAACATCTCCAGCGCACGCTCCAGCTTTACGCCGCGTGAAGCTTTCAGCAACACGGCATCTCCCTGGCGAAGATTGCGCGCCAGCCACTCCCCCGCCTGCTCCGGAGTTTCTACAAACTGGGCCTGTGTGCCGGAACCGCAGGCAGCCTCCGCCATGGCGCGAGCCATTCCCCGGACGCCAATCACCATGTCGATTTTCTTTTCCGCAGCATGCTTTCCGCATTCGCGATGAAGGGCCTCAGCCGTCGGTCCCAGCTCCAGCATCTCGCCCACCACCAGTATCCTGCGCTCGGCCTTCATGCTGGCCAGCGTGTCTATCATCGCCTGCAGCGCCCGGGGATTGGAATTGTAGGAGTCATTAATAATGGTGGCTCCGTGAAGATTCAGCACCTCGCCGCGTTTGTCCGGCGGAGCGACGCTGGAAAGCGCTGCGGCAGCCTGCGAGGGCGAGATCCCGCGTTCCATCGCCGCCGCCGCTGCTGCCAGCGCGTTATAAATGTTGTGCTCGCCCACGAGCGGAAACGTCACTGGCTCTCCCACGCTGCCCACAACGAGCTCAAACGTTGAGCCTTCCGCGCCGTTCAGCTTGATTTTTTGCGCGCTTACGTCCGCAGACCGCTTGATTCCAAACCTAACGACCTTGCCTTTGAAGTCGCGGCCAAACTGGCAGACATAGTCGTCATCGGCATTTAGCACGGCGATGCCGCCGGGGTGCAGCGTTTCAATAATCTCGTATTTTGCGCGGGCAATCTCAGCCAGCGATCCAAAAAATTCCAGGTGCACAGGCGCAACCGCTGTCACAACAGCCAGATCATGATGGGCCAGCTCACCCAGCGCGCGAATCTCTCCGGCATGGTTCATGCCCATTTCTACTACGCCAAGATCATGTTCGGCCTCAAGCTTCAGCAACTGTAGTGGCAGTCCAATGTGGCTGTTCAGGTTGCCGGAACTTTTCATCACACGGAAGCGCGTGGAAAGAATGTGCGCCAGAATTTCCTTGGTGGTGGTTTTGCCCGCAGATCCAGTCACTGCCAGCAACGGCTTGCCCCAAAGCCTGCGCGCTGCCGCGCCCAGTAGCTGCAGCGCCTTCAGCGAATCCTCTACCTGCAGCAACCGAAGCGGATCGCCCGCAACGTGCTTCCCTGCTTCAACAATCGCGCCCACCGCACCTTTTTCCAGCGCGGCCTGGACGTACTCATGGCCGTCAAAGCGCTCACCCGCAATAGCAATAAACAGGTCGCCCGGATTGAGCGTGCGCGAATCAATGGAATACCCCATGGCGACTGCTTCCTGGTCACACTCGCCTTTGGAGCCTACAAACTCGGCGATTCGCCATAACGGCAGCTTCATTTCTTCCCTCCGCAAGCGTAACTCATCTGTTGTAACGCTTCCCGCGCCACCTGCACATCATCAAAAGGGAATGTACCTTCGCGCGTGATCTGAGTTTTCTCATGGCCCTTGCCGGCAATCAAAACCACGTCGCCGGGCATGGCCTCAATCAGCGCCAGCCGGATAGCTTTTTTGCGCTCCGGCTCAACTTCATATCGCGTGCCGGTCTGTCTGAGGCCGGGCAGCGCATCGTCGATAATCTGCAGCGGCTCTTCACTCCGCGGATTGTCAGAAGTAAGGACAACGAAGTCGCTTCCCTTGCCTGCTGCTTCAGCCATGAGCGGACGCTTAGTCCGATCCCGATCACCGCCGCAGCCGAATACAGTAATCACCCGGCCCAGGCCCAAACCTCGACGGGCAAAATCGCGGGCAATGGATGTGAGGTTGCGTAGCGCGTCATCGGTATGAGCATAGTCCACCACCACCGTGAACGGCTGGCCGCAATCCACTTTTTCAAACCGTCCTGGGACTTGCTTGAACTGCGCGATAGCTTCCGCGATCTGCTGGAGCGAGCATCCACAAGCAAAGGTCGCGGCCGCGGCAGCCATGATGTTGTAAATGTTAATGCTGCCGATCAGCGCTGTCTCAATCTTTATGCTGCCTGTAGGCGTGACCAGATCAAACCTCGTGCCGTCCTGCTGCAGGTCGATATTGGTCGCTTTAAAGTCGCCATTGTGGATGCCATAGAGGATGACCTCCTGGTTAAGCGTCTTGCGGCTTTGGCCCAGGCTCTGGCCGTATTCGTCATCAGCATTGATCACGGCAGCACGCGGCGGACGCGTTCCACAGCCCAGGAACAAAATGCTCTTGGCTTCAAAGTAGCTGTCCATGCTCTTGTGGTAATCCAGATGATCGCGCGTGAGGTTGGTAAACACGGCCACTTCATACGGCACGCCCCAAACGCGTTCCTGCGCCAACGCGTGTGAAGAAACTTCCATCACCGCGTGCGTCGCGCCGGCGGCAAAAGCTTCAGCAAAGACCTGATTCAGTTCCAATGCCTCCGGCGTGGTGTGTGGCGATGGCAACACTCGGTAAGGGAGACTGGCGCTGGCATGCACAGCGCTTGCCTTCACCGGCACGTGGTATTCAATGGTCCCTATCAACGCCGAAGGCCGCGCGCAATGCCTGAGGATGGACTCGCACAGAAAACTTGTCGTGGTCTTGCCATTGGTTCCGGTAATGCCGATGACCTTGAGCTTCTCCGCCGGATGGCCATAAAAGTTGGCGCTCATGTGGGAGAGCGCGCGCCGTCCGTTGGGAATCACTGCCCATGGCACATGCTGGCGCCGGTGCTCCGATTTTGAGTCCGTAACTACCGCCACCGCACCATTCTTCAACGCGCTGTCAATATGGCGATTGCCGTCACTGGTCTCACCACGCATGGCAACGAATGCATACCCCGGCTGCACGCGGCGGGAGTTATAGTCCAGGCCTGAGATTTCCGGATCGCCACCGCTGTGCGAGACGCCCAGCCCCCACAACAGTTGAGAGAAGTTCATTTGTCTCTAGATTATATGCAAGCTGAGTTGTTGTGCGAAGCTGAAGAGTTGTAGCCGCGAATCAACGCGAAAAAGCGCGAATCAGACCTTTCTCTCTTGATTGGATTCGTGTTCATTCGCGTGCATTCGCGGCTACACTTGCCAGCTTTAGTTTCTCCGGTAACGCTTTCAGCCTCCTGCAAGCCTCAGCCAGCTCGGCATCGGTCTTGGCAAAGCAGAAGCGGACGAGGTTTTCACCGCCATCGCCGTGATAAAAGGCCGATCCTGCAACTGTTGCCACGCCAGTCTGCTGGAGCAGATGCATGGCTTTGTCGCGGCTGGTTCTCCCCTGCAGAATTGAGGCATCCGCCAGCACGTAATATGCGCCCTTGGGGACGGAAGGAGTCAGGCCGATCTCTTTAAGCACATCGCAAAGCATGTTGCGCTTCTGCACGTACTCCTTGCCGATCTCGGCGTAGAAGCTTTCCGGCAACTGCCGGATACCTTCTGCCACGCCAATCTGCAACGGCGCTGGCGCGCACACATATATAAGGTCGTGAAAATAGGCGATGCCCTGCGCCCAGCGGCGATCGCAAACCGTATATCCAATGCGCCAGCCGGTGATGCTGAACGTCTTGGAGTATCCGGACATGGTGATCGTCCGCTCACGCATTCCCTGCAACGTGGCCATGCTGATGTGCTGGCCTTCAAAGACAAAGTATTCGTAAATCTCATCGGTAAATACGAACAGATCATGCCGCCTGGCAAAGCTGGCAATCCACTCCAGCTCTTCGCGCGTAAAAACTTTGCCGGAAGGATTGGCCGGAGAGTTCAGCACAATGGCGCGCGTCCGCAGCGTGACCGTGCGTTCCAGGTCTTCGCGATTGAAAGTCCAATCCGGGGCGCGCAGCGTTACATAAAGCGGAACGGCTTCGGCAGCCACCAGCGTGTTCAGGTGGTAGCCATAATAAGGTTCAAAGAGAATGACCTCGTCGCCCGGATTCAGAAGCGCCAGGCACGCCGCATAAAACGCTCCGGTTGCCCCGGAGTTGACCACAACTTCCGTTTCAGGATCGCAAGCAACGCCATTGAAGCGCAACATCTTCTCCGCGATGGCTTCACGTATCGGCGCCAGTCCCTCCGCGCGCGTGTAACTGTTTATGCCCTGGTCCATTGCCCGCTTTGCGCCTTCACGAACCGGCAACGGGACTTCAGTATCGCAAACCCCCTGGGCCAGGTTAATGCCCTGCACCTTCTCGCAGGCAATCGACATGGCGCGAATCTCAGATTGCACGGTGCGGTCTGCGCGTCGGCTTAGAGAAAGGGGCATCCGGGCTCCTAAGGACTTAGACGATTGTAGATCGCTGGAAATGAAAGTCAAAACCTTGAACCACAGAGGACACGAAGGAACACGGAGGCCAGAAACTGGAAGATTGCCAGAATCGCCGAAAATGCCAAAGAATGCCAAAATTGAAAATCATCAGGGTAAATCAAACTTTCGGCGATCTTTGGCAATTTGGGCATTCCTAGCAATTGCTTGATTCGCGATTTGTCCGTGGAGGATTTTTAGACGGAGAAACTACGATTGCGCCCGGTTGGTGAACTCCACAAGCGCGCCCAGTTTGGCGCGTGCGCCTCCATTATCAATTGATTGGACAGCCATGGGCATAGCGTCGGCCAGCGAGTCGGCGCGGCCAGCGGCGACCAGCGCGGCAGCGGCATTCATCAGCACAATATCGCGGCGCGGAGATTTCTCTCCTTCAAGCAGTTTCCAGATGATGTCGGCATTGGTCTTGAGATCGCCGCCCATGATCGCGCTCATGGGCGCGCGCTCCAGACCAAACTGTTCCGGCGTGACTTCATAAACGCGGACCCACTCGCCGCGGACTTCGCCGATCTTGGTGGGGCCGCTAATGGAAATTTCGTCCAGGCCATCTGCGCCGTGGACGACCAGGGCTCGCCGCAGTCCCAGCAGCTTGAGCGCCTGCGCCAGCTTTTCCACCAGATCGACGGAATACACGCCAACCACCTGCGCCGACGCACGCGCCGGATTGGTAAGCGGCCCCAGCAGATTGAATACCGACCGTAGAGGGCGCAGCTCTTTACGCGCAGGTTGCACGTGCTTGGTAGAGGCATGCATGGCTGGGGCAAACATGAAAGCGATACCGATTTCGCGAAGGCACTCGGCAATGCGCAGCGGCGGGATGGTGATGTTTACGCCCAGGGCTTCCATCACGTCAGCCGAGCCGCATCGGGACGTGATGCCGCGATTGCCGTGCTTGGCCACACGCACGCCCGCGCCGGCAATGGTAAGCGCTGTGGCGGTGGAAATGTTGAAGGTGTCGCTGGCATCGCCGCCGGTTCCGCAGGTATCGACCAGCGCTTCACGTTCTGTGCCGCTGATATCGAGCGCGCTGCCGTCTGCGTTGGATAAAGGCTGCGCAGCGGCGCGGATGGCTTCGGCAAAGCCGACGATCTCTTCCACGGTCTCGCCCTTCATGTGCAGCGCAACCAGCAGCGCGGCGACTTGCGCGTCCGTGGCCTTGCCCGCGAGCAGTTCGCCCATTACGGCGCGGGATTCTTCCCGGGAGAGGGAGTGCCGGTGGTTCGCGATTTTACAGAGGGCGTCAATGATCATAAAGGGGTGTTTAATATTAGCAGGAGTGATGGGAGCGAGGAACGCAAGATACAAGTGAATGCCAGTGTGTACAGTTATGGGACACACAGTGCCATTTTGAACAATAATTTGCGGGGCGGCAGCTGACTTTGTTCACGTAAACCTCTTTGATGATCTGCTGAATGAAGGAGGTAACAGCTTGCGTCTGGCCATTGCCCCAACATTCCGCTTTGGACGTAACGTTGGAGAGTAGTAGCGTTGCTTCAAAAATATTCGCCATTCGCGAATATAGAATATATAATGTGATTTATGGCTTTGAAGCCTCAAGACGTTGTGGTGGTACTCAAGCTTTTGGGATTTACAGGGAAACGACCTCCCTTTTCCCAGATAGCTAAAGAACTATGCCTGAGCGTTTCAGAAGTTCATGCTGCCGTGAAACGGGCCCAGTCAGCTCGTCTCTTGCACGGTCCCGAACTGGGCGACCGCCCTAACGGCAAAGCGCTGGAAGAATTTCTGGTCCATGGAGTGAAATACGTGTTTCCTGCTCACCATGGAGCAATGACACGAGGATTGCCCACTTCCTACGCAGCAGAACCTCTTCGTCGGTACATCCGAGCGGGGGACGAGCCGTTACCTGTTTGGCCCGATCCGAGTGGTCCGTTGAGGGGCATCGCCTTCGAACCTTTGTATCGCAATGTGCCGGAAGCCGCGAAGCGGGATTCCCATCTTTACGAATTACTCGCCTTGGTTGATGCAATCCGCGACGGGCGTGCGCGGGAACGCAAACTCGCAGAAAAAGAATTGGTAACCCGGCTACGTGCCGATGACCGAGATCCAAGGCAGAATGGCAAATCGTAATCTTGAATTGCTCAGTAGGGTTGCGCGGCTGCTGCGCCCCATGCTTCGTGATCTGGTATTTGTGGGAGGCTGCACCACGGCCCTCCTGATCACTGATACGGCTGCAGCAGAAGTCCGTCCAACCTATGATGTCGATTCGATTCACAGAAATTACTTCTTATGCGGAATATGAAGAATTCTCGCAACGTCTGCGGCAACTAGGCTTTGCCGCAGACCAGAGTGAAGAGCGCCTATCTGCCGATGGACATATGACGACATACGCCTGGATGTAATGCCCATCGATGAGAAAATTCTTGGCTTCTCAAACCGCTGGTACAAGCATGCACTGGAGAGCGCGCAAATGGTGCAGCTAGCAGACGATCTGTCAATCCGAGTGGTCACAGCACCACTTTTTCTTGGAACCAAGCTGGAAGCATTCAAGGGACGTGGGAGGAACGACTGTTTTGCAAGCCACGATCTTGAAGATATTATTGCAGTGATCGATGGACGTCCGTCACTGTTGGATGAAGTTCTGCATGCCCCGAAAGAACTCAAAGGTTACCTCATGGGCGAGATTAAAAAGCTGCTCGGGAGACAGGAATTCATGGATGCACTACCGGGTTATCTTCTGCCCGATCCTGCAAGTCAGGCGCGGCTTGGCAACTTGCTCAAGGTCCTGCGAAACATTGCGAACTTGTGATCGGTGCGTCAGTAAGAAACATGTGTCGTTCACCTGGGCCAATGCTAAGTTGGTTAAGGAAAAGAGGCAGCCATTCGGGGTCTTAGGATCGTTTGCCCATTCCTCTCATGTCTTATAAAATCACAGGTTCCCTTCAGCACGTTGCATCTGCTGTATAGAATCCCCAAGACATGAAAATTCACGAGTATCAGGCAAAAACAATCCTTGCGAAGTATGGCGTGGCCGTGCCACGCGGTGAGATGGCCGTGACCCGCGCCGAAGCGGAAAAGGCCGCGCACCGGCTGTTTGAAGAAGGCGCAAAGGGCGTGGTGGTAAAAGCACAAATCCATGCCGGAGGCCGCGGCAAAGGCGGCGGCGTGAAAGTGGCCAAGAACCTGGAAGAAGCCAAACAATGGTCGGACAAGATTCTTGGCATGCGTCTGGTGACGCACCAGACAGGGCCGGAGGGCAAGATTGTCCAGCGCTTGCTGATTGAAGAAACGCTGCCGATTGAGCGCGAACTTTATCTCGGCATCGTGGTGGATCGCGCGACGGCGCGACCGGTATTTATGGCGTCGGCTGCGGGTGGGATGGAAATTGAAGAGGTCGCGGCAAAAGATCCCAAGGCGATTATCAAAGAGGCCATTGATCCCACGATTGGCTTCCAGCCTTATCATGCGCGCAAGCTGGCTTTTGGTTTGGGCCTGAAAGGCACGCAGATCAATGAAGCCGTAAAGCTCATGACCGGGCTGTATCGCGCATTTGTGGATACTGACGCTTCACTATGCGAGATCAATCCTTTTATTACAACCACAGACGGGCGCGTGTTTGCGCTGGACGCCAAGTTTGGCTTTGACGACAACGCGCTCTATCGCCACAAAGATTTGAAAGAGCTGCGCGACATCAGCGAGGAAGACCCGCTGGAAGTGGAAGCATCAAAGTACAACCTGAATTACATCAAGCTAGACGGCAACATCGCGTGCCTGGTAAACGGCGCGGGCCTGGCCATGGCGACCATGGACATCATTAAATATGCGGGCGGCGCGCCGGCAAACTTTCTTGACGTGGGCGGCGGCGCAAACGCGGAGCAGATTGGCCATGCCTTTGAAATCCTGCTGAGCGACAAGAACGTGAAGGCGATCCTGATCAATATTTTTGGCGGCATACTGCGCGTGGATACGCTGGCCGATGGCGTTGTGCAGGCGGCGAAAGCAACAAACCTGAAGCTGCCGCTGGTGCTTCGACTGGAAGGCACGAACGTGGAACAGGGCCGCGAGATCCTGAAAAATTCCGGCCTGAATTTTCAGGTGGCGGAGACGATGAAAGATGCGGCGGAAAAGGTTGTGGCAGCGGCGGGACGGTAGCCGACAATCTGGCGAGGCCGACTTGCGTGCCGAGCCAGTGGCAACAAGCGCGGAAGAAATCGATGTAATACGAAATCGTGTAGCGGTTTAGAGCGGAGCGACAAACAAAAGACAATGGCGATCCTTGTTGATAAATCCACGCGGCTGATGATCCAGGGAATTACCGGACGTGAAGGCACGTTCCACGCCAAGACCTGTGCGGCTTACGGCACCAACATTGTTGGCGGAGTTACGCCGGGCAAGGGCGGAACCACGCATGAAGGCTGGCCTATCTTTAATACAGTGGCTGAAGCCAAAGAGAAGACCGGCGCGAATGCGACCATTATTTTTGTGCCGCCGCTGTTCGCTGCTGACGCGCTGCTGGAGGCGATTGACGCTGAATTGCCGTTAATTATTTCCATCACGGAAGGAATTCCGGTGTTGGATATGGTCCGCGCCTATGAGTTCTTGAAGATCAAAGGCAAGTCTCGGCTGATTGGACCGAATTGTCCTGGCATCATCTCACCCGGCAAAGCTAAAGTGGGCATTATGCCCGGGCACATCCATAAAGAAGGAAACGTTGGAATTGTTTCGCGCTCCGGCACGCTGACCTACGAAGCAGTTTTTCAGTTGACCCAGCGCGGCATTGGCCAATCCACGGCAATCGGCATTGGCGGCGATCCCATTATTGGCACAAATTTTGTCGACGCGCTCAAGCTGTTCAATGAAGATCCGGAAACGCACGCCATCATTATGATCGGCGAAATTGGCGGCAATGCGGAAGAGACCGCGGCGGCTTACGTGAAACAGCATGTCAAAAAGCCGGTAGTCTCGTTTATCGCCGGACAAACCGCTCCTCCGGGACGCCGCATGGGACACGCGGGCGCAATCATTTCCGGCGGGCAAGGCACAGCGGCGGACAAGATCAAAGCGCTGGAAGCGGCGGGCATCGCCGTGGCCAAGTCTCCGGCGATGATGGCGCAAACACTGCTCGACCGGATCGGCACGGCAAAAGTTTAGCTTCACGGCGCAATGCAGCCGCAATCAACAAGAATTCTTGAGGAGTGAGTAACACGAATGCACACATTGCAACGCACATTTTCCATCGTCAAACCAGACGCAGTCGCCAAAGGCGCCACCGGTGACATTATCCACATGCTCCAGGAAAAAGGTTTCCGGATCATTGGCATGCGAATGTTGGAAATCAACAAGCAACAGGCAGAAGGCTTTTACGCCGTGCATGCCAGCCGTCCGTTCTTTGATTCTCTGACCACGTTCATGTCCAGCGGGCCTATGGTGGTTCTGGCGCTGGAAAAAGACAACGCCATCGCTGATCTGCGCAAGCTCATGGGGGCCACCAATCCCGCCAATGCTGAAGAAGGAACTATCCGCAAGAAGTGGGCATCGAGTATTGAGCACAACGCCATTCATGGGTCCGACGCCGACGACACCGCGCGCTTTGAACTAAGCTACTTCTTTGCCGGCTATGAATTGAACCGCTAGTCAGGGCTACAACTCTTCTCTCTGCAAGGGGCCGCATCTGGTCCCTTTCTTTTTTGCGTTTATAATTGCCGCCGGATTGTCGCCAAGGAGCCGTCCCATGCCACTCGTTCAAGTCACAATGCTGAAGGGTCGCACGATCGACCAGAAGCGCAAGCTTGCCGCCAGGATCACCGATGCCATGGTGGAAGATGCCAAGGCCGCGAAAGAAGCCGTTGTGGTCACCTTTATTGAGATCACACGTGAGGACTATGCAAACGCAGGCGTGCTGCTGGCTGACAAAACGTAGTTAGCGTTTTATTGGCTACGCCCAATCTGCCCTCCTCAGACATCCTACTGCTTGCTTCCTGCATTCCTATCGGCGTGGCCACAGAAACGCTCAGTCACTCCATCATCGTAAGTGACGTTCCTGCGCGGCTCGACCGTCTGCCCTGGAGCCGATGGCACTGGCTGGTCGTTATTGCGCTGGGCATCACCTGGGTGCTCGACGGCCTTGAAGTCACGCTCGCCGGTGCTGTGGGCGCAGTGCTCAAACGATCAGACACGCTCGCACTTTCTGACGCACAAATCGGCGCCAGCGCAACTTTTTATCTCATCGGCGCAGTCACCGGTGCGCTCTTCTTCGGCTACCTCACAGACCGTCTTGGACGCAAACGCCTTTTCACCCTCACTCTTCTGCTCTATCTCAGCGCCACCGCGTTAACGGCTTTCTCCTGGAACTTCGCTTCATACGCGCTGTTTCGCGCGCTTACCGGCGCGGGCATTGGCGGTGAATATTCCGCCATCAACTCCGCCATCGACGAACTCATCCCCGCGCGCGTTCGCGGACGCGTTGACCTCATCATCAACGCCAGCTTCTGGATCGGTGCAGCCATCGGCTCGGCGGCAGTGATCGCGTTGCTTGATACCGGCATCGTTCCCATCAGTCTCGGCTGGCGGATGGCATTCGCCATCGGCGCGGTGCTGGGGCTGATCGTAATTTTTCTGCGCCACGCCATTCCTGAAAGCCCGCGCTGGCTCATGACGCACGGCCGCGAACCTGAAGCCGAGCAGATCATGAGCAATATCGAGCGCCGCGCCACGCACCATCCTGAGCAGCTGCCGCCGCTCGCGCCCGATGCGCGCATCCGCATCCGTCCGCGCCGCCACACTCCGTTTCGCGAAATCTGGCACGCCATTGCCGTGCAGCATCCTTCGCGGTCATGGCTGGCCATGGCGCTCATGACCTCGCAGGCTTTTTTCTATAACGCCATCTTCTTTACTTACTCGCTGGTGCTGGTCGCGTTTTACGGAGTGCCCGCGCAAAAGGTCGGGCTCTATCTTTTTCCCTTTGCGCTGGGAAACTTCGTTGGTCCGCTCGTGCTCGGCCGCCTGTTTGATACCGTTGGCCGCCGCCAGATGATCACCATTACTTACGCTCTCTCCGGCATTCTGCTCGCGCTGAGCGGCTGGCTCTTCCAGCACGGCCTGCTCACGGCACAAACCCAGGCGCTCTGCTGGACCATCATCTTCTTCGTCGCCTCGGCTGCCGCCAGCTCCGCATATCTCACCGTAAGTGAAATCTTTCCGCTTGAGATCCGAGGCCTCGCCATCGCGGTCTTCTATGCTGCCGGGACGCTCGTCGGCGGCGTCGCCGCTCCTTTCATCTTTGGACTGCTTATCCAAACCGGCTCTCGTACCGCGCTCTTTCGCGGATACCTTGCCGGCGCGCTTCTCATGATCGCCGCCGCCGTGGTGGAGGCTTTCATCGGCGTCCGCGCTGAGCAGCGCTCACTTGAGTCCATCAGCACTCCGCTCTCAGCTGAGGCCTGAAAAACCTTACCGCGGATCAACACGGATGAACGCGGATTTAGATACATTTGAACTTGCAACTTCTTGAACGCACGTGCTTTTCTCCGCGTCTCCGTGCCTCCGTGGTGAAAGTTTTTCCGATCTGCGTTCATCCGCGCTCATCTGCGGTAAGGTTTTTGGTAGCCCTGCTCTGCGATATCTAGAACGCTGCTGCGCAGAATCCTTTGAACAGAACAGTATTGAACCCTTGCTGGGTGTTTAGTTCAGCTTGTACCAGTATGTTGTCAAATTTATTCACAGCCTGGATGAATGTTTCCCGAGGAAAATCTGGCGCATCAATTTTGGTATAGGTTCCATTGTCAAGGGCAAATCCATGAGTACCATCGAAGGCCTCATAGAATCCCACGACTACGCCCGAGTTGCTGACCTTGGTGGCGTTCACGAAACCGTCATTGCCTGGAGGATTAATGTTGCTGAACACCCCGTCCTTCCACAGAAAGGCCGGGTTTTCGTTCACGAACTGAATCAAAAATTCTCCCACAACCACGCCCTCATCGTTGATGCTGGTGGGCAGCGTTACATCCGATCCAGGAACTAAAAGGAGAGTTATTTTTCCATTGTGCAGCACATAACCATTGACAGGGAGGGTATCGGAACTGATGGTTCCAACAACATCGCCATTCGCATTCACTCCGGTGACCGTGAAATCTGCGTTGGGATGGCCGGGAAGCTTGATCTCGTGAAAACCTCCGGCATGGACCATGTAATGATGCCCCCTCGGGTCGCCGGCAACGCTAAAGTCGCCAACAATGATTCCATTCCGGCTCATATCGTTGACATTTGTGAAAACGGAACCAGGAAACTGAAATGGGGTGAGCCTGCCTTGAAACAGCAGGAATCCATGGCCTTCGTTTTTGCTGTCAAGAAAACTTCCCGCAA
>DASXKZ010000016.1:0-3341 GCA_036496525.1 Candidatus Angelobacter sp.
ATGATGAACGCGGTTTTGTCGTCAATGCGGTCTTCTTCTTCAATTTGCCGCAGGTTGTCGTCCTCTTTCCCGGCATGTCGAAGGATTGCGTTACAAATTTCTTTGGCCGATTCATTCTTGTGGTCGCGCATCACCTGTTCCAGGTGCGACCGTTCGTCAGCATCGCTGCCGTCATAAACTCCGTCTGAATAAAGAAAGAGGATGTCTCCCGGACTCATCAGCGTGAGCACGGCAACGTCGGAGTAATTGACCTGCTTTTGCCGTAGCTTCATGGATAAATATTTGCTGCGATCCGGGTGGTCTTCAGGAATCTCCAGGCCCAAAGCGAGAAACTGCACCATGTGGTCCTGATTCATTTCCACAAACTTGTTATATTCAGCGGAGAAGACCAGTGGTGGCGGATGGCCGAAGTTCACGAAGCGGAAGCGTCCATCAGGGCGAAGTTCTCCGTAGAGCATGGTCGCGATCTCGCGCGAATGGTCATCCGGGTCGCGTCCCAGTGCATTACGTGCCGTGACCGACAGCGCCAAACGCAGATTGATGTTCTCGAAAAATTCGGGAGTGACCTTTCCATTTTGATCAAGCTCGGAAAGGATCAGCGCATGAAAAGTGTCGTGGACGGTAGAGGCAATTTTGGCGGAAATGATTCCGTGTCCCTGAGCGTCCACCAGCAACACGCCAGCGGTCGTATAAAGTTCCTGCAAAACTTCGGCAACCCGCAGTTGCTCGGAACTTTTTGCGTGCCGGTATTCGGCGCCTTGAGTCGGGCTGTATCCCGGTTTCGATTGCAGCCACTGCACGTGGTCATCCACATGATTGCGTGGAGGCTGACCTTCACGCAACGGCTCCAGATACTCTAGAGAAAGCCGTAGCGCCTGAGCGATACGAGCATCAATGTTGTAGCGCTGCTGAAAATTGATGTACTCAAAAAGGTCTCCGCCGACGGTGCCGACGGGGATAGAGTTGCCGTACATATCGATTCCGGCCAGGTGAGGAATGGTGCCCTCGACCGGCATCAGCCGCTTCCGCAGATACTCGTCGATAGTGTTGTCTAGCTTCGAACTGGTCATAAATGGCATTTCGTACTGCCGCAACCTTTCGCGTTGGCTGACCCTCAACCCAATCAAATTATACGGACACCGGACGTCGGATTTCGCGGCACGAAGGTAAGTGGTAAACTGCGCCCATGGCTGCCAAAAAGAAAACTAAAAAGAAAACTGCGAAATCGAAGAAAACCAGCAAAAGTACAGTCGCGATGAAAAAAGCGGCTAAGAAAAAGGCACCTGCGAAAAAAAGGACTGCCCCTAAGAAATTAGCTAAGAAGAAACTTGCGCCTAAAAAAGTGGCCAAAGCGCCAAAGAAACGAATTCGGGAGAAAGAACAGATCGAAAACCCTGTAACGCCATCTTCCACAAACGCTCGCTCCGGCAAGCAATCAGGAGACTTCCAGGGAATATCCCGGCGCGAAGCCGCGGATTCAGAGAGCGTTGACGAATTGCTCGAGGAAGGAAATACCTTTGAGGCTGGCGCAGTCGCGGGCGTAGAGGAAGCCGACGACGATGAGACGGCCGAAGTCCATACTCATGAGGTCCCGGAAGACGATGTGCCGCAAGAGTATCTGGACGAAGATTAATAGCTAATTTCCGCTGGCGGCAACTTGCGTAAGCAAGCTCTGTTGTTGCAGGGTCTGCGTAGCCTGTTGTGCATTCACCGGCTGCGAAAAGAAATAGCCTTGTCCAAATTCACAATCTAGCTTCTTAAGCAGTTCAAGCTGCCCGATGGTTTCCACACCTTCGGCGACCACACGCAGCTTCAGGTTACGTCCCAGCACAACAATCAGCTGAACAACATCGCAATTGGCGTTATCTGCCGCCATACTGCTGATTAGAGACCGGTCAATCTTTAGCTCATCCAGCGGACAACGCCGCAACCAGCCGATGGAGGAGAGTCCAGTTCCAAAATCGCCAATACTGATGCGCACTCCTAAATGTTTAAGCTGGTGGATGACCTCCGCCGCCTGCTTAAGATCAGCCATAACGGCGTTTTCATTGATCTCCAGTTGCAGGCGCGAAGCCTCAATCCCCGTTTCCTTGATTGCCGACTTAATGTCAGCCACAAAATTGGCGTTGGAGAGTTGCCGGGCAGAGATGTTGACAGTCATGTTGAACCGCTCGGGCAGGGAATTGGTCATCTGCCATTCCTGCATCTGCCGGCACGCCGCACGGACCACCCATTTCCCAATGGAGAAAAGCAGTCCAAAATTTTCCGCAGTTTCTAGAAATTTATAAGGAGAAATCAGCCCCTGCTCGGGATGCTGCCAGCGCAGCAAAGCCTCAAATCCAGTAGCTTGATTTGTCGCCAGGTGGATGACGGGTTGGTAATAAAGCTGAAACTGTCCCTGATCCAGCGCAGTCTGTAATTCTGATTCAAGAGTCAGCCGGCGTAGAGCTTGTTTGTGCATGGCTTCATCAAAGACATCGCACCGCGCGCCACCGCGGGCTTTCGCACGACGCATGGCGACATCGGCGTCCTGTAACAGGTCTTCAGATTTTTCATGAGGAGTCGTGCTCAGCGCAATGCCAATGCTGGCCGAAACCAGCACTTGCTGGTGATCAGCTACGAAAGGGGCGGCCACAGCGGCCTGGATTCGCCTCGCCACCCGCATGGCATCGCTGGGATCGTTGATTCCTTCCAACAGCACAGTAAATTCATCGCCACCCAGCAAAGACAACATGTCAGCAATCGGAAGCTTGCCTTTCGGGCGGGCGACAGTGTCATCGTTGCGCAGGCAAGCTGCAATACGGCGTCCGCTCTCTATAATCACCAGATCGCCAACTGCCGCTCCCATGGATTCATTGAAGGCCTTGAATCCGTCAAGGTCCACAAACAACACCGCGTATCTGTAATCGGGAATGCGCTTGGCACGGGCGAACGAACGTTGCAAGCGATCCAGAAAAAGCCGCCGGTTAGGCAACCCAGTCATGTGGTCCTGAAAGGAGTTTTGCTCCATCTGTTCTTCTGCGACTTTACGTTCGGTGATGTCACGATTAATGATGACCAGCTTCTCCACATCTCCGTCGGCATTCTTAATAGTGTTGGCGGTCGATTCCAGGACCTTCCACGTACCATTTTTGTGCTTAATGCGATATTCAAGCTTGGCGCCTACGCCGGTGCGGCGCGCTTCCCGCGAAGCTTCCAACACCTTCATACGGTCTTCGGGATGAATTTGCTCAAAGGACGAAGTCTTGGCCAAATCATCTGACGTATATCCCAGCATCTTTTCGTATGCCGGACTGTTGTAAAGCCGGTGTCCTTTGACATCCACCAAAGCAATCATGTCG
>DASXKZ010000017.1:0-45648 GCA_036496525.1 Candidatus Angelobacter sp.
GCCAGGCGTACGAGAACGGATATCAACAGGGCTACAACAGCGGTGGCGGCGTTGGTGGTTGGCGTCGGTACTAACTCAACAGATGAATTGAAAAAGCCATGCGGCGAACCGCATGGCTTTTTTGGTAAGCCCATCTTTGGAACGGTTCAATATGGGTAGGAATGCTTGCTTGCATTCGCCCGCATGTGGTGGCATACTCCCATAAGCAATTTATGGGAGATCGAGAAACAAAATCCGGCGATCTACTTCAAGGCACTCTTGACCTTCTGGTGCTCAAGACACTGGCCCGCGGCAGCATGCATGGCTATTCCATTGCCGAATTCATCCATGAAACTTCACAAGATGTTCTGCGCGTGGAAGAAGGAGCCCTTTATCCTGCGCTCCATCGTCTTGAACTGCGGGGGCTGCTGGTTTCTGAATGGGGCGTGTCAGAGAACAATCGTCGCGCCAAATATTACCGGCTTACAGCAGCCGGGAAGAAACAGTTGCTTGCGGAAACAGAGCATTGGGGCCGTATGTCCACGGCCATCCGCCGGATACTGGAGACGGCGTGAGGAGGATTTATGCAATGGCTCACAACATTCTGGCTGCGGTTGAAAGCTCTGGCGCTCCGCCGCAAATTTGATCGCGATTTGGAAGATGAATTTGCGTTCCATCTTGCCATGCGGGAACAGAAGCAAAGTTCCCAGGGCAAGCCGGCCCAGGAAGCACACGACATTGCGCGTCGAGGGTTTGGAAATATCGCCCGATTGAAAGAGGCTTGCAGAGAAATGCGGACATTTGTGTCTTTTGAATCGTTCTGGCAAGACCTGCGTTTTGGCCTGCGTGGGCTGCGCAAAACTCCCGGATTCGCCATTGTGGCGGTTGCTACTTTGGCATTAGGCATCGGCACCAGCACATGGTGCTTTAACCTGGTTCGCCAGTGGGTGGTGCAGGCGGTCACATATCCTCATTCTGAGCGATTGCTGGTTGCCTGGGAGATCGACACGAAGAAAGGATGGACGGGGCAAGCTTCTGCGCCCGATTATCTTGACTGGCGGGAACAGAACCATGAGTTTGAGCGGCTGGCTGCATGGTCGACCCAGCAATTCAATTTAACGGGAATGGATGTGCCCGAACGAATTGCGGGGGCCAGAGTAAGCCCGGACTTTTTCAGCACACTGCAAGTGACCCCATTGATTGGTCGAGATTTCCGAACGGAAGAAGACCAGCCGGGAAAGGGGCAGGTGGCGCTCATTAGCTATGGGTTATGGCATGAGCGGCTCAACAGTGATCCAGATCTCAGCAGCAAGACCATTCTGCTGGATGGCGAACGCTATACGGTGATTGGAGTCATGCCTGAAGATTTCCATTTCACGCTGATGGGACGAACCAACATCTGGGTGCCGCTGGTGCTGAACGAGAAGGAACGAACCAACCGGGCTGCCGGATGGCTCAACGTGATAGGCCGTTTGAAACCGCAGATCACGCTGAATACGGCACAGCAATCGATGAGTGCGATTGCATTGCAGATAGAGAAGCAATATCCCGATTCGAATACTCATTCAGGAATTCTTCTTCGGAGTCTTGCTGACGAGATTGGACAAGACACGGGCAAGCAGGGAATTTATTCAGGTTTTATCATAGGCATCTGCATTCTCCTGATTGTTTGCACCAACATTGCCAGTGTTTACCTGGCCCGCGCACTTCTGCGGCGGAAGGAAATGACTGTGCGCATGGCACTTGGAGCGCGTAGGTTCCGGCTGGCGCGACAACTGCTGGCAGAAAGCCTATTGCTTGTTCCAGCATCTGTAGGGCTTGGACTTGGAATTTCTGTGCTTGGGGCCAATTGGGGAACAGCGGCCATTCCATATGACAACCGGGGATATTTGCCCAATTATGGAGAAATCCATGTGGACTGGGCCACTTTTATATACGCGACAGCGGTGGCGCTGGTGAGTGTTTTATTGTTCACGCTTGCGCCCATGATGGAAGCAAACAAACTGGACCTTACGGGATCACTCAAGGAAATGTCGGGTTCAAGTTCAACCAGTTTGGCTGGACGCAAAATGCGCAAAGCGCTGGTTGTGACCGAACTCGTTCTGGCACTGGTGGTCCTGGTTCCGGCGGGATTGTTGTCAAAGTCATTCACAAACCGGTTCAAAGAAAATCCGGGATTCGAACCTGATCACGTACTTACGGCAAAGATGAATCTGCCTGTGGCGAAATACCGGGACCCGGCGCAGATATGGACTTTCGAGCAGCGCTTGCTCGATCAGCTCAGGGCCCTGCCGCAAGTGCAATCAGCAGGACTCAGCGTTTCCATTCCGTTTGGGCATTCCTATGGCGGAGCCGAATTATGGATCGAGGGACGTCCTACGCCCAAAGCTGGAGAAGTGCCCAGCATGGCCATCACTTCTGTGACACCAGGATATATGGCCGCAATGGGCTTACATCTGGTGCGGGGAAGATTTATCGACGAGACGGACAGTGCCGCTAACCCGGGTGCGATCGTGATCAATCAGACTCTGGCCCGGCGCTACTTCTCTAATGTGGATCCCATGGGGCACATCATTCGTCTGAACCGCAACGATACGGTCCCGCGGACTGTTGTGGGAATCGTAAAGGACATAAAAACCTCAGGGATGGATGAAGAACCAAGGAACCAGAGCTACATTTCCATGGCGCAGTCGCCAAACCGAGCGATATCAGTAGTGATGCGCACCACGGCGGATCCGCTATCACTGGTAACAAGCTTGCGCGAGAGCGTAAAGGCGATTGATCCAGACCAGCCAATTTCCGATATTTTGCCGATGGCCCAGCGAATCAGCGATCAAGAGGCGCCCTATCTGATTTTTGCCCAATTCACTGGCGGGTTCGGCGTGATGGCTTTGTTTCTGGCGGCGATTGGCCTTTATGGCGTAATGGCTTACCTGGTTGAAAACCGGTCGCGCGAAATAGGAATTCGAATGGCGTGTGGCGCGCGTCCACAAACGATTTTGTGGTTGGTGTTGAGCGGGAATTTACGGTTGGTGGCAACAGGTCTCTCGATTGGTCTTGTGCTGGCCGGCATCGTGGCACAATTGCTGCAAAGCATGTTATACCGCGTGAAGGCCTATGATCCCGCTACGTATATAAGTGCAATGGCGCTGATGTGCGTCGTTGTGGTGCTGGCCAGCATCGTTCCACTGCGACGCGCAGCAAAAATTGATCCGATGATTGTGCTGCGTTACGAATGACAGATGGGATACGGTAGACGCAAAAAAGGAGACGTGGCGACGCCACGTCTCCTTGGTTAAAGATGGTATTTACCAGACCGTGCAGCGATCAGCTTCCGGACGGACCATTGCGGAGCCATCTTTGCAGCTGAATGCCTGCTTGAATTCCGGCAGGTTAGAGAGCGGACCAATCACGCGATACTTACCGATTGGGTGAGGATCGCCCTGCACCATGGTGCGCTGTGTTTCCGGACGAATCTCATCACCGCGCCACTGTCCCCAGGCAATAAAGAATTGCTGCTCCGGCGTGTAACCGTCGATGGTGGGCTGCGGGTGGGCCTGTTCAGCTTTCTTGAAAGCAAGAAAAGCGATCTTGGCTCCGGCAAGATCGCCAATGCTTTCACCCAGAACCAGCTTGCCATTGTGATGAATACCAGGCTCGACGAAATAACCATCAAATTGACGCACCACGCATGAAGTGCGATCTTGAAAGTGCTTCAAATCGTCCGCCGTCCACCAATTGTCAAGGCGGCCTTGCGCATCAAACTGCGCGCCCTGATCGTCAAAGCCATGGCTGATCTCATGGCCAATCACCACGCCAATGCCGCCATAGTTGATGGCGTCAACGTTTTCCACGCTGAAGGATGGTTGCTGCAGAATTCCAGCAGGGAAGACAATTTCATTCAGCAAAGCATTGTAATAAGCGTTGGAGGTAGGCGGCGTCATGCCCCATCGGCCGCGGTCTGTAGGCTTGCCGATCTGCCCACGATCATCATTCACATTCCACTTTACGGCTGCAATGGTGTTGTTCCAGTACGAATCGCGCGCCATCTTGATGCTGCTGTAGTCTTTCCATTTGTCGGGATAGCCAATCTTGGGGTTGAAGGTAGAAAGTTTTTCCAGCGCTTTCTTTTTGGTTTCCGGACCCATCCATTCAAGGCCTTCAATGGTGTCATGCATGGCGGCGAGAATGTTTTTTACCATTTCCAGCGCGCGGGCCTTGGCTTCAGGAGGGAAATATTTTTCGACATATTTTTTTCCCAGCGCCTCACCCAACCACTGGTCAGTGGATTCTGCACAGCGTTTCCATCGCGGCTTTAACTCGGTAGCGCCGTTGAGATATTTTCCGTAAAAGGCAAAGTTCTCATTGACGAAAGAATCGGAAAGCTGGTCGGCAGCGGCGTGAATGAACTGCCACGTAAGATAAGTTTTCCAGTCGGCTATTGGCGTCTGCCGAACCTGGCGGTCAACTTCCTGGAGGAACTTTGGCTCGGCGACGTTGAGATCTGCGCGCGAAAGCTTTGCGGCACTAAAGTATCCATCCCAATCGATGGCAGGTGCAAGTTTCTTAAGATCAACAAACGTGGTTTTGTGGTCGGTGGCTTGAGGATCGCGCAACGCAACGTTATCCAACGAAGCTTCAGCAAGTTGTTTTTCCATTTGGAAAACGGTTTGCGCGGCAGCTTTGGCTTTGGCGTCATCGTAACCGGCAAGCTTGAAGATGGCGGCAACGTGTACCAGATATTTTTCACGGGCGTCCTGGAAACGCGGCTCAGTCTTCAAATAATAATCGCGGTCGGGCAAGCCCAGGCCGCCGGCAGAGATGTTGGCGATGGTGGCCGTGGGGTTGTGATTGTCTGGGCTGGAAGTCAGGACGAAGGGAACAAGGATATTAATGTCGCTTAGTTGGCGGATCATGCTTTGCAGATCAGCCGTAGTTTTCATGGCGTCAATCTTTGCCAGCATCGGCTTGGCCGGCGCGATTCCAAGCTTATTTACGGCAGCTTCATTCATGCAGGAGCCGTAGTAGTCACTGATGAGTTCTTCCACGCTGCCGCGGGGCCAATCTGTCTTGTGGGATACATCATCTAATATGCCCTTGAGCTGCTCCTTGGCGTCCTCGCCGGCTTTCCAGCGCCTGCTCCACCTGACCATTGACGCCGGGATGGGATTTTCAGCACGCCACTTGCCATTGGCGAATTGAAAGAAATCATTGCAAGGATCGGCTTTGGTATCGATGTCGCCTACCTGGACGCCTTTTTGCGGCGTTTGCTGAGCAAATGTTGGGGTGCAGAACAAGCCGGCGCAAATAGCCAAAAGTAGAAGCGAGGGTTTCCAAGAACGCATTTTTACCTTTTCAAAAAATGAAGATGATCCCAGCAAGAGAAGGGACCTTCTAGCGGCGAGCATCAAGCTTACATAGCCTAACGAACTTCCGCCGCCCATGGTTAACACGAGCGGCGAAAATGAACAACCGATCTTACATGCCTGCAGAAAGCTTCTGCAATGAAACAGAGCCTTTCCCCGTGCGCAAACGGACCCGGGTGCCGCCCTGATTCACTTTACCGTGGAAGCTGGAATTAAAGCTGCCAGCCTGCGAGGCGATAGGGAAATCTGAGCTGAAACTGGAACGGCGTCCACCTTCATAATCTACGTCCATGCCGGCATTTGCAGGGACGCGCAGCACGATACTGCCTTTTTCATTTTCCAGCGTAACTGACTCGCCCAGGTTGCGCGCGTCGATCTCAGCCTCGGCTTTGTAGGATTTGATTTCGAGCGGCCCGCGCAGGTTCACGTTGCGGAGCTTTACGGTTTCCTTGTAGGTATCAATGCGCACCGCGCCGGTGGTATCGGCGATCTCGATCGGGCCCTTGTAGCTCTTGATCCGAATATCGCCCTGAATTCCAGCCACCTTGATGTCAGGCTTGTAACTTTCCAACTGCACGTTAATTTGCCGGGGAACGCGAATCTCCAGCTCGACTGCGGCAGTATAGTCATGGCCCTGCCAGCAGAAAGTGCAGTTCCACTGCGGATATTTCACTTCCACTGCCACTCGATTGCTTTCATTCCTGAAATTAACCTGGACGTTTTCCATCCACCATTTGCGGTCAGAATCATTGCCTTCAAAATGCTTGGTTACATCGATCGCGACCTGATTTGTGTCAGAGCCGGTAACGTGAATGGTCCCTTTATAGTTATCAACGTCAAGCGTGCCGCCTGACGCGATATTGAAAGTGCGCTGAAAATGCGCGGACGGATCAGCACTGGTGCTGGTGCCCTGGCTGCGCAGCCTGGGCGTGGCCAGCGCAACAATTCCCACAATCACAATGAGCCATCCGATGGTGCGTTGATTTTGAGGGGTCATATTCGTCTCCTGGTTTTGCCGGATGAGCAGTATTCTGCTTGCCCTTGAATACGTCCAAGACGGGTTCCTGGTTCCATTAGACGAGAAAATAGACTAAAGGTAATCGAGTGAGATGGTTGCAGAGAAATAAGACGCCGGAAAGGCAATCCGGCGTCCGGTGCGAATTACATTGATTTCAGCAATTTCAGCCAGCGCTCCCAGCCTTCATCGTGCGCCTTTTTGTTGGCGATGGCCATGTCCCGCGCCTTCTTTGTCTTTTCGTCATCGCCAGAGGCCTTTGCGGCCTCATCGGCAGCAGGATCTTCACCGGCGCGCATGAATCCGTGGCCTGCGCCCTCATAAGTCACCGGGTCATACTTCTTGCCGGCCGCTTTCATTGCCTCCGTGGTGGCAGGAATGGTTGCGCCGATGCGCGCATCATTTCCGGCATAGAAGCCATACACCGGCGCTGTGATGGACGAAACGTTCTCCGGGCCGGGGCCGTAGAACACAAATGCCGCAGACAGGTCCTTGCGATTGGTGGCAAAGCGGAATGACTGTCCTCCGCCCCAGCAGAATCCGCTTACGGCAATCTTGCCGTTGGCCGCAGGAATTTTTTTGGCGTAGTCGGCCACGGCATTCAGATCCGCGGTGATCTGATCGGGGTTGAGCGATTGGATTGCCTTGCCCACATCCGAGCCGGCAAAGTCGCTCGACCCGCCGCCTTTCGGTCCCATGCCGGAAAGCAGGTCAGGGGCGATGGCAATGTATCCGTTGGCGGCAAGCTGGTCCGCTACGCTGCGCGCCCAGTCAGTAAGACCAAAAATCTCATGGATCACAATCACCACCGGCGCTTTGGCCTTGATCTCCGGATAAACCACAAAGGCATGCACCGTGCGGCTATCGTGTTTGATATCCACCCATTCACCATGCCGGGAAGATTTGTCCAGTTTCTGTTTGGCCCAATCCTGGGCAAAGCCCGTGGAGAGGCAAAGCAACAACACGATTGAGAGAGCAAGCGATCTTTTCATGCGGAAAAGTCTACTAGGATTGGGAGCCTGGGACAAATTGCACGGCCTGGGATCTCATGAGGGATCGATAAGGCTAGCATAACAATTCTATGCCCTCGAAGGAAGAACACATTCGGCGCTCGTCTGCAGGCATGTAGACAACCTACTGCCATGGGTGTAGGCTATCTACATGCCTAGAAAGCCGCGCTACCAGAATCGTATTGAACTGCTGCAGGGAACGCTTGACATGCTGATCTTGCAAACCCTGCGCTGGGGCGCGCAGCACGGTTACGGCATCAGTCAGGCCATCCGCAGCCAATCTGGCGAGGTCTTTCAAGTGGACACGGGCTCTCTCTATCCCGCATTGCATCGGCTGCAAAAGCAGGGATGGATCGAATCCGAATGGAAGGTTTCAGAAAATCGGCAGCGCGTGAAAGAGTATCGCTTGACCGCGCAAGGCAAGAAACAGCTGGCTTCAGAGCGTTCGCGCTGGAAGCAGGTGATGGAAGCGATGGCCGGCATTTTGAATCCATCGGCAGGTGAGAGTGAAGCATGAGCGCCGGTGACGACAGGCAAAAACGCGATCAGGACCTGGACGAGGAAATTGGCAGCCATTTGCGGATGGCGGAACAGGACCGCATCGACCGCGGCGCAAATCCTGACGAAGCCTATTATGCCGCGCGCCGCGAAATGGGAAACGTGACGCTAATCAAAGAAGTCACTCGTGGCATATGGGGAGGTAACTGGATGAGCGCTCTTTTTCAGGACTTGCGTTATGGCCTGCGCGTTTTGTATAGAAACCCCGGATTTACTGTGATTGCGGTTTTTACTCTAGCATTGGGCATCAGCGCGACGACCGCGATTTTCAGCGTTGTGTACGGTGTATTGTTGCGGCCGCTGCCATTTAATCATCCGGAACAATTGGTGCAAGTATGGGAGAAAGAGAAGAATGGCGTCGATTCGAACCTAGCCGATCCGAACTTCGCGGATTTGCGCGCACAGAACCATTCGTTACAGGGACTGGCAGAGTTTCATTCTGGGCTGGAATCAATTTCCGGAGGTTCAGAGCCGAAGCGTCTGATGGTAGCGGCCGTATCCAGCGATTTCTTTCCACTCATGCGCGTTTTTCCGATTCGTGGACGAAGCTTTGCTCCAGAAGATCAACGCGTGGCCGCTGCCCCGGTGGCGCTGGTGAGCTACGGATATTGGCAGCAATACCTGAATTCCTCCGCCGATCTTTCCAAGCTGAAATTGCGCATAGAGAACGAGTCGGTGTCGGTGGTTGGCGTGCTTCCTGCCGGCTTCCGTTTTCCCCAAGATTCCGACATTTGGGTCCCACGAGAATTTTATCCGCCGTTGCCAGGGCGCACCGCACACAACTGGGAAGGCCTTGCTCGATTGCGCGACGGCATTACCCTTACTCAGGCCCGCGACGATCTGGGTTCAATCGCCCGCGCAATTAAGAAACAATATGGAGACGAGGTTGATCTTGTTGACGCCTCCGTCCTGCCGCTCCAGGATGCATTGACCAATACGGTGCGTCCATCATTGATCATTCTGCTGGGAGCAGTGGGCTTTCTCCTGCTGGTAGCGTGCGCCAATGTCATGAATCTTCTGCTGGCGCAAGCTTCAGCCCGTGAAGCGGAACTTGCTATCCGCGCCGCATTAGGCGCCTCGCGTGGCCGAATGGTTCGACAGTTCATGGCTGAAACGCTTTTGCTTTCGCTCGCAGGTGGCGTGATTGGCGTGATGGCGGCCATATGGGGCGTTCACTGGCTGCTGAGGTTGGCTCCACCGGAGACGCCCGGGCTGGCAGGCGTCTCCATGAACCTGCCTGTGCTTTTCTTTGCTCTGGGACTTTGTTTGCTGGTTGCTGTTGGACTGGGAACACTCACAGCGTTGCGCTCAGACGCAAATGACATTCGCGCCACTCTGGCGGAAGGCGGACGCGGTGGCGGTGGCAGCTTCAGAACGCAGCTCATTGGTCGTAGCGTCGTCGTGATGCAACTGGCCATCACCATGACCTTGCTCATCGGAGCCGGACTGCTCGGTCGTAGCTTGATGCGAGTGCTTTCGATTGATCCCGGATTTCGAACGGAACATGTAGTCACCATCGATCTGGCTTTGTCAACGGCGTTTAAGCCGGACCAGAAAGTCAGGCGCGCGCAATTCCTGAATGATTTACTCAGCCGTTTGCGGGCCCTCCCCGGTGTGCAGGACGTAGGCGGCACCAACGCATTGCCGCTGCTTACCGGCACAACATCTGATGGCGGCTTTGCCGTGGTGAATCCGCAGCAGCTCTCACCAAAGACGCAGGAACTGCTTAACCGCTCGGCGCAGGGTGACGTGTGGGACGATAGTGCGCTGGCGAAAGACTTGAACGCCTTCCTTGGTCCTCTGTTCCGCGATCCTAAACACGCCGGCTATGCCGATTATGCGTCGGTGAGTGAAGGATATTTCCGCAGCCTGGGCATACCTCTGGTACGCGGACGCCTGTTCGATGACCGCGACACCATGAACGCTCCTCACGTTGCCCTGATCAGCGAGTCACTGGCCCGCGAGAAATGGCCGAATGAAGATCCCACCGGGCACACCATAGAATTCGGCAACATGGATGGCGACTTGCGGCTGCTCACGGTGATCGGTGTGGTGGGCGACGTGCGTGAGCGCAGTTTGGAAAAACCGCCTCGACCCACCATCTACGTAAATTATCGTCAGCGCCCGCAGGCGACCTATAACTTCAGCGCCGTGGTTCGTACAGCGGGCGATCCAGCGTCAGTGATTGCGTCCGCGAGAAAAATTGTGCGCGACCTCGATCCTGATGTCCCGCCCAGCACCAGCAGCTTCACCACGATATTTGCTGCATCAACCAGCGCGCGTCGCTTCAACCTTGTGCTGTTCGGCATCTTTGCTGGTACAGCTTTGCTCCTGGCGATTGCAGGGATTTACGGCGTTCTCGCCTATTCAGTCGCTCGACGCACTCGTGAGATGGGGGTTCGCATGGCTCTGGGTGCCACCGCCGCTAACGTGATGCGTCTCGTTCTGGGACAGGCAGCCATTACTACTGGAATCGGCGTAGTGCTTGGCCTGGCCGGGTCGTTCATTCTCATGCGCTCTCTGCGATCGATGTTGTATGAAGTCGGCGCGGCTGATCCGTTAACGTTTGCCGCAGTGGCGCTGTTGCTTCTCATCGTCGCGCTGCTGGCTGCGTATCTTCCCGCGCGACGCGCCACCAGGGTAGATCCCAACGTGGCGCTGCGATATGAATGAATGGACGGTTTCAGATGCAAGAGCCGCACTAATTCTTCAGCTTCTCCAGAAGCTTGTCAGGATTGATCGGTTTTGCCAGCACTTCAAAGGAGTAGCCTTCGGCACGCGCCTGGGCCAGCAGATCAACGCTGGCTGCCTGTCCGGAGAAAAGAATGATTCGGCAGTTAGGAAGCGATTTCATGATGGCTTTGGCCGTTTCTATTCCGTCCATGCCTGGCATAATCACATCACTGATCACGGCGTCCGCGATTAACAGCTTTGCCCATTTGATCGCCGATTCCCCATGTGACACCGCGAGGGCGTCGTGGCCTTCGCCCTCTAAAATGTTGACCAGCGTATCGGCGATGATGGGTTCGTCATCCACCACGATGATCTTCACTAGATCGCGCCTCTGGTGGAAATGGCGCCAGCCTCGTCTGCGGCGAAACTTGATCGTGGAGTACCGCCTGCATACTCTGCCGGCAGAAAAATTGAGAAAGCTGTTCCGTGCTGGCCTTGTCCTGTTCTGCTCTTCATCCTGATTGCGCCGTGGTGCTTCTCCACAATGCCGCGGGTGATCCACAATCCCAGGCCGGTGCCAACGTCGGTCTTGGTAGTGAAAAATGGCTGGAAGACTTTTTGTTTGTGCTTCGCTTCGATTCCGCTCCCTGTGTCCAATACGGTAATGCGAACGCCGTGGAGATGAGAGCCACTCCAGTCGCACGCCTTCGCAATTTTCACCACTAGCGTACCGCCGCTGGGCATGGCGTCAATGGCATTGGTGACCAGGTTTGAGAATGCTTGCCGGATTTCCCCGGCTAGGGCAATAATTTCAATGTCTTTGTCATATCGCTTTAAGACGTTGATGCGTCTTGATTCGAATCGCTTTTCATAGAGCAACAGCAGATCATCGATTGTTTCAGCAACGTTGAAGCGCACGGGCGAAGAGGTGTCGCGATAAAATCCGAGTGTTTGGCGCGTGATATGGGCCACGCGGTCAAGCTCGCGGCCGGCCAGCTCCAGGTATCCCGCTACCTTGTCGTTCTTGTCGAGGTCTCTCTTAGCCAGATAAACCAGATTGGTTACGGCTTCCAGTGGGTTATTGATTTCGTGGGCAACAGTCGCGGCCATGCGCCCGGCGGCGGCAAGTTTTTCTGTCGTCTGCAACGCCCGCTCGATCTTATTGGTTTCTGTAATATTGCGGACGATCTTGGCCGCGCCAATTACATTTCCGTTTTCGTCTTTTATCGGCGAGATCGTCAGTGAAACTTCAATCCTTTCGCCATTCTTGTGCACCCGTATGGTCTCAAAGTGTTCGATCTTTTCACCGCGCCTGATCTTGCTCAGGATCATGTGCTCATCGTGATGCAATTCCGGCGGGATGATCACCATAACGGACTTTCCGATAATTTCTTCAGCCTTGTAGCCAAACAGCTTTTCCGCGCTGCGGTTCCAGCTGGTAATAATTCCGTTCAGGTCTTTGCTGGCGATGGCATCGCCTGACGATTCGACGATTGCAGCCAAACGGAGCGCGGCTTCCTCAAGCTTCTTTTGCCGTGTGATGTCGCGGACAATTTTGGCCGCGCCAACGATGGTCCCTTTATCATCCTTTATGGGCGAAACCGTCAGGGAAACATCGACGAGCCGCCCGCTCTTATGGACACGCACCGTTTGAAAGTGCTCGATCCGCTCGCCCGCCCTGATCTTTCCCAGGATCATCGGCTCGTCACCGTGAAGTTCCGGAGGGATGATGAGCGTTACAGGCTGGCCGATGATCTCTTCCGCCGTGTAGCCAAACAGACGCTCCGCGCTTTTGTTCCAACTGGTAATGATTCCGTTCAGGTCCTTGCTGGCAATTGCGTCCTCTGAAGATTCGATGATGGCAGCCAGACGGCGCTGTGCCTTTTCAGCCTCACTCGACACGTCTACGGGCTGAAGGTTCGGCATACGGATAAGGGACGATGAACGAGCCAGAACAGACGCTCCACTCTAGAACACAATTACAATTAGATGCAAGGTAATGGAATTGGGCTGCGCTGGCCAGCAACTCAAAGGTGCTAAGGCCATTTATGCAGCCTTAAACAGGTAAATGCTGAAAAATTGCGCCACTCGGCCCATGGCATCCAGTTGCGCCAATCCCCTGAATACGTGTCCCTGGTCAGGATATATCTTAATAAGATAAGGAATTTGGCGCCAGAGCCATGAATCGGAACTTTGCCATTTTCCTCACCAGTCGTCGCCACGATGCGCCACGTTTCATTTAATATGCATCCGTGGCCATACGTGAAATTCATGTAACCGGATACCGCTCTGTACGCAGTCTGCGGCTGCATCTGAGCCAGATCAACGTGCTCACCGGCGCAAATGCAACCGGCAAGACGAACCTTTATAACTCAGTCTTTCTGCTGGCCAAGGCGGCCGCGGGAGGTTTTGCCCAGGTGATTGCTGAAGAAGGAGGCATGCCTTCAGTATTGTGGGCCGGCGCGCGCAAAAGCCGCTCCATGGGGACGATCCGAATGGAAGGCGTTCGCATGTCGCTGGGCATCAAGACAGACACGTTTTCTTACGAGTTGGTCTGCGGCCTGCCCAAACAGAGTTCAGGAGAGAAGTCAGCGTTCTCGCTCGATCCTGAAGTCAAAGAAGAGCGCGTTTGGATGGACGCGCCGCATGGGCTGAAAGTCACGTTCTTTGAGCGATCGCCCAAAGGCGCATGGATTCTGGACAATGACGAGCGCCTATCCGACTACTCCGGCGAACTGCTGCCTACCGAGTCAGTGCTTTCGCAGTTGCGCGAGCCACATCTTTATCCGGAGCTCTCTTCATTGCGCACGGAGATGAGCCGCTGGCGTTTCTATCATCACTTCCGCACGGACGCTGAGTCTCCGTTGCGGCATCCGCAGGTGGGCGTACGCACACCGGTGCTGGCGCATGATGGACGCGATCTGGCGGCAGCGCTCCAGACCATCAACGAGGTCGGGCAATCACAGGATTTGCACGAAGCGATCCGGCAGGCGTTTCCCGGAGCGTCACTCGAAATCGAGCATGATGAAGACAATGGAATGTTTGCCGTGCTACTGCGCATGCCGGGCTTGCGGCGTCCGTTGCGCGCACGCGAACTTTCTGACGGCACGCTGCGGTATTTGTGTCTTTTGGCGGCTCTGTTGAGTCCGCATCCGCCATCATTGCTGGCGTTGAATGAGCCGGAAACCAGCCTGCATCCTGACTTGCTGGAGCCGCTGGCAAAGCAATTGGTGAACGCTGGAAAACATTCGCAACTGTGGGTGGTTACGCATTCGCAGCGGCTGGCGGAGTTGGTAGAGAAATTTTCCGGTGAGGCGCCGATCAGTCTGGAGCTAGTCGGCGGAGAAACGCGAGTGATGGGCCAGCGCCTGATCGATGACAGCGAGGAGGAAGCTGGGTAACGAACCGCCCTCTATGCTTCGCTCGGGATTTCTGCGCCAACATGCCGCGCCACCGTAGCAGGAACCTGTAATCCCGGCATAGGCTTGGAGGTAAAAAGCCGGCGGCAGGGTTTAGCCAGCCATCGCGCCCAGGAGCTGGATCGGTTGCGCCGCGCGCTGTCCGTGGAGATGCCGGTTCCGGCATACATCTGCCGGTAGAGTTTAGAAATAAAAACAAACGCCAGCCGTGATTTGAAGTTGGGCGTACAGCTGGACCGCTTCCAGATTGATTTGAAACTATAGAACCTGTCCCATACACCCTGCGTCCGCATGCGGATTTCATCGCAGCTCATCACCGGATGCTCCATGAACATTTTGGGACGAAACTGGGCGGGAATCAGCCAGAAGCGTGTGAGAGGAATGTCCAGTACGCGCGCGCTGATGGGCTGCGCTTTTTCCCATTTCTCAAAGTCCACTGTTCCGGGAAAAGGCGTGAGCATGACAAACTGCGCAAAAGTCACGCCTGCACGTTGCGCCAGATTCAGAGTGGCTTCAAATGTGATCTGCCGGTCAGAGGGAAGCCCAAAAATGAACGAGCCGAGAATATGTATGTTGTGATTCTTGAACTCCTGCAGGCGGCGAACCAGCTCCTCACCGGAAAAGTTGAAATCTTTGTACACGTCCTTGAGGCCTTCCGGAGTCACAGCTTCCACGCCAACCAGGGCGCCTTTGATGTGGGCGGCGTGCATCGCGTCAAGAAACTGCGGATCTTCTGCGGCTTCCATGGTGATCTGGGTAAAAAAGACCATGTCTTTGGGCAGCTGCGCCAGCCGGGACATCAACTCAAACCGCTCACTGCGGATTGCCTTCAACTCGGCCACGCGATGATGGTTGTTCTGCCGCTCCGCCAGCCGGATATCCGTGAGCGATACCGGATAAAAATTGTCGTCGGCCAGTGCGATGTATCGATAGCCAAGCCGCCGCAGTTCTACGATTTCATGAATCACTGTGTCGGAGGCGCGTTGGCGCGGTTTTTGGCCATCCGTACGCCAGACGGAGCAGAAGGAGCAATGTTTCGGGCAGCCGCGCACCGTTTGAACTGAAGCCCACATGTAACGTTCCGGCGGCAGCAGGTCCCAGCGGGCAGATTTGAACTGTTCGGCTCCAACCCGTCCACCTTCATAAATCTTTTTGAGAGTGCCGTTGGCGGAGTCCCTCAGAGCGTCCGGCCAGGCCTGATCACCATCGCCTTTTACCACTGCGTGAGCGCCGCCTCTTTCAAAAGCTTCTTCTGAGTAGAGCGTGGGGTGAATGCCGCCGAAAATGACGGTAGCGCCGCGCTCACGGGCTATGCGCCCCAGTTCATAGCCGCGCAACGCGTTTCCTGTATGAACGCCAATGCCAACAACGTCGCCGGGCGCGATGGCGAGAGGATCGAGCTGATCCAGTGTTTCGTCGCAAATAACCGGGTCACCGTAAGAAGATGGGGTGGCTGCTGCCAGGACGTATAGCCAGCGGGGGGTAATCACTGCTGTTCCAAACGAAGTATCGCTCGGATTCACTAAATGCACTCTCATTGGGCCTCATCTTGAAATCATGTTGTCGATCCTGGCTGATATGCAAACTTGAGTATAGCTGTTTAAGGGGCGCTTATGTGCGATATCGAACAAGTAGCAGGTTATAAATGGTTTTGATGCAACAGTCGAATGAAGGGAGGGTATGCGGTGCAGCGAAAGTCTTACTTTAAGTGTTTCAGCATCTCCTTAAACGCCGGCGTGCCCGATTTGCCCAGCAGTTCGTAAATCATCATCTCCGTGGATGACAGCACCGCGCCGGCGGCTTGCATGCGGTTCAGGCCCAGCTTCCAATTAAATTCTGTGCGGGAGCTTACGGCATCGGCGGCAATATGAACATTCAACCCCTGGTTTAAGGCTCCAAGCGCGGTCTGAGTGACGCAGATATGCGATTCGATTCCGCATAGCAGCAAAGTTGTACGATTTGCCAGATTCCCTACAGCTTGGCAATACTCGCTGTTGCCAAAGCAGCCGAACTCCAGTTTGTCTACAGGCTTCATATCGGGCAGCAGAGAGCTGATTTCGTCCACGGTCTTGCCCAGCCCTTTTTCATATTGCGTGCTCACGATGATCGGCAGGGACAAGATGTCCGCCAGGCGGACGAGCAATTGTGCATTGCGCAGCACGCGTTCTTTCTCAAAGATTTGCGCCAGCAGTTTTTCCTGAATGTCGATCACGGCAAGTGCGCAATCTTCAGGACGCAGCATGCGCCGAGCAGCTTCAGAATATAGAGCGGTTTCGATAGGGGCGGTGACCATGCAGGAATTGTATATCTGTTTAGGGTAACTAATCAGCTGATGCAGCGTACACACTAGAGGAGACCAACTGTGGCCAGCAGAAGAACACGAGTGAATCAATGCCAAAAACCGACAGGATTGCTGGGTCGATTCATTTTGTGGAACATGAATTCGCGGCATTCCAAGATAACGGATTGGGGCTTATCTCATATTTCGATTGAAACGCACGATACCATTCTCGACGTGGGCTGCGGTGGAGGTAGAACGGTGAGCAAACTGGCCGCCATCGCCACGCAGGGAAAAGTCTACGGACTGGACTATTCCACAGAGAGCGTGGCAGTGGCCAGCAGAGTCAATCGAGAATGGATCAAGATGGGCCGTGTTGAGATTCGGGAAGGGACGGTTTCCCAGTTGCCATTCGCAGAAGGTGTATTCGATCTGGTTACAGCAGTGGAAACACACTTCTGGTGGCCTGATTTGCTCGCTGGCATGCGTGAAGCCTTACGGGTGCTGAAGCCCGGTGGCACGCTCATTATTATCGCGGAGATATATAAAGGAGCGCAGACCGCGACGGCAAAGCTTGCCGAAAAATATCTGCCGTTATCGGGCATGGCGCTGCTGAGTGTAGATGAGCATCGTGAACTCTTTGCGAATACAGGTTACAGCGATATTCAGGTGGTTGCGGAACCCCGAAAAGGTTGGATTTGCGCGACTGGCAGAAACTCGTGCCGAAGGTTCGATCTTCCAATGCTCAGGGAAGGGCCTAGCTGACGCGCGAGCCAACGCCATCATGCAGCCCAAGGAAAGACACGAAGAGCGTGCCCCGCAGATTGCGCCAGATATCATTTTGATGTAGCTTTAGCGCCATGAAAGGAACTCTGGTCTTCGTGGTCCTTGCGTTGGTGCAAGCAGCATGGTTTTCTCCGGGATCCACCATTGCCTTTGAAAGCAAGCCGAACGTCGTACCTCATGAAAGCCGCATTCCGGTTGGAAACGCGGAGTTGTATTCGCGAGAAATCGGCCAAGGCACGGCAATCATCGTCCTGCATGGTGGCCCCGACTTCGACCACAGCTATCTGCTGCCTGAGCTAGACCGCCTTTCAGATTCGTATCGCCTTATCTATTACGATCAGCGGGGTCGTGGCCGGTCCGCCGATGGCGTGAAGCCTGAAGACGTTACGCTCGCCTCTGATATTGCAGATATTGAGAAAGTGAGGCAGTACTATCACCTTGATTCGGTGGTGTTGCTGGGCCACTCCTGGGGCACTGTGCTTGCGCTGGAATACGCGCTGCGGCATCCGGGGCGCGTGTCTCACATGATCCTCATGAATCCCGCGCCAGCCTCCACAGATGATTATAAGCAGCTAAGGAATGACTGGCTTGAGAAACGGCCTGAGGACATGGAGCGACGGAAAGCGATAGCAGACACTGCCGCTTATAAAGAGGCCGATCCTGACGCGGTCGTCGCTTACTATCGAATCCATTTCAAGCCGGCTCTGGCGCGGACGGAAGATTACGAAAAGCTGATCACAAGAATGCAGGCTGCTTTCATCAGGCAGGGAAATGCGGGAATCCTGAAGGCAAGGGCTGTCGAGAGCCGGCTCATGAGCGAGACATGGGCTGTACCGGAGTACGACCTGCTTCCCAGGCTCAAGAGCATTAAGATCCCCACGCTGGTAATTACCGCCGATCATGAATTCATTCCCATCTCCACGGCTGAGCACATTGCTCGGGCAATCCCCAAAGCCCGTTTGGTCACACTGAAAGACTGCGGACATTTCTCCTATCTGGAATCACCTATTGCTGTTCGCGAACAGATTGACGCATTGTTTCGTAGCAAGGTAAAGCCCGCTGGTCCCCGGTGAGCCACGTACCCTTCATGTCCTGGGTTGCTATGTGGCTCCCTCTCTCCGCTTCGGGATGTTAGAAAAGCTCACTGGTGTTCATCGTGCGCCGGAATGGCCTGCTGCTTTGCCTGGCTTAGCTGCCATGCCGTGGTCTGCCAGTTGTCTTTTGCAACAACGCCTTTGATCCACGGAGGCAGATCGAGCTTCAAATATCCCGCTAGTGACAAAGCATAAGGCTCATACAGGCTGCGGAGGCGGCGCAACTCTTCCAGAGCATGGTCACCATCGGCAAGGACAAAGCCTTCAGCGCGAAGGCGCTTGCGGAGTTCGTCGAGGGCTTCGGCGGGGAGGCGGTTGATCTTTTCTTCTTTTGCCGGCGGAGCGCTAAAGACCTGGCTTAGATCAACCAGCGCATGCCGCGCGATGGCGAACGTCATACGCGCCTGATATTGGCACATGCCTTCAAGGCCGACCATGGCGAGAGAGCAAACGTCGAGAATGGCGGTGAGGGAGGCGATCCAGGACTGGTTGTCGTGCTGGGAGCGGAAGTACGCCAGGACTGGATAAGAAAGATGGCTTTCCATCAGGTCCGCTGACCAGACTTCCCAGTCTTCAAGCAACTGAGTAAGAGCTTCCATGCCGTGGACGCCGCTTTGGCGGCGCAACAGCTCATAGGCTGTGGGCGGCGAGCCGGCACGCGCATCGAGCAATGAGATGGTGACTTCACGGCGGGAAAACGCCTGATACAGCACCGGAAGATAGCCGATGACAAGAGCAAGGTATCCAAAGCCGATGCCAGATTCAAGAACAGTGATAAAACGCCCTAAACCGGATGCGGGCAGCACATCGCCCAGGCCGAGCGTGAACAGGGTGGTGCCGCTCAAGTACATGGCATTGCCAAGGTCGCTGGCAAAAAGGGCTCCGGAAAGCCTGTCATGTAGGCCGTAATGCAGCAGCCCAAACCCCACAACCAGCGTAACGGCCCACAGAGCGAGCAGCAGCAACAGTGACAATGGTCCGTAATAGCTAAGCAGGGAATCGTGCTTCTTTTTGTTGCTGCGCAGGGAGGCAAGCCACGTCCAGGGCCGCCACGTGCTGCGATAGAAAAACCGGGTGAGCCGGAACTGGCGTGTGACGCGACGAGGGAGCACGATGGTCTCAAAGGTTTCCCAGAGGACCATGAAGATGAGCACGAGACCGAGAATGACGGCAAAAATTTTCACCAGCAGGAATCTCCGCAGGCATTAGAGTATCTAAAATGCAGAAAGAACTGGAACTTTTTGTAACCAAGGCAAACTCAAAGGACTCCTCATACAAGTGAAATCATTGATGCAACTGCTGGTTGGCCATCCGTATATAGTGCTGCTGGCGTCCGGGCTGCTGGAGCGTGTGGGCGCGCCGCTGTTATTTTCTCCCGTGCTGATAGCGGCAGGAGCGCTGGCGGCCGGCGGGCACCTGCGCTTTGACGTTGCTGTCTGGCTTGCGCTTGCCACCTGCGTGCTTGGCGACACGTTATGGTACGAGCTTGGCCGCAAAAAAGGCGATCGCGTTCTTTCCATGCTTTGCCGCATCTCCCTGGAGCCGGATAGCTGCGTCCGCCGATCGAAAGTGTTTTTTGAAAAAGGCGTCAACAGGACGCTTATTTTTTCCAAGTGGCTGCCCGGCGTTTCCCACGTGGTGCCTGCCGTGGCGGGACTGTCTGGAATCGAGCGCGAGCATTTTTTTGTTACCAATACGGGCGGTTCAGCGCTTTGGATCATCGTGCTCATGCTTGCCGGATACCTTCCTGTGGAGCGTTTGCATGTGGCGTCAGCGGTTGGGCCGATCCTGTTTGAGGCCAGCCTGGTTGTGCTGGCATTGAACGTCGGCATTAAATATATGCAGCGGCGGCAGTTTCTCAAAGAGCTCTACAAGTTGCGCATCACGCCGGAAGAGGTGCGCCACATGCTTGAGTCCGGTGAGAAGATCATGATCCTTGATCTGCGGCATCCGCTGGATTCGCTGGCCGACCCGCGGACCTTGCCCGGAGCTATCCGAGTGCTGCCCAGCGATGTTACGCTTCGCGCGGACACGCTGCCTAAAAACGAGGAGATCATTCTCTACTGTACTTGACCCAATGAAGCCACTAGTGCCCGTGTGGCACAGCAACTTCAGAAGCTTGGTATTACACGCGTGCGGCCTTTGCAGGGCGGCTTTGGCGGATGGAAAGATCTAGGCTATCCGCTGGCCGATCCAACGGATGTTGCGTGGGCAGCGACTGAGAATTGACTCGTTAGCGAACAAGATTTGTTTTGATATCCTCCTCGGCCTGGCGGATATTTTCCGGCTTGCCCAGATCGCGCCAGTAGTATTCGTCGGCGCGGAAGGCCTGGATCTTTTCACCTTGAGCAGCCAGCCGCAGATACGCCGGAATGATCGAGAAAACGCCGTCTTCAGTGAGCAGAGGAAATATCCGCGGCGAGATTACGTGAATACCGGCGAAGGCAAGTTCGGTCATATTTTGTGAGGGGCAAACGATCTCAGTCTTTTCTTCTTTCACCAACCGGCGGCCGCAAAGTTGAAGCTGATCGTTGAACAGCAGATAGCGCGAGGTTTTACGTTCCTGGACTGCAAGGGTGACGAGCGCTCCGCTGTTTTGATGAGTTTCAACCATTCGTTGAAGGTCGATTGTGCTGATGACATCGACGTTGTGGAGAATGAATAGCTCGTCTTTTTTTCTGCTGGAATCGCTGCCCAGAAACCAAGCCGCTTTTTTTAGGCCGCCGCCGGTATCGAGCAAAACATCTTCGCGGGAAAATTCAATGTGCATGCCGAAATTGCCGGCAGCTTTTACGTGATCCATCACCATGTCTGCGTGGTGATGAACGTTGACGATCACGTCGCGGATGCCGAAGTCGCGCAGGCGCGTAAGGGTGATTTCCAGTAGCGATCGTCCGCAGACTTCAACCAACGCTTTAGGGCGATCATTGGTCAGCGGACGCAGTCGCGTGCCCAGGCCGGCAGCCAGCACCATGGCTTTCATCGGCCTGTTTTCTCCAACTCCATCTTCTCCAATTGAATGTGGCGCAGCACTACTTCAACGCCCTCTTTGGCGCGCAGATGTTTTGCCATTTGCTCTGCCAGATAGACCGATCGATGCTGGCCTCCAGTGCAGCCGAAAGAAGCTGTCAGGCTCTTGAAGCCGCGGTCCTGGTAATTGCTGATGCTGGCATCGACCAGAGCTTCTACGTTTTTCAGGTATTCATCCACACTCTTGTGCTGCCGTAAATAGTCGATCACCGGAGCGTCTTTGCCGGTAAGCATCTTGAAGCGTTCTTCGCGTCCCGGATTAGGCAGGCTGCGCGCATCAAAAACAAATCCGCCGCCGTGACCGGTTTCGTCCCTGGGAGGGCCGCCGCGGTGGAAAGAAAAACTAAAAATCCGAGCGACAAGCTTGTCTGTTGCGGGAGCGGGCGGCATTTCTCTCGGCCTACTGCGCCGATCGCCTTCCGCTACCACAGAGAGCAATTTCTTTGACTCCACAATGCCCTGGAACGCGCTGGTAAGCGCAGGCAATGCGATAGGAAGAGTGGCATTTGCCAACAGCCAACGCAGGTTTTTTACAGCATAGGGAACGCTTTGCAGAAAATGCGGTTTGCGTTCATAGAATCCGCGAAAGCCGTACGCGCCCAGCGCCTGCATGATGCGGACATAAACAAACGCATAAAAATGATGCATGAAAGCATCACGCTCCATGCCGATCATGTCACGCAGCGCGTCAGTGTAATGATCGAGCAGCTTTTGCCGCAGCGTCGGCGGCAGGTCTGCTTTGGCGTCATAGAGCAGGGAAGCAATGTCATAGTGCAAAGCGCCTTTGCGTCCGCCCTGATAGTCAAGGAAGAAAGGCTCTCCGTTGAGCAGCATCACGTTGCGTGACTGGTAGTCGCGATAGAGAAAATAATCGCGCGGCGCAGTGAGCAGAAACCTGGTCAGACGGCTGAAATCGTTTTCCAGCGCCTGCTCGCTGAACGCGATGCCTGCCAGCCGGAGAAAATAATATTTGAAATAATTCAGGTCCCAGGCAATCGACTGCCGATCAAAACTGCCCCGCGGATAACAGACTTTGTAATTCAGGTCGCGTCCGGCTTCCACCTGGAAGCGCGGGAGCATGCGCACCACCTTTATATAGGCGTCCACCACAGCTGGGGCAATATTTTCTCCGGCGCGGTTCGCAACCAGAAACTCAAACAGCGTGGTGTCGCCCAGGTCCTGCTCAATGTATGCGCCGTGGCGAAGATCGTCGGCGTAAATTTCCGGGACAGGCAGGCCGTGTCGCCGGAAATGGCGTGAGAACTCAAGAAACGCGACATTCTCTTCCCACACGTCATATGAAATGCCGATGGCGCTCTGTCTGCTTTGGAAACCGCTATGCCCGCCGCTTTCCAGCCGGGCTTTGTCCTGTTCGCCGCCCGATAGGCGGACGATGACGCGCCCTGAGCCTCCAAGCTGCCCCTGCAACGGCAGCACGCGCTCCGGCGGCGCGTGGAAATGCTGCTCAAAGAGCTTTTTAAGAACGTCAATCGACATGGTTGAAGCGGGTCCCGCCGGTAATTTGATCCAGGGTTAAAGATAACATTTGAGAAGGTCTTTTTTGGCACTCTGCTGGCGGCGGTAGACCTATGAAATCCCACCTTCCACTGAAGGGTGATTCAAGGTAGGGATGCTTTCCAGTGTCTTCCGTCGTCAGCACTCTCTGGCTAACACAGCGATGCTTGCGCATCGCCAGGGATAGTTTTTGCTTGACAAGGCCTTCGCTCTTATCGAGGGGCACCCAGAGTTGTGGTGAGGGACCGCACTTATCCCTTCAGCGCGCAAGCGCGCCTCGTGATGCGCCTCCGGCGCTGCCCATTGTGAATGTTAGATCAACGGATTCTGACAAGTTCCAGGATAGGTTTATTCGAAAACCGGGCGGTTTGTTTCCGTTTCTGCTTCCAACGCAGGGCTCCTTACCAGACCTCACAAACGCCAATCTATCTATCTGTGCGAAATATATATTAAATTCGCTTTATATTCGCTTATTAGTGCGGTAGGATTTGAGCTTAATTCGCCATGTATTCGTCGCGAATCGGACGGCAATCGGCACGTTAAATGACGAGCAAAACCGGGAGTAGCAAGGTAATTGAATTACAACGGGATTGAAGGCCGAAAAAACGTGAAAAAGAGCTTCGACCGCTCGGTCGACCGTTTCGGTCGAAATGGGGTTGGGCCTTTGTTTTCAACAGAACATCCATACCGGGGTGGGTCTGGCTGAGGGACGCAGGCAGAAGGATGCAAAGTGGGCTTCGCCGATTTAGATCGTTCGGCTCCCGGCTGCGCCGCTCGCTCACGATGACAATTCGTGGCGCGGCGAAAATTCCACCCCCGCCAAGCCAAAACCGGGCTCGTCGGGGGCCCCGGCTGCGCCGCGCGGCTTATGGGATCGCCGTCATCGTGCGACATCGCCGGGATCGGGAAACCGGGAAGACAAGAATGCACCACAGAGGACACGAGGGAACATAAAAGTAGAGGCCGCCAAGCGAGGAGGAATTATGGACGAAAACAGGTATCCGTACTGCCCTAAAGATGACTTTGGGTACAGGCAAGGAGAAAATGCGCTGGGTATGGATCAAGAAGAACAGGCCTTATGGAACAAAGCCAGGAGCCAAGATGAGCGTTTCACCATTATGCAACAGCGTGACAAGCGCCGGTTGAAGGAACATGAGGAACGTGAACGGCAGGTGTGGCCGACAACCCGCGCGGGACAGCTGCTGAAGAAGCTGGGCGAGTGCTTTGCCGAATATAAAGAATGCCTGGAGCATGATCCGAGATTGCAGGAAAAGGCGCTGGCGTTTGACGAGATGAACCAGAAGATCTTTAACAAAATGAGGAACTCGATTGAGCGCGCTAACAACGCTCCGAGATGCCGGCACCCGAAAGCCGGCGGCGGGACATGCCGAGCGCCGCGCGTACGCGGCAAGAAGTATTGCCATATGCACGAGATGCTGGAGGAGGCGCGTCCGGAGAAGATCAGCTTGCCGAACCTGGGCGATGCGAACGCGATCCATGGAGCGATTGCCAAGGGAGCGCAGGCAGTGGTGGACGGAAAGCTGGATTACAAACAGGCGTCAATACTTGGATATTACCTGCAACTGGCGTTGAGCAATATCAGGCATGTGAATTTTGAGGAAGGACTTGCCACTGATTCGCACTGATGACACTGATCAGGAAAGACGAATTTACCGCAGATGAACGCAGCGCGGCAGAGCGCAACCAAAAACATCCACCACGGAGACACGGAGACACGGAGAAGACTCAAAGAGAAAGCCAAAATCAAAATCTCAACACAGAGGACACAGAGAAACTCGGAGGTTGCGGAGGGCTAAAAACTTCGGAAAGCAAGCTTAAAGAAAAAAGTTTCTTCGCGGCATGGCACGAATCCGTTTGTTAGCAATGCAGATAGACGCGGATTAAGCCGGATTTGGCCGGAGATCGATACAGATTTGGGGACAAAAGGCCGCTCAGGCGGCGAGAAAGTTTAGTTCTTTGACAAATTGCTTGCTGCGATACGGCGCGAGAGTCTGGGAGGGCTCTGATCGCGACTACAACAGCTGGGCGGCTTCTTCCACAGTCTTTGTATATTGCGCCAGCGTTTCGTCAACTTGAATTTGCTCGGATATGGATGCTTCTTTCGGGAGTTTCTCCTCACCCCAAAAGACCCCCAGCCACCATGTCATGGTAAGGAATTCGGCGGCCATACAAACCTGGTTGGCAATCATCGCAATACTAAGAGAGAACCGCATCGCGATAAAATTACAGATAACTGAAGAGGTAAGATAAAGAACGAACCCCATGGCAATTCCTTTGACTCGCGGACGCCATATGAATCCCAGCAATCGCGAATAGATCCATAGAGTGCAGAAGGTGGCCCACAATGCCACGTACATAACTTCTTCAATGGTCTCCGTGGTTCTAGTCAAGGAGCCGCCGTTTCTTGCCGTCAAGAGACTTCCGATCAGAATCGCCATGGCCACCGATACCGAAATGATGACCACCACGTGCCGCCGCCCCCACGCGAAAAGACCAATTCTGGGATCACAAATCGTGTAATACAGCTCAAATGCAACCCCAAAGGCGATCAGGTTTAAGAGGATGATTACCCCATTGTTGGTGTAGAAGAAAGGCATCAATGGTCCAAAGCAGCCAAGGAGCAGAGCGGCGAATCCCCCGACGCCCTGCACTGTCAAATAGGCGCTCATGACCGGATAACGCTTCCATGCGTCCCAGCGAAGAAGCATGAGGGCAAGAAAACACTCAAGCACCGCGATGCCGATAAACATGATGCGTGAATAGAGAGGAAGCAAATGAAAGAGCATACGGCTGACCTTCCTTCGAGAAAACTGGTGCAGGCCAGCCCATATTGTATCTTGGCTGGTTCTTAAGATCACTAAGTTAGTTTGTTTGATCGGGAGGGTTAGGAGGGTTAGGACAAAGCGGCGGACATAGCGTGCAGCAATCGGCTGCCTTGATGATTGCCGGACTCACCGGCTTTTTTTCGGCGCCGCCAATTATTGCTGTTGCGGTTAATAGCACGAAGGAAACTATTACGATGCGGGTGATTTTCATGTGGGAGACCTCCATGACGCAAGCGGCTATCGCGTGAATCTAGCAGCTTGGCGGCATCGTGTTCCTTGTGATTTGCGAAGTTATGATTCTGGAAATCACGAGTGTTAACTGCAATAACGGGCTTTCCCAACTTGAAACTGTCTCGCACCATTGAGAACTCTTGCGGAAATCCGGAAAATGTACAAACAAAAACAATTCCGATTTTCACAAGCCCAAATTTATTCCGGCAGAATTATGAAGTCTTGCTTATGGATGGCAATCGAGCAGAAACGTCTTTGTTTCAAAACGGGAATCCCTTGCCACCAAGGCAGGTTTTCTGCCGCTGCCCTCAGCGTGCTTGAACTACAATCTCGGTGTTCGAGGGAAGGACACTGTGTATGCCGAAAAAATTGTTTCTTGCATTTGTTCTTCTGCTGGCAGCCACGGCTGCTGTTGCTGCAACGTCTGATTCCAACTCTTCAAACGCCACAGTTACTCCGGCCATCCGGACTTACCTGATGCCGGATCTTTCGCTCAAAACTGTGTTTTCGCTGGACATGATGCCCCAGGGTGCGGGTCTGGCGGCACAGCCGGATGCAATAGACACCGGCGCCACGAAGGGGGGATTCTGCCAGTGTGGTTGTGGCATTCGATGCACCACGTCCGCCGACTGCGGAGGCGCAGCCTGCCGGCCGTTCATCACCTGCTGCGCACGCAAAGGGCAAAGCGCTGATGCCGAGTGGTTCCGCAGCAGCCAGGCTTCACATAAAACTACTGTGACTGAGGCGATTTTCAAAACCGATTGCAAATAGAGAAAGATCGCCGGGATCGGAAGGCAGGACTCACAAGATAAAACCGCGCCCGCATGGGCCGTGTTGCGCTCCGGCTATTTCAACTGCCCGTGAAACGTTGCCGGATCGCCATCTCCCACGCGCGCTCCTGCCAGGGGAAAGCCCGGTGAATTGATCTTCAGTATCGATGTGTGCATGTCCTGCATGGAAAATGAGATGTGAGTCTGCGGAGCCGACCGCATGGCAAAGCTGCCGTCATCCTGTTTGAGCAAACGCTCGGGGCCTTCTCCGAGGGGTTGGATCATGAGGCGGCCGTTCTCGTCAAAGACGCGATATGTCCGGCGATACTGCGCGAAAGAGTCATGCAGGTTAGCGCCGACCTGGTCGAGCTTGAGCACAAAGGTTCCGGTAAGCTGCCTGCGCTCTTCGGCGGAGATTGGTTTATCAACAAGCGCTGGTTCGGATTCATGCTTGGGCGCAGGAAGCGCGGGCAAACCAAGAATCGCGCGCCCCAGAGCACGAGTGATGGCGTAAGCATTCTGGTCTTCAGTATTGGTCAGGACAACGATGGTGAGATTGTCTTCAGGAAAGTCATAAAGGCTGCCGCTGTATCCCATGAGCGATCCATGCTGGCCGATGCGCCGATGCTCGTCTTCATGGTTCAGGATCATGGCGAAACCATATTGCGCTTTGGGGTCCTGCGCGGACATATGCTGCGCCGCGCCCTCAGCGGTTGTCATCTGCCTGAACGCTTCCGGCCGAACCAGCGATTTCTGCTGGATGGCCCGCCACAACTGCAAAAGATCGCCCACAGTGGAGCAGAAGCGCAGGTCAGAGTTATAGGCCATGCCGTTTTCATGGGCCTCAACATAGCCGCCGCCGATCTTGCGATATGCATGAGCAAGGCCGCGCGTGAGCGTGAAATCGTCACAGTAAGAAGTTGACTTCACTCCGGCTGGCCTGAAGATGTTTTGCTGCACGTAATCAGGGAAGCTCTGACCGGTGACGCGCTCCACAATGGTGGCCAGAAGATTGAAGCCGGAGATAGACCAATCCCATTTCTGGCCAGGATCATTGACCCAGTTTTTGCCTGCATATAAAGCCATTACTTCATCCAGAGCTTTAGGCTGGCGGCTGGTGGCCTCAATGGGATCGCCCAGGTAATGGTAGTCCACGATTCCGGAAGTATGGTTGAGCAACTGCCGCACAGTAACGTGATGGCCCTGCAAAGGAAATTCAGGAATGAACTTGGAGATGTCATCGTCCAGTGATAGCTTGCCGCGCTCCACCTGCTGCATCACTGCGATGCCCGTAAATGGCAGCATAGGCCCAACGACGTGATAGACAGTCTCATCTTTTGTCGGCGCTTCCAGTGCAAGATCGGCGAAGCCATAGCCTTTATGCAGCAGAATGCGGTCGCCCCTGACTATCAGCACTGACGCTCCGACGACGTGTTCCTGCGCGATCACGCGCTGGACTATCGAATCAAGATCGGGGGCATTAAGATCGGCTGGCTTGCGATCGGCGGCGGAGTTAGTGGATTGTAGGGCGTTAGCGGCGGAGCAGAGAAGCAATAAGGCAATCGTGGAAAGAGCTGATGTTGAAATGGCTGAAGCGCGCATGGCTGGTGATTATAGCTGCAAGGCAACGATTTAAGAGTTCGTGAGACTGATGATTTAGAATCATCTCTTCCACATGAACTCATTCGATGCACTGCTGGTGGTCTCTTTTGGCGGCCCGGAGAAGCATGAAGACGTGCTGCCGTTTCTGGAAAACGTGTTGCGCGGCAAGAACGTCCCGCGTGAACGTATGCGGGAAGTGGCCGAACACTATTACCACTTTGACGGTCGCAGCCCCATCAATGACCAGAACAAGCAACTGATAGCCGCGCTGGAAGGCGAATGCAGAAGCCAGGGCATTGCCATGCCGGTCTATTGGGGGAATCGCAATTGGCATCCGCTGCTGGCGGACACGCTAAAACAGATGCATGCTGAAGGTGTTCGCCGCGCGGCTGCGCTTGCTACATCGGCTTTTGGTTCCTATTCAGGTTGCCGCCAGTATCGTGAGGACATTACGCGGGCGCAGCACGCCTCCGGAACGCAGGACATGGTAATCGAGAAGCTGCCGAACTTTTGCGATCGTCCGGAATTCATTCAGGCCATGGCAGACCGTGTTCGCGTAGCGATAGCCGAATTGGCAGACAAGAGCGGTGCAAGTGATCCTCAAGCCGAGCAGAGCGGCGCTGGCCATCCTGAGCAACTCATCTTTACCGCGCACAGCATTCCCATAAGCATGGCTGATGCATCTCCGTATGTGCGGCAACTAAAAGAAGCGAGCGCCCAGGTCGCTGCTGCTTGCGGAATAAACAACTGGACGCTGGTCTACCAAAGCCGCAGCGGTCCTCCAACGCAGCCGTGGCTTGCGCCTGATATTTGCGATCATCTGCGCGAACAGCATGCCGCCGGTGTGCGCAACGTGGTTATCTGTCCTATTGGATTTATTTCCGATCACATGGAAGTCCTTTACGACCTTGATACGGAAGCCCGAGCGTTATGTGACCAACTTGGAATGAAGATGGTTCGTGCCGGTACCGCAGGTGCGCATCCAAAGCTAACTAGCATGATTTGCGATATGGTCTTGCATTCGCCGACAACAGAAATTCTGGCGCACTGCGAGCTGGGGTGTTGTCCAACTCCGCAACGGCCAAAGCCATCAGGTAACCGGATGATCGGGTGATCGCCTTGATCGGCAACCCATCTAAATACTCACATCCTCAGATCAGCGTCATCAGTGTTTATCAGTGGTGGTTTTCTAGCTCTTTGCCGCTGAAGTCGCCACAGGCATGTTGGTAAAACTTCCTGCCAGGGCTTCTTCGCAAGTGTGCTCAATCACGCTGCGGTAATGTTCGCCTAGAAAGACACGCAGCCGGGCAGTGTCCATAGTGCTGGAGCCCAGCAGGTAGGGAAGCGCTTCTGGCGGAATATCGGAAACGCCAAGGTCCCAGAGCACGCGCAGCGCCTGCCTGCAAATCGATCGTCCCAGCACGCGCTGCACTTCAATCTTGGCAATGTCAATGCACCGGCGCAGCTCCAGCGGATCTCCGCGGCCGGCAACGTTCAAGACCGTCAGCTTGGGGTCAGTCAGTTTGCGCCGTAGGATATGCGCAATCAGCCGTGCAACGTCATCGATGTGTACAAACTGAAACTTGTGCTCCAGATAATCGCCGCGTGAAGGCAGCCAAAGTGGCAGGCGCTTGCCCTGCCGGCGCAGGCGCTCTGCCAGCCGCCCTTTGCCGCCGGGGATACCGCGCAGCACGCCCATCTGATAATTCTGCACGGTTGGCCCGGCAAAAACATGTGGCCGCAGAATGTATACCTTGGTCTTCATGCTCTTCACCCGCGATTGCACTGTGCGGTCGGCTTCCTGCTGATGCAGCGCATACGGCAGGCTTTGCGCATTCAGGTGAGCGTCTTCCGTGACGGGCTTGGGCAAGTCAGGACCATAGACCAGCGCGCTGCTGGGAAAAATAAATTTGTCTATTACTCCCACCATGCGGTTGTGCTCTGCAATCGCTTCTGTCACGCGGCTGGTGCCTGCCACATTCACCTGCCACATGCGTTTCTTTTCCACCACGCCGGAACGCAGCGGATCAAGAATGAAAGCCAGATGCACAACAGATTCCGGACGGTGTACGCGCATCAAGTCCAGCAATTGATCGCAGGAGCGCTCTTCCGCCAGATCAATTTTTTCAAAGCGTCCAAGACTCGACCCATCTTCTGGTTCGCGAACATCCGTGCCGATTACGTTAAAGTCCGAAAGTTGCTTGAGCAGACGAACGCCCAGATTGCCGGAAACTCCGGTAACCAGGACTGTCGGCTTTTGGGTGGTTACTGCCATGCGTTATGCTGTTCAATGGGCGCGGCAATCAGTGCCACGATTGCGCTTTCAATCGTGGCGTGCAATCCCCTGGCGGTCATTGAACTCATCTCAATTTTATCTTCTATCTGTTATCTACCCTGCGGATTCGGCGGCGTAGGTGGCTTGAGCTGCATTGGCGGAGCCGGAGGCCCGAAATATCTTTCGTCATATTCGGTGTGCACAGCGGAATTCAACTCCTTGGTTTTTGCCTCCATCTTCTGGCGAAATAGCTGCTGTGTTATCTCGGCTTTTACGGTCTCCAGCGGACTGGTTTGCTTGCTCTCGACTTTATAAATCATGTGGCCTGTGGCCTCATCGGAGCGAAAGACCTCGCCCGCTTTGTGCGAAAAGATCTCCTGATCGATCTTCGGTGGAAAAGTGCCATGGCGTGCCACGCTCAGGTCTGTGGTGGGAGGCGTAGCTGCGATAGCCAGCGTAGTATAAGCTTCCTTCTGCAATTTGGTCATGTCCTCGCCTTTGGCAGCGCGCGCCTGAATGTCATCTGCCACTTGCCCAACTTTCTTCTGGTACGCCTCCTTTTGTACTGCTGTGGCCTGCGGATCAGGATTGTTCGTTGGGATAAAAATCCGGCTCAGCTTGGCGCCTTCAAACTTGTCCGGGTTGGCCTTGTAATAATCCTCAATTTCCTGCTCCGATGGATTGCGGTACTGTTCTGCCAGTTGGTTGCGGTAAAGGTCGCCCAGCGTTTTCATCCGCAGAACACGCATTACTTCAACAAAAGCAGGGGTATTTTCCACTCCCGCAGCTTTCGCAGCTTCTGAAAATATGAGCAACTCCACGTAGGATTGCCCCAGATTGCGCCGCTGCGCCAAGGGCACATTCTGGTTGTTGGTATTGAAAGCTTTCACCAGATTGTCAAACTGCTGCTTGGTTACCGTCATTCCGCAGTCACTGGTGGAGGGCACCTTGTTGGTTACAGCAGGCTTATCTTCAGCTGGGCAAAGGCCTTTAATGCTGATCACTGGGGTTTCTGGCGGCAAATCAGGCGTCGTTTCATCGCGCTTCAATAAGGATGGAGGCGTTGCCTGCGGCGCCGGTGTCGGGCTTGCAGATGGAGCGTTTGTTACCGGCGACCCTGGTTTTTTGGTCGCGCCTGGCGTCTGCGCCAGCGCCGTGGATGCTATAAAAACACAAATAATCAGCCTGCGAATCATCGTTGGGTTCCTTTCGTCGGTATAAGGGAAGTCAGGCGGCAATATCCTAGCATAATGGTTTTCGGGTAAATGCAGCCAGTAACAATGGTTATGGTGCTCTGAACCAAAAACTTGAGACAATGGCAGTGGTGTCCTCGGCCGAACTCAACCCGGTGCTCAATAGCATGCAGAAGGAAAAGCGCAATGTCGCGCTCAACTCTCTGCTTGCCGCGCTGGGGATCACCATTCTCAAGTTGATTGTCGGCCTTTCCACGCTGAGCCTGGGAATACTTTCAGAGGCGGCTCATTCCGGGCTTGATCTTGTGGCCGCGCTGGTTACGCTGCTCTCTGTTCGCGTTTCAGATAAGCCGGCCGATGCCGAACACCAATACGGCCACGGCAAGGTGGAAAACTTTTCTGCTTTCATTGAAACCGGCCTGCTTCTTCTTACCTGCGTATGGATCGTTTGGGAGGCCGTGCGCCGTCTAAGCGGACACCACAGTGTTCATATTGAGCCTTCGCTTGCTGCTTTTGGTGTGATGTTTCTTTCCATGCTGGTGGACTGGTGGCGCTCACGCAAGCTTCAGGTCATCGCCGATAAATACGATAGCCAGGCACTCGAAGCAGATGCTCTTCACTTCAGTACCGACATTTTTTCCAGCGGTGTCGTTGCGCTTGGGCTGGGCTGCGTTTGGGCCGGTGAGCACTGGCGCGTTGCGTGGCTTACCAAGGCCGATGCCGTCGCCGCTCTAATGGTTTCTGCCGTGATCGTCTACGTTAGCTCTCGGCTGGCCCGCCGCACCATTGACGCGTTGCTGGATGCCGCTCCCGCTGGCTATCGCGGACGTATCATGGATGCCGCTCTAAAGGTAAATGGTGTGATTGAAGTGGAGCGCGCTCGCATCCGCCGTGCCGGCAACCGCTACTTTGCTGATCTCACTGTTGGCCTGGCGCGCAATGTTACTTTCCAGCGCTCTGGTCAGGTGGTGGGCGAAATCACCCGCGCTGTTCACAAGGTCCTTCCGGATGCCGATGTAGTCATTCACTCCATCCCACGCGAAACCGGCCATGAAAATATTTTCGATCGCATCCGCGCCGTTGCTTCACGCAACAATTTCAGCGTGCATGATGTCAGCGTCCAGGACCTTGAAGGCCGGCTCCACGCGGAACTGCATCTGGAACTCGACGAAAATCTTAGTCTCAAAGACGCGCATGACGTGGTGACTGTACTGGAAGCTGAAATCCGTAGTGACGTTCCGGAGATTTCTTCCATCCTTACGCACATTGAGAGTGAGCCTTCTACCATCGAGCCCGGCAATACGGTGGTCCGCGATGCGGTGCTGGAACAGAAGCTCAAGCCCGTGGTCCATGAATTTCCTGAAGTCGTGGACATGCACGATGTGGAAATCAAGCGCGTGCGAGGAAAAATTTACATGTCGTGCCACTGCACCATGTCAGACGATCTGCCGCTCTCACGCGTGCATGACGTATCCACGGAACTGGAAATTCGTTTCAAGCAGACCGCGCCGGAACTCTTCAAAGTGCTGATCCACCCCGAACCGCAGACGGATAACCGCAGATAAAATTAGCCGCGAATTTCGCGAATGGACACGAATCATTGAAGTATCGCGCACTTTGCGTTGATTCGCGGCTGATTGTTTTTGCGAGCTGCGCAGCGATCAAAAAACCGGGCGTTTTCCGCCCGGCCTTCACCAACCAAAAGAGGAGAGAAGAGGCTACTCTTTGGAAGGAGCGATTTCCTTGTGCAATTCCAGTGAACGTTCAATTGAAACTTTGGCTCCCGCCGGAGGCTGGAAAAAGGATGCATCCGGCTCATTGCGCTTGATGTCGGTGAGCCGATAAGTGCTATCGCCGAAGCGCGGATCGGAATGCTTTCTCAGGACCATGGTGTGTAGTTCAGGTGAGAACCAGGTTTCAGTCACTATTTCAATAGGCCGATCGTTGCCGATCTCGCCGGCCGGAATCGTTACCGTCTCACGCTTGCCCTGAGCGGACACGCCTTCAATCGTCTGCGTTCCCAAGTCTTCATGTTTTGCCTGTTCACTGTTTTCTTTGCTCTTCTGGACCTCATGCGCTCCCTGGGTCACAACAATCGTCTTTTCTTTCAGTCGCTGTTCACGGGCTGTGCGCAGTTCAATGATCTGCGGGTTCTCTTTCCAGCTGCCTTCGCCGCGTACCACCTTGGTTGCCTCGCCGCCCGGAGTGAAGATGTACTGGGTGTGCGTGGTGGGATCATTGATAAATACCGTTTTGGGACTATCAACCTGCATCGTACCGATGCGGTGCAAGTCCGTTTCGCGTCGCGTGCGGCCCTGGCTGTCTCGCGCAACGAAAGACGATGTTTTATTCACTATCCGATTGCCGTCGGCAAGAACCTGCGTGCTCTCCGTGGTTGCCGTGGCTGTGTAAGGCGCGGCGGTCACAACCTCGCCGGCGCCGGCCATTTCCGCAGAGAAGAATTCAATCTTGCCTTCCGGCAGGCGCTCATTTTGCATCATTCCAAACGGCGCCATCATGGTGATGGGTTCATCCTGCGTAAACGTGAAGGTGCGCACTTTCTCCTTCTGTGCGGATTGCTGCGCGGCAAGGCTTCCTGCCAGTAGCAATGCGCCGGCCAGCAAAATAGCAATTCGATTCATAGGTAACTCTCCTTAAAAGTTTGTTATTGCACTAATCTCACGGCGTAGGGTGTTCCATCCTGGCTCACAACAAAGTCGGCCATAAACTTTCGCGCTCCTGAATCCGGACTCACCGGCGCGCCCATCTGCCATAAAGCACTCGCGGGTACTCGAACTCGCACAATGCTCAGCTCTTCCGCTGGTATGGCGGGATCGTATCCCGGCAAAGCAAGGAACTCGCGGCGGGAAGCAGCGGCAAGATTGCTGGTCGTCGCCCTCGGTTTTACTTGCTTCTTTACAGGTCGGGGTGGTCCCCCGTCGACATTAGCGGTAGTGCCAGCCTCAGGAGTCCTTACAGGAACAACACCTGGTTGCTCTTTTACGATTTCTTTTGACGGCGCTTCATGCCGTGAGCGCATCGATATCAACCCGGCTGCCAGCGCCAGGCACGCAGCCAGCGCAGCCACAGTTGCCCGCCGAGCCAGCCTGCGTCGCGCATGATGCCGACGGAATGCCGTCGCTAGTCCGGCACCAAGCTCAGCAGGCGCGCCGTGACGAGATGAGGCAGCCAGTCCGCGCAGAGCATCGCTCAAATGCGCGTCTGCTGCGACATCTTTCAGAGGATCTCCGGATTGTGGATCTACTTCACGCATTTTTGAAAGCTCAATTTCATCTTCAACATCACCCGCGCCCTATGCAGCCGCGAAGCCACGGTTCCCAGCGAACATTCCAGCAGGGCCCCCGCATCGGCATAACTCATTTCTTCCAGATCACAAAGCGCAACCACCTCTCGGTACTGCTCCGGCAATGCCAGCACCGCTTTGCGCAAAAACTCCAGCTGCTCAGTGTTGCTGAGTTCGGAGAGAACATCAAGATCGCTGGTGAAGCCTGATTCTCCCGAGTCCAGCCATTCCTCTTCAATGGGCAGGTCCAGCCGCGACTTCTGAATCATGCGCCGAGTGAGGTTGCGCGCCATGCCAAAAAGATAGTTGCCTAAAGGCCCTTTGTCTCCTTGATATCCCTTCGGGTTTCCGATCAGCAGCATAAAAACTTCCTGGGTCACTTCTTCCGCCGTGGCTGTATTTCCGCTCATGTGCAGCGCAAATCGGTAAATAGACCCCTGGTAACGTTCATAAAGAGAGGTGAACGCCGTCTCATTTCCTTTGCGGAGCTGCCTGAGCAGCTCCTGATCTTCGACTGGCGAATCTGCCATGGCTCTGCTGGGCGCTGCCCTCGCTCCTGTTATCCATTGCTCGAATTGGGAAGATCGTTCCATTATTTTTTAGTCAATTACTTATTGGAGCTAGGGGATGAGACGGATGGAGCCGCTTTCGGTTATCGCGGAAGGGCTGCTTGCGTACAGCTCATGAGCCGGGATCTGGATTAAACTGGTTTAGTCTGTAAAACTTTCTTCATTTGGTGGCCCGCAACTCAACTAATGATATGCGACTGCTAAATTTGTTCGCCTTCCTCCTCCTCGTCCCCGCAGCGCGAGCGCAGTGGACAATGCAGGCGTCCCACACCGCAGCCAATCTTCGCGGTATTCATAACGTTGGCGGCGGCGTGGCATGGGCGAGTGGTACAGAAGGAACTGTTCTGCGCACCACCGATGAAGGAAAGACATGGCAACTTTGTGCTACTCCGCCCAATGCAAAATATCTGGACTTTCGAGGCATTCAAGCCTTTGACGCGAGCGTCGCGCTCGTGATGTCCAGCGGTCCAGGCGACCAGTCCCGCGTTTATAAGTCCACCGATGGTTGCCGCAGCTGGGACCTGGTTTTTACAAATCCCGATTCCCCCAAAGGGTCCTTCAAGGCAATGCAATTCATTTCGAGTACAGGTCGGGACAAAGGCCGCATTGGCGAGTTGATTGGTGATCCGGTCATGGGATTTCTAGCAGGATATTTCGCAATTTTCAGAACCTATGATTACGGAAAGACTTGGACGAAAATTGAGGGTGCCTGGAGAGCATCTGCCAGGCGGGGAGAAACGTTGATAGGTGCAAGCAATTCAGCACTTGTTGAAATTCGTGGCTGGTCGCTATTTGTTACAGCAGGCTCCGCTCCCCGCAGTCGCACTCTGGAAGAGTATGTTAAGCATGATCCTCATATAAATGTGACATACGTGGGCGGGGACCTGCCTTTGCGACATGGTCCGGCAGCAGGTGGGCTTCTGTCTCCGTCCGACCTGGGCCGGACTCTGTGGCGAATTCAGACGCTGCCAAATACATTGTGCGGGCAGTCCACGCCCGCGATGTAATAGTGACTGTCGGTGGGGATGAGAGCGAACCCGAAGGGTCCGCAGGCACCGCCGCGGTCTCCATTGACGGAAGCCTGCATTGGGCGGCTTCACAGACTCCACCCCACGGCTACCGCTCGTCGGTGGCCTACGATGCGGACTCGAAGACGTGGATTACCGTTGGCCCGAATGGCACCGACATTTCAAACGACGATGGCCAGAATTGGCGTGCTCTGAAACCGTCAGCCGGCGACCCGGTGGATGCCGATAAGAACTGGAACGCGCTTTCGCTCCCATTTGTCGTCGGCCCCGATGGCCGCATTGGCAGGCTACGCACCAGCATTTCCAAGCCGCAACCGTGAGCAGCTTCAGATTCTCCTTCCCATCACACCAGAGTCTTAGCTCAGAATTTCGTCGTCTTATGGAAAACCGGCGCGCCGGGAAAAATCATTCCGAGCGGAGAGCTTGCATTACGTCGACGCGGGCGGCGCGTGCCGCCGGGAGCATCGAAGCGACTACCGCCGCGCCTAACAGCACAAACGCAGAAACGATCGCGGGCCATGCGCCCGGCATTTTTAGATCACCGAAATAACTGCCTGCCACGCGCACAACCACGAGCCCGAAGGCCGCGCCGGCCACGATGCCAACGGCAGCCATTGCCACGCCTTCGGTGACAACACCTCTGAGTAGATTTCTCGGCTGAGAGCCAAGCGCCAGGCGGATGCCGAATTCGCGTGTCCGGGCGCTGACAGAAAAGGCCAGCACCCCGGCGACACCGACGACCGCAATCAGTAACGCGACCGCTGCGAACACGCCAAAAACCAGGGAGTTCAAGCGGTCTGGCGCCAGCACCTTTGCACGGATGTCTTCCAGAGTGGCGGCGTTCTCCACCGGTTCATCAGCGGCCATATCCCGAATAATTTTCGTGACTGGCGTCACCAGCGAATAAGGATTTCCCGTGGTGTGGATGAAGACGTGACCGCCGAACATTCCGCCGTCTGCCAATGCGCCATAAATGGTGGCGGTGGGCACTGGGACGATGTGTTCGTCGTCCATGTCGGCGGCGACGCCAATAATTCGGTGCGGCGACGTAAGTCGCGCCTTTTCGGCGGCAGTGCCGGTAGCGAATTCGAGCACGGGATCAGTCCAATGCACATGCCGATTGATCGGATCCCGACCGGGAAACATCTGCCGCGCTAGAGTCGCGCTAACGATCACGACTGGCTCTGCGTTCTGGTCATCGAGCGCGTTGAAGTCTCGCCCGGCAATGATAGGAACGCCGAGCGAGGCAAAAAAGCCGGGAGAAATCGTGCGCCACAGCGCGCGAGGATCGTCTTTGCCATGAACATGACCATCACCAGAAAATTGCAGGCCCACGTCGAAGCCGCCGCCCGCATCCCGCCAAGGAGCGATCATGCCGACAGCCGTTTCGGTGACCCCGGGTAGCGCATCGATTTGACGTATCGATTCCTTGTAAAAATCGAGGACTTGCTGAGGCGTTTTTCCGTTGGACGGCGCCGGAACGTCGACGACCAGGACGCGGCGCGTATCGAAGGCGTTCTGGGTCCTTTGCAACGCGAGCAGCGTAGTAATCAACACGCTGGCGCCCGCGAGCAGTATGAAAGACGCGGCGATTTGGGTGACGGCAAAGGCACGCTGGCGGCGGCCGGTGCTGCCGGTGATGCGGACGCTGCCGCTCGCCAGGTTCATGCCATTCGATGAGTTCGTCGCCGGCAGGCGCGGCACAAATGCCAGAATCACCGCGGCAAGGATTGCCAGTGCCACCCCGACCCAGAGCAAGCTGAAATCAACCGTCAAATCCAGCGCGCGAACAGAGAAGCGCGAGGCGTATCGAGCCAGGATTGTTACCAATGGCTGCGCGATGATTACGCCGATTGCCGCGCCGGCGCAGCAAAGCAAAAGGCTTTCAGCTAACAACATACGGCGCAGCGCCCAGGTGCTGGCGCCCAATGCGGCACGGATCGAGAGTTCACCCTCGCGGCGAACCGTCCGCGCCAGAATCAGGTTAGCAACGTTCGAGCAGGCGATGATGAAGACCAGTCCCGAAGCTGCGAGAAGCACGAGGAGGACGGTGCGCGCGCCGGAAGTGATCTGATCCCGGAGCATCCTGGCATCAATTCGGTAGCCGCCGTTATCGGGATACGCATCGGAATGGTCCTTCTCCATGGAGGCGTACACGGTGCGCAACTCGTTGCGCGCCTGTTCCAGAGTGGCGCCGGGAGCAAGCTTACCGAAGAGTTCGGTCATGCGATGGATGCGGCCGGTTACCATCGTGGCGGAAAGATGATGCGGGCTGATGACGAGGTTGCCGATAATCTCGGTATCCGCGGGATATGGCACCGAGGGTTCGAGGACGCCGATTACCGTAGCGGAACGATCGCCAAGGCTGCCGAGCCGAACAGTCTTGCCGATCACATGCCGGTCTTTTTCGTAAACGGTAGACCAGAAGCGATACGTCAGCACGATGACGCCAGCGGCGTCGGCGCCACCGTCCTGAGGTCCGACGAGACGGCCGAGAACAGGACGCAGACCCATTACATCAAAGTAGTTGCCGCTGACGACGCCGCCGTGAACCACGCGAGGTTCGCCGAGTCCGACCATCGTAAAGTCCATCGTCGAGAAATCGCCGAACTCGCTGATGGAGCCCACGCCGCCCTCGATATCCTTGATTTCGGGCACGGAAAACGTCGTGTTGTCCTGTCCGCCGCTGGGGGCGCTCTGGCGGATATAGACGAGCCGGTTCTCATCACGGTTGACCAGCGGCTTCAGCAGCACGCCACGGACCAGCGTAAAGATGGCCGCGTTGGCTCCGATTCCCAGCGCCAGCGTGAGGATCACAATGGCCGCGAGGCTTTTGCTGTGCTTCAAAGAGTGGAACGCAACTCTTAAATCGCGGAAAAATGAGAAACGCATTTTTTCTCCTTGAGCGTTGAGCGACGCAGGTGTTCATTCTCGCGCCTGACGATCATCCAGGCTTCAACTTCTTATTTCGTCCGCGTCAGCCCCGCAACGACTGCAGCGAGTTTATCGAGTATCTGGTTCCAGCCCTCTAATTGACCGCTATTTTTCGCGCTCTCCATGGGTTCATTTCCAATGAAGGTGAGTTTCGTCTGGCCGTTTCCAAAATCCTCAAAAGTAATCACGTCGTACGCATCGTCTATGGCCTCATGTTCTATTCCTAATTGCTCAGGGTCAATCTTATTTCCCTTCGAGTCGGCAAAGTACATGGAGGAAACGATCTTCTCGTGCGGAACAATCTCATGGTATTCAACCGCATTCCAGAACTCCTGCCCATCTGGAGATCTCATGCAGCAGAGAAATTTTCCTCCCACGCGAAAATCCATCTTGCAAACAGGCGCAGTAAAGCCCTTCGGCCCCCACCACTGCATCACATATTGCGGGTCTGTCCACGCCTTCCAAACCAATTCGCGTGGGGCATCAAAAACTCTTGTCACAACCATCCGTTCTGTCTCATTCAACATGCTTTTTGTCATGTCCAGCCTCCGCTTTTTTCATTTGCTTCACAACGGCATCCAGCTTGTCGAAACTCTCTTCCCAGAACTGTCGATAACTAATCGCCCAGTCGCTAATTGTTTTTATCGCCTCTGGCCTAAGCGTGCAAATACTCTCTCGTCCACGCTTCGTCTTGATCACAATCCGCGCCCGCACCAGGTAGGCAATATGTTTTGAAATCATCTGCTGCGAGAGTGCAAACGGCTCCGTCAATCCATGTACAGAGGCAGGCCCACGTGAAAGCCGTTCGATCATCGCCCGGCGGGTTGGATCAGACAAAGCCGCAAATGTCGTACCCAATCTATCCACAACCTTATGGTAGTGGATTTTCTGTCAATGTCAACTGTGAATTTCGCGATTCCTGACTTCTGAACCCTGATTCATTCACCTGACGATGAAAGTGCGCACCGCAACCTGCGCAGGAGCGCGAGCCGCCACGGTTGCGGCGCCGGCATCAGGGGCCGGAAGAACGCGGATTGCCTCTGGAGCCTGTTCTCGATGCGCCAGTCGCTTGTCGGGCAAGTGCTCTTTGCAGTTGACTCTCTAGCGACTTTCACGACGAATGGTAAATCGCCAATGCGCTCACCGGCACCTGTTGGTACCGACAAGTCGGCTAGTGTGGAGTGATTCGTTGAACCCTAATTCCTATCGAATGACTGCAATCGGAATTGTTCATTACTGCCATTCAAAGGGCACGCGTGATGGCAACCCTGCCGTATGATAGAGGTTTCGCGCCACAGGGAGGATCAGGGCCATGAACGTGGAAGCGCAGGTAAACTGGACGGACGGCGAACGATTCGTCGCCAACGCGAGCAGCGGCCATGCCATCGTGATCGACTCTGATCGCCAGCGCAACACTGCTGCCGGTCCCATGGAAATGGTGCTGATGGGCCTGTGCGCCTGCACCGCCACGGACGTAGTGAGCATCTTGCGCAAGAAACGCGAGCCATTTGTTGGCGTTCACGTAAAGGCTGAGGCCGTACGCGCCACAGAAGCGCCGACAGTCTATACTTCCATCAAACTCATCTATACGGTTTCCGGGCAGGTTTCACGCAAGGCAGTAGAAGACGCGGTCAGACTGTCTGAAGAAAAGTATTGCGGGGTCTCTGCGATGCTGAAATGTACGGCAAAGATCGTTACTGAGGTGCATCTTTCCGGCGTGGAAACAGCTGCCCGGCAAGCAAAATAAAAGAAACATTGACGATGTAGAAAGAATCTAATCAGCAAACAGGGGGGAATTCTTTTCATGTCGCAAAAAAAGGTTGTGGTGTATAGCCAGCCCGGTTGACCGCCGTGCTCATGGGCTGAGTCCTACCTTTCGGAGAAAGGTATTGAGTTTCTAGTGAAAGACGTTAGTTCTGACCAGCAGGCGGTTTTTGAGCTGGTGCGTACCTACAACAGCCGTTCCACGCCAACCATAGTCGTCGGGGAACAAGTCATGGTCGGCTTTGATCCTGAGCGCCTGGACGCAATGCTTGCCGAGTGAGTTCGCCGCGAAACAATCCATAAGCCCCGCGCCAGAGCAGCAACATCCATGGCGGGGCTATTTCTTTGTGGCCACAGCCACGTTTTGCTGGGGCGCTGCCGCAGTAGTCGGCAAGGCAATTTTTAATGGCAGCCTCTTTGCCGGCCATGCTCTGATCTCGCCTGTGGTACTCACGCAAGCGCGGACCACCTTCACCGTTCTGGTCTTTGGTCCCATTTTGTTGCTGCGCTTTGGCCGCCGCATCTTTTCCATCTCCAGGCGTGACCTGATATTGTGCGGGCTGGTTGGCACGCTGGGCGTCGCTTGCTCCAATTTTTTCTATTACTACGCCGTGCAGAAATCGACCGTCTCTCTGGCGATCACCATCCAGTACACTGCGCCGCTCTGGGTATTGATTTACATGGTCGCGCGCGGCAGGGAACGCGCAACAATTCAGCGCACCGCCGCAGCTTTGGTGGCGATGGTCGGAACAGCCCTGGCAATCGGCGTCTTCCAAAGAGGTATCAAATTCAGCTTGATCGCTGTATCCGCCGCTCTGCTGGCGTCGTTTGGCTATGCCTTCTATAACGTCGCCGGACAAGGATTGGTAACGCGAAATCATCAGTTCACGGTAATGTTTTATCTGCTGCTGGGTGCGGCGCTCTTATGGACCATTGTCAATCCTCCATGGAAGCTCATGGCGCAGAATTTCAGCGGGCCGCAATGGGGATTCCTCTTCATCTTTGCCTGTCTCTCCATGGTGCTGCCATACATGCTTTATCTGAGCGGATTGAAATACCTTGATCCTACGCGGGCCGTTATTACCAGTTGCCTGGAGCCGGTATTTGCCATCCTCTTTGCGGTGCTTTTTGTTGGTGAATCGCTGCGGACCATGCAGATAGCAGGGATCGTGGCCGTGCTGGTTGCCACGGTCATGGTCCAATTGAAGCCGCGAACCGATCATCCCGCGTCCGCTAGGGTATAAGCCTCTCTGGCTGTAAAATAACGTCAGCCATGAATATCCAGCGTCTTATCCTAGTTTGTCTGTTTTCCGTGCTTTTGTCGGCGGCTGCGCTTGCCGGAAAGAAACACCCTGTGCCGGACCAGAAGACTGCTTCAGTGAACATGACCGTCATTAGGAATTCCAGCGGCAAGCCGGTGAAAAATGCGGAAGTAGTGATCCACCTCATCGACAACCACGGCAAGGCGAAGCAGGAGGGTCTGGAACTCAAGACCCATGATGACGGCAAGGCGGAAGCCACAGGCATTCCTTACGGCAAAGTTCGTATTCAGGTGATTGCGCCGGGATTCAGGACGTACGGAGAAGACTTCAGCATCGATCAGCCTAATCATGAAATCACCATCAAACTGCAAAAACCGGCTGAGCAGCTTTCCATTTACAAATGATGAGTCATGGGCTGGGCAAGCCGTCCCTCAGCAGTGACAACACAGAATTTTCAGCACCACCAAGGCGTGTAACTGCTTGACATTCACGCGCGGGAATGTCATTTCTAGTAGCTTTATCTAACTCCTAAATTGAAGAGCAGAGAAAGGTCTTTTGAAAGTCAGGGTCTTTTTTCACGGCAAATGTTTTGACGGCACGGCCTCCGCCGCGCTGTTTTCCCGCTTCTATCGCGAACGCATCCGGTCTAATGTGGACTTCCAGTTCACCGGACTGGTGCATCGTGCAGGCGCTCTCTTTAATGAAGCCGATTTTGACGGCGACGAGAATGCCATCGTTGACTTTAAGTATTCCGCTTCTCCCAAGATTACCTGGTGGTTTGACCATCATCAGAGCGCTTTTCTCTCACCAGAAGACGCGGAGCACTATCGCTTGGGCGACAAGAGCCAGAAGTTCTTCGATCCTGAATACAAATCCTGCACCAAGTTCCTGGCGCATGTGGCGGAGCAGAAATTCGGCTTCGATCCGCGCCCTGTGGAAGAACTGATTCGCTGGGCCGATATTATCGATGGCGCGCAGTTCCAGAGTCCTGAAGAAGCCGTCGAAATGGCCGAACCTGCCATGAAGCTCACCATGGCCATTGAGTCCACCAACGATCCTGATTTTCTTCCGCGCTTGATCCCTTATCTGGTGAGCGAGCCATTGGCGGATGTGCTGAAAGAGCCATTCGTCGCCTCAGTTGTGCCGCCGCTGATGGCGCGTCATCGCCGGTCGATTGACATATTGCGCCAGCGCTCAGAGTGCAAACAGGGAACCATTTACTTTGACATCAGCGATCAGGACCTGGAAGGCTACAACAAGTTCATTCCTTATTATCTCCACCGTGATTCGGTGTACAGCGTGGGCTTGAGCAGCAGCAGCTTCCGCGTAAAAGTTTCTGTAGGCTCAAACCCGTGGACTGACCGACAGAATATGGTTAATCTGGCCAAAATCTGCGAGCGCTATGGAGGAGGCGGCCATGCACGCGTGGGAGCTATCTCTTTCCCGCCCGACAAAGGCGATCTGGCGCGCACGGCGGCTGCGGAAATCGTGGCTGAACTCCGGGCAGCTGAAGCAGCTGCGATCAAATAACCTGAGTTGCGCGAAGGCAGTTTTCCTCTCTTATCCCAATATCCCGCCGCCTTTGGACTAAGAAAACCACTTAGTACTCATCTAATTCCTGCATCTGGAATGTTGTGCAGATACCCCGGAATGCGGTTGATGCAGAGTAGATGCTTGGTTACTCTCTGAGAATCCTCACCGGCGGGTGAGCATCAAACGAATCTGGAGTTATAGAGCAGTGCAGAACATACACAAGTGTCTGGCTGCTGTTGTCGTTCTTGGTCTTTCTCTGACTGGGACGGCCCAGCAGCAGAGCAATCCAAGCCTAAAGAGATCAGCGAAACCCGAAGCTAGCGCGCCAGCCAGCCCAACCAAGCTTACGCGCGAGCAGAAGTTCGTGATCGATACGGTAAAGATGGCGGTGGCACTTCCTGAATCTGACCCGCAGGACAGGTTGCGCGTTCTCTCTACGGCTGCAGACGTAGTATTGCCCATCGACAAGAAGATGGCCCGCGGATTTTGGAATGAAGGCGCGCGAATTGAGAGTGACCTGGTGCGGACTGGGCAAACGCCCGCCGTCTCCATGATGTCCAGTGGCCTGGTGGATTGCACCGCAGCCTTGAATTTTGTAGAAAACCTGCCGGATAGCGCCGTGCTGCATGCGGAACAGTCGTTGATTGGAGCGATTACCAGTTGCCCCAAGCAGACTTTAGACCCCGTTTCGCGCAAGCTGGATGCGGGACTGGAGAAGCGCATCGTTGCTTCACGCGCGCTGATGGCTGTAATGGCGGCGCAAGGCGAGAGCTCAGCTTGGTCACAGCAGCATTTTGCAAAAATGTTTGACGCCCTGCCGGACCCCAAAGAAAACGCCGCAGAGGCGGAAAACATTGCCGCCATGTACATGCAGATGTCCGGAGCCGTGAACAAGGACATTGCCGCCAAGACCGGCTTGCAGTTTCTAACCTGGCTGGGAAAGATTGACGATTCTCCTTTGCGAACGCTTTCTATCACTATTACTACGGAAGCAATGCAGAAGGCTTTGGGCGCTGAAGGCTATCAAAAAGCCCTGGAATCTGATGTGGTGGCCAATACCACGGTGCAAAATGCCGGCCAGCAGCGTGAGATTCAGCGGCCTGAACCTGAGAGTGTTTCGATTCTTTCCGCCATGGACAATCGGGGCACTGACCAGACAGAGCGTCTCCGTGCTCTTGCTCCAACGCAAAGAGCGCGCGAAGCCGCCGCCAGCGGGTTTGCAACCGGCACAAACGGCAACAAACAGCAGGCCAGCAAGTACTTTGACATGGCATTCAGCGCCGCCGACGAAGTATGGGATTCGCGTACCCCCGAGCAGAATGCTGCAGCCGTGGTGCAGGAAATCAGCGAGGCGGCAGCGCAGGTGGATTCATTGAATGCGTTGTCTCGAGCGCAGAAAATGCGAGACAGTTCCGCCCAGGCCATTGCCATGCTGGCTGTTGCAAGGGTGGTTGCCAGCAATGGCGTCACTCGATAAGTGCGTATCTCTCTTAAGAATCAGTAAAGTTTTGAAAATTAAACGGACGTAATATTGTCAGGCAGGTCATTACATTGGTAGGCTATCAACATCTCAAATTTGCAAGTCAGGGTCTCCAGTTGGTCCATATCGTTGAC
>DASXKZ010000018.1:0-27370 GCA_036496525.1 Candidatus Angelobacter sp.
GGAGTTATGCCTGCAAGCTTTCTTTTTCCTGAAATAACGGGGCAGGATTTGCATAAAGGATTGTGGTTGCCAATTCAACCGACCACTGAAATGCAAAAGGACCGTGGGAGTCACTTCTTTTATATCGTCGCAGGGTTGAAACCTGGTGTTGGCATGGCGCAAGCAAAAGCGGAGTTGGCTTCCATTGCGCAATACATCCATCAAACCGATCCAGAGAAAGGCAAAGACATTGCCTTCCGGATTGCCGGCTATCAGGAGATGCTGACGGGTTTGGTGCGCGACGTTTTCCTTGCCTTGGTGATTGCACTTGGCCTTGTCCTGTTGATCGCCTGCGGAAATGTGGCAAATCTTTTGATAGCGCGGTGCCTAGGCCGGCAGCAGGAGTTTGCTGTGCGCTCCGCGTTAGGGGCCGGGCAGTTTCGCCTAGTGCGTCAACTTTTTATAGAAGGCGGACTACTGAGCGCCCTGGGATGTGTTTTGGGTCTGGGGATAGCGTGGCTTGCAGTTAGCCTGGTTCATAAATTGCCTCCAGACACAATCCCGCGCGACGAGACCATCGCGATCCATTGGCCGGTATTGCTGGCACTTGCCGGAATCGCAACTCTCACCACCGTATTGACTTCACTTTTACCTGCGCTTTTCGTAGCTCGGACTGACCCGCAGCCCGCGCTGCAGGCTGCATCGCGCGGCCTGGGGTCGCGCTCTATCGGCTCGCGCGTAAGCGGCTGGCTGGTTGCGGCAGAAGTGGCTCTTTCAACTTTGTTGTTGATTGCCACTGGGCTGCTTTTTCATACGCTATGGAACCTGGAGCACACCAAGCTGGGCTTTGATGTGACGCGTGTGAGCACCTTTACGTCCATGCCGGCCGATGCTGCAGGATTCGCAAACATGAACGTGTCAAAGAGCAATGAGCCGGCCCCAACCTCGGTTGCAACGCTCTTTTATCGACCCACCCTGGAACGGATGAGGCATTTGCCCGGCGTGCAGGAAGCAGCGCTCATCAGCTCTCCTCCTCTTTCCGGCGTCGACATGAATACCAGCTTCACCGTGGTTGGCCAGCCGAAAGATCCCGCGCGCACTTTTGACGCCAAAATTTCCGCGGTAAGCGGCGGATATGAGCAGCTCATGGGAACGCCGGTGATTCGCGGCAGGATGATCACCAATGATGACAGCGCAAATGCTCCCTATGTGATGGTGATCAATGAAACACTCGCGCGCAAATATTTTGCGGGGAAAGACCCATTGGGACAGCAGGTGGACCTTGGCGGCGAAGGTACTGGAGCAATTAAGCCCTACACCATTGTTGGGATCATTGGCGATCAGGTGGACAATGGCGTGTCACGGCCGCCTAAGCCGCTGCTCCTGGTTCCCTATGAACAGGTGCCAACCACCTCACTCTTTTACCAGCTTCTGATCAAGACGGTCGTCTTTTTTGCCGTGAAGACCCGAGGAAACATTGCCGTTGCGCCGGCCATGCGAGATGTTTTCCGGCAGACTGCACCCGACTTTGCCCTGGATAACTTTCAAACCATGCAGCAGGCAGTTGATGCCAGCAATTTCAGCCAGCGGCTGGGACTCTACTTAACCGGAGCATTTGCCGGCATGGCTGTCTTGATGGTGATTGCGGGACTCTATGGAGTTCTGGCCCAATTAGTGAGCTACCGCAGGCGCGAAATCGGCGTCCGGCTGGCGCTGGGTTCCACACGCCAGAAGATTCTTGGCATGTTCTTTAAGCACGGTTTAGTGCTTGTGCTGGCAGGCTTGGCGCTGGGTGTGCTGTTCGCATTGTGGGCGGGCAGGCTGGTCAAGAGCTACCTTTATGGAGTGAAACCTCTGGATGCCTGGACCTATGCCGGCGTAGGAGTCTTGTTGATCGTTGTCGGTTGTTTGGCGGCAGTTATTCCCGCGCGCCGCGCCGCAGCCGTGGAGCCGATAGAAGCTCTCAGAGACGAATAAGTAGCAATTTTTTAGCGCCGTGGTTGTGCTTTGGAACCGGGGTGGTACTCTATCCAGTCCATAAGGAGGCCGCCATGCTTTCCCTCAGCCGCTTGCGTGGTTTAAAGATTGCCGTATTTTCCGTGTTGCTTCTTTCTCTCATAGCACTGTGTGCTTCGGCGCAAAACTCGCCGCTGGATAAGCAGGTTAGCTCTGTGCTTCCCGAGGCGCAGAATTTGTATCTTGACCTGCATCAGCACCCTGAATTGTCATCGCATGAGACGCGGACCGCAGCCGAGCTGGCCAATCGCTTGCGCACGCTGGGCTATGAGGTCACGGAACATGTTGGTGGAACCGGCGTCGTCGCGATCCTTAAGAATGGTGCTGGGCCGACAGTGATGTTGCGCACCGAACTGGATGCTTTGCCGGTAGAAGAGAAGACCGGGTTGCCGTACGCGAGCAAAGTTCGCACAAAAGATGACACTGGACGCGACGTGGGCGTGATGCACGCTTGCGGGCATGACGTTCATATGGCGGCTTTGTTCGGGACAGCCTCCATCATGGCGCATAACAAGGATTCATGGCATGGAACGCTGATGCTGATCGGCCAGCCAGCCGAAGAGACTATCACCGGCGCGGACAAAATGATTAAAGACGGATTGTTCACGCGCTTTCCCAAGCCAGACGTTGGCATTGCGCTGCATGACACCAACAATCTTCCGGTCGGCAAAGTAGGGATTACGCCCGGCTACGCCAAGGCGGCCGCCGATTCCATCCGCATCACCGTCTATGGCAAAGGCGGACATGGAGCGCAGCCTCACACCACGATTGATCCGGTGCTGATCGCCGCCCGGATCGCTGTGACAGTGCAGTCGATTGTGGCGCGTGAAATCAAGCCCGGTGAACCGGCAGTAATTACTATTGGCTACATTCAGGCGGGAACGAAAAATAATATTATTCCTGACGATGCGCAGATGGGGCTCACCGTCCGCTCATTCAAGCCTGAGGTACGCCAGCACCTGCTTGCGGCCATTGAACGCGTAGCCAAAGGTGAAGCGGTGGCCGCCGGCGCCGAAAAAATGCCGCTGGTGGAAAAATATGAATCTACGGGTGCGGTCTATAACGATCCCGTGCTGACCAAGCATCTGGCAGAGACTCTGGAAGGCGTGTTGGGCAAAGGGACTGTGGTGACGGAAGACCAGATCATGACGTCAGAAGATTACGCATATTTTGTGGAGCAGGGAATACCATCGTTTTATTTCACGCTAGGCGTTGCCGATCCGCAGAAGCTGGCTGAGGCGAAAGCATCGGGCAAGCAGTTGCCCAGCAATCACTCACCACTGTTCGCTCCTGTTGCTGAACCTTCCATCAAGACTGGCATGACGGCCGAGGTTACGATTTTGCGAGATCTGTTGAAGGGAACGCCTGCCGACGTGAAGAAGTTCACCCAGCAGCAGACTGGAAATTAGGAAAATCAACCACGGAGACACAGAGACACGGAGGGAATCTTCTCCGAAGTCTCGAGCGAAGCGAGAGATCGCTATGGGCACGAAGAGCTTCGGTAAGAGATTGCGATGGTTGAAAATCGTAAAAGAATATAGCGATCCCTCACGCGCAAAAAGCCGCGCGTTCGGGATTTCAGAGAAGATTTTTAAAAGGAGACCTTGATCAGATGAAGTTTTCCCGCCGCAGTTTTCTTCAGAACGCCGGAATGGCAACAATCGGTTTAGCGCAACCTGGCATGGCATTTGCCGTCGAGGGGGAGGGCAAAACGAAACAGCCCGAGGCCATCGCGAAATTAAAGTCGCGCAAGGCGGAAGCCAAGCCGATTACCACCCCGGAGCGTGAGCAGCGGGTCGAGAGAGCACGGCAGTTGATGGGAGAAAACAAGATTGACGCCATCATGGTGATGGGTGGCACGTCGCTGGTTTATTTCTCGAATATTCACTGGTGGATGAGCGAGCGCACTTTTGCGCTGATCCTGCCGGTGAAAGGGAATCCGTTTTATGTCTGCCCGGCGTTTGAGGAAGACCGTGCGCGTGAGCAGATTGCCAGCGGACCTGGAGGAAACAACGCAGAGGTCCGCACCTGGCAGGAAGATGAAAGCCCGTACCAGCGGATTGCCGAAGGGCTGAAGGACAGAAATCTTACGACCGGAAACATGGGCATGGAGGAAACAGTCCGCTATGTTTTCAGCGAAGGGCTGAGCAAAGCTGCGCCGGGCCTGCGTCTGGTAAGCGCAACGCCTGTCACGGCGGGCTGCCGGATGATCAAGAGCCAGCATGAACTGCAACTCATGAAGCTGGCGAATGAAGTCACGCTGGCGGCATACGAGGCGGCTTATCGCTCCACCAAAGAAGGCATGACGCAGAATGATTTTGGCGCAATGGTACAGGCTGCGCACTCGCAGCAGGGGTTCGAAGGAGGAGCAAGCATACAAGTGGGTGAGAACTCCGCTTTACCGCATGGTTCGGCAAAGCCTCAGGTGATTCGCGAAGGCACCATTCTGCTAATGGACGGCGGCTGTAAGGTGGAAGGCTATGAATCCGATATCAGCCGCACGGTTGTGCTGGGCAAGCCGATTGACAAGATGAAACAAGTTTTTGACATAGTCCACAAAGCGCAATCAGCCGCTTTGGCTGCGGCAAAGCCGGGCGTGGAATGCCAAGCGGTAGATGCGGCTGCGCGCAAAGTGATCACCGATGCCGGCTACGGTCCAGACTACAAGCACTTCACGCATCGCGTGGGCCACGGCATCGGCATGGACGGCCATGAATGGCCATACTTAGTGCGCGGCAACACGCTTCCGTTGGCGCCCAACATGTGCTTCAGCGACGAGCCTGGCATCTACATCCGCGGCGAGTTTGGCGTGCGCCTGGAAGACGACATGCACATTACGGAAAACGGCGCGGAGCTGTTTACGCCGCAATCGCCTGACTTGGAACGCCCCTTCGACAAAAAATCTTAACCACAAAGGACACGAAGGACCACGAAGGTTAAACTTGGTTGGTGACTCAATCTCGAACCATCAACGTAAGCCGTTGTGGTTCGGGTGAATCCCGGATTTCCTTTGGGTACCTTCGTGTCCTTTGTGGTAAATCCTACTTCAATGCGTTCGCCATAAACGCTCCCACGTCCTTCTTCAGCTCTCCTAAAGACGAATCCTGGATATACATCATGTGCCCGGCGCCGTAAAAGCCGAGGCTGACCTTGGCATGCTGGGCCTGATCGAGATTCATGTGGTTCAGGGTGTATTGGGTAGCGAAATAAGGTGTAGCCAGATCGAAGTAACCGGAGCCGACGAACAGCTTCATGAATGGATTTTTGTCGAACGCATCTTTCAGCGCGCGTGCGGTATCAGGGAACCCGCCGCGCTGGACGCCCCAATCCCACTCATCAAAGCGGAATCCGCCGCCAAGGATGTAATACTCCAGGTCTGATTTGTAGCCCAGTTCACTGCGCACGTACTGATTGAACATTGCGGTATACGGCGGACGAATGGCGCTCATGCTGGGATCGAAGCTGGCGGTGTCATCGACGTTCGAGCTTGAAGTGCCAGTAAAGCGGCTATCGAGACGGCCAATAGTCAGGCGCTTATCGCGCAAAAGCTCTTTGGTGAAGTGAGACTCGTCAATGCGCAGGTTGCTTTCGTCAATGTAAGTCTTGCTCAGGCCAGTGAAGCGCGCCAGATGATCGATGACGTCCTGACGCTCCTGCGGGGTAAGACGATCGCCTTTAGCCAAAGCGTCGGCGTAAGGGCCGGCGGCCCACTGCTCGACATCAGAACGCAGCTTGTCAAAATTCTGCTCATACTCGGGGTCCAGTTTCTTGTGATACCACGCGGCGCTGGCGTAAGTAGGCAGGAAGAGTATGAAGGGGAGATCATTGCCCGGAGAGCCGTCAGTGGTCTGGAAATTCAGGATGCTGGAGATCAGCATGATGCCGTTGAAAGCGATGCCGTGTTCCACCAAATAGCCGGAAAGTCCCGCAGCGCGCGTGGTGCCGTAGCTTTCTCCCACCATAAAGAGCGGCGATGACCAGCGCTCATAACGTCCGAGATAAAGACGGATGAATTCACCCACGGACTCGATATCGTTCTTGAGCCCAAGGAATTTTTTTGTCTGATCGCGTTTTACGGCGCGGCTGTAGCCGGTGCCCACGGGATCGATGAAGACAAGATCGGTCTGGTCGAGCCAGGTTTGCTCATTGTCCACCAATTGATATGGCGGAGGAGGCATCAGGCCATTGGGCTGCATGCGCACACGCTTGGGGCCAATGGCACCCATGTGTAGCCAGACAGAAGCTGAGCCAGGACCGCCGTTGAAAGAGAAAGTGAGCGGCCGATGTTCATTCTGGCCGTCAAGCGTGTAAGCGATAAAGAAGATGTGCGCTTCAACCTCGCCGGTGTCAATGTTCTTGAGCGGCATCATGCCAGTGGTGGCTGTGTAATGCAGCATTTTGCCGCCAACATGGATTTCATGGTGCGTAACGATTGGCGCCTGCTCGGGCTGTTCTTTTTTTGCCTCGGCGGCTGGTGTGCCGGCCGGCTTGGCTTGCTCTGCGGGGCTGGCCGACGGCGCAGAGGCAGGCGGCCGTTCGCCACGGTTTCTTTGGCCAAAAGCACAAAGCGAAAAAATTGCTATCAAGGTCAAGAAAAACGAGGCGCGACGCAGCATGAATTGACACTCCACCCTTCGGTTTTGAAGACGTTATGGTTAGACGTGCTTGAAGAAAACAAGTGAGTGTAGCTGGCGAGATTGAAAAGGGCAAATTACGGCTGGCAAGGGACCGGACAAATCAGAGTGCGTGGAGTAATCCCGGCGGCCTTTGCGGCAGAGGCTGGGAGTTCTGATGACCCTTGAAGTACCACATCAGCAAAACGAGAAATACGACGATCACGAGCATGCAAAAGCCAAAGTTGTACCCAGCGGTATCAGAACGGCGGCCTGAGGCTCGTGGCGTCATGGTAGCTTAGACGCACTTTTTGCGACTAAGTGTCGGTGCAACACGAAACTTAAGGAAACTTTGCGGTTCAGTGTCTTTTAATAAATTCGAGGCAACATTTAGGGCCATGAAATGCAGATCCTCTTTCAATCTGCTCCATGGCCCTAAATACAAAAGCTTCAGTGGGTGGGAACAACCAGATCGCGGTCAAGACGGACTTCAAGCTGGGTGCCTTTATCCAGCTTCATCTCCCCACCTTTAAATAGATAGCTGGTTCCTGTTCCCAGGCCCGCGCCAGCAGCCGCGCCAATAGCTGCACCTTTGCGTCCGCCGATCACCGATCCTGAAACCGCCCCAACGGTCGCGCCAATGGCCGCGTCCGTCACAACTTTTCTCTTGTCCGGACCTTTGCGGTAAACTTCGCCTTCTTCACCCGAGGCCTTAATGGAGGGATCTCCGGGAACTCCGGTGACAGTCCCGATTAGCGGGACCCACCCGTTGCGAGTTTCAATTTCATCCAAGGCCAATTGCATCTTGGAGCCGGTAAAACCGTGCTCAAATCGACCCACATGGCCTTTGATGGTCCTTCCTTTGGGGATGATCAGGCCGCTGGGTGTCACCAAATCTTCGCGAAGTTCGGCCTTAAAGTGCTTGCCGTCCTGCATCTTCTTGGTGTCAAGGGTATCTTTCAGTTTAATGATGAACCGCGACCCGTCGGGAATGGCATTCGGAGGCGCCCCGTATGTGGACGAGGGATTGCCGGGAGCGGGATAAGCGGCCGGCCCCTGCTGCGGAGGCGTATTTCGATCATTAGGACGTGATTTAAGAACCGGATCGTTCGAACTACCGTTTTCCTGAGCAATGGCGCCCAAGCCAAGGATCAGTACAACAGAACAAACGGAGGCTGCCCACTTTGCCTTCATGGCGTTCCACCTCAATGGATTTATAAGTCTTGACCCGTGAGATGCGTAGAAGTTTCAGAAATGCTGCTCTGGAATCCCACAATTTTTGTAAAGCTACGGGCCTTACTCCGAAAGGTCCTTGCAAGCCAGCCGCGGGGTTTGAGGAATCAGGACATTACCTAAGTAACTGGCCAAAGGTACAATTCGGGGCCATTTTGAAGCATCATATTGTGTGTAAGTCCGCCGATTCCCCCGGGAAAGGGAATATATGAAGAACTGGTTTCTGCCGGCAACATTGCTGGGCTTAAGTGGACTGGCGCTCGTCTTCGCCAGTGAAAAAGGCCGCGACCGCGTCCGCCATTTCCTTGACAATTTGATGGAACATGGCGATCCCTTGAATGAATTCAACAAGTTTTGCGAAGACCAACTGGAAGTGATCCAGCAGAATCTTGACCGCGTGGCCAAGGCACTGGAAGAGGCCCAGCCCAGTTAACCGACGATTTTGTTGATCGTGCCGGCCATTCGAACATCGCGTTGCGTAACTCCCCCTGAGTCATGCGATACCAGGGCCATGGTGACCGTGTTGTAGCGGATATCAATGTCAGGATGGTGGTTGGCCTGCTCGGCCGCCTCAGCAATCTTGTTTACGAACTGCATTGCCGCCTTGAAGTCAGGAAAACGAAAGACCCGCTGAATGGCGCTTCCGTTACGCTGCCAGCCATTCAAAGAACTCAATTCCTTCTGGATTTCTGCATCCGTTAGGATCGCCATAAGCACCTTTCCGATCTAAGTCCAAGAAGTGATTCTAGTGCCTTGGCGCGGAAAATGCAGCATTGCCGCCTGTTTCAATTTTCAACTGAAAGAGACATACCACATCGGGAAGTATGCTAAGTTGAACGGGTTGTGCCAGCCAGCGCGGCTACCTGCTTCATGGGATAAGCGAAATGATCGATCTGGGAGTTAATTTCTTTGCGTAGATCCTCCCAGATGGTGTCCGGCATGTCCATGAAGACACGAACAACTTCCGGATCAAATTGCCGGCCAGAGAAGCGCTCCACTTCTTCACGCGCAACCTGGATCGTTTGTGCCGCACGATAAGGCCGGTCAGAGGTGATGGCGTCCAGCGTATCGGCAATCGAGAAAATGCGAGCGCCCAGGGGTATGCTTTGGCCGCTCAAACCCCGTGGGTAACCGGTGCCATCAAAACGCTCCTGATGCGAATACACGATTTCAGAAGCTTCAGACAAAAAGGGAATTTTCTTGAGCATCTGGTAGCCGCGGAAGCAGTGTTCGCGCATGATTTCTGTTTCAGCTTCAGTCAATGCGCCCGGCTTGCGCAGGATGGCGTCAGGAATGGCCATCTTGCCGATGTCATGCAGGAAAGCGCCGCGCGCTATTACGCGGATTTTGTCGCCTGAAAGCCCCATTGCCCTGGCAATGGCTATGGTGAACGCCGTAACCCGCTTAGAATGACCTTCAGTTTCGGCGTCTTTTAAATCCAGGGCGTCGCCTAGAGCTTCCAACGTGATGTCATAGGAACGTTCCAGGTCAGTCATGGCCTGGCGGAGCTGTTCCGTGCGGGCCGCAACAAGGGATTCAAGATTTGACTGGTAGGCCCGGTTTTCAAGCTTGAGCCGACGATGCTCCAGGGCGCGCCGAACCATCGCCAGAAGCTGTTCACGCTCAAAGGGTTTGAGCAGATAGTCATAGGCGCCATTGCGAATGGCCGCCAGCGCAACGGAAATATCATGGACTGCGGTGACCATGATCACCGGCATATCCGGGTATTTTTCTTTCGAACGCTCCAGCAGGGCGATCCCGTCGAGTTCCGCCATCATGAGGTCTGACAGCATCAATTCGAACTCGCCCGTGGAATTGAGAATGGCCAGCGCTTCCATGCCTGACGCTGCCTGGCGGGTCTTATATCCCGCGGCGCTCAGCATGGACGAGATGATCTCGCGGATCGGCTCTTCGTCGTCAACTACGAGTATGCGTTCTGTGGCCATTTTCAGAAAATTCAGTTGTGGGGGAGCATTAATGTAACCCAGAGTTCCCCAAAATACAATGGTACTAGCACCTAAAACACGAGTGAAAACCGGGGAATCCGTGGTATACAAAGGATACCCCTACTCGGAACAAGAAACCCAGTTGAATTGACCATGAACCTTACCCTCGAATCAGCATTTCTGGCTGAAATGTCGACATTGCTGATCCTGCTGGCCGGCGCAATCCTTTTGTACAGCAGCTTCCGGGAAAGGTATCTGGTTCCATGGATTGGCGGCTGGACATGCCTGTCTTTTGCCAAAGTCTTGCTGGCCGTGGAAGTGGATCATACCTCCCTGCTATGGTCCTCCTTGTCCCTGGCTTGTTTTTTCCTGGGTTTGGGACTGCTGGTGGCAGCAGTATTGATCTATGTTTCTCAGAGAAAGCTCCTTTTGCCCTTGGCCCTAATGCTGGCAGTGGCCTTGACCCTGGCCTTTGTATATACGTTTTGGTTACCCTATCCTGCGCTGCGGATTGCGGCACAGGGGCTGGGCTGGGCGACAAAAATTCTGGCATCGATACAGTTGGTGCGTTTTGCCTGGGGGCGCAGGACGGCAGGACGCTGGCTGCTGGCCGCCATGTTTCTACTGCTGCACTTGGATGTGGCGCAGGGTAAACACAGCCTGATGGCCTATGATTTCCTGGTCGATCTTTTCTTCGGCATCGGCATGATGACGCTGGTGCTGGAAGATGCGCGGGCACAGATCGAGCGCTTGGATGCCCTGAACACGATTACGCACCAAGTCTCTGATTCGCGCGATTTCGAGTCCATCATCGGCACCATTTTAGAGGAACTCAGGAAACTTAGCCGGGCCAAAGCGGCCTGGTTCCGCATGCTGCAGGGGGAAAAGCTGGTGCTGGCCGGCCACAGCGGCCTTTCCAGTGCATTCGCCCAAAAAACCGCTGCCATCGACATCGGCAGCAGCGTGAGCGGTTTTGCCCTGCGCGAGGGCGAGGTATATGTCCTAAAGGCGACGGAATCGAACCCGGACTTCCGTGAAGCCATTACCGCTGAAGGCATCCACCATCTTCTGCTGGTGCCGATTGAAGGCAAGAGTGCGCCTATAGGCATGTTTATCCTGGGCATGGCGCATTTTCGCGCGTATACGGAGCGCGAGAAAAAGTTTCTGAAAGCGGCGGCCAAGCAGATCGGGATGGCGGCGGAAAATCGCCAATTGCTGCAGCAGCTGGTGCATTCACGCAATGAGTGGGCAAGCACGTTTGACTCTATTCCGGATTGCATTCTTGTCCACGACATGGATTACCGAATTTTGCGGGCCAATGGCGCGCTGCTGGAACGAATCCAGCGTACACGGCAGGAAGTGGTACACAGTTTTTGCGAAGAAGTATTGCCGGGCGCAATTAGCAACTGGAATGGATGCCCCTACTGTGCGCATGCCGACTGTGCAGGCGAAGAAGACCCGTGTTTTGGCGGCTATTCCGTGGTTTCCACATCAGCATATACCGGCGAGGGGCACTCGCGCGCCGGCACAGTACATGTGATCAAGGACATTACAGAGTCCAAGGCCGCTGAGGAGCGCTTTACGTCGCTCTTTAACCATATGCACGAGGGTGTATTCGTTTCCACTCCTGAAGGCCACATTCTGGACTGCAATGAAGCCTTTGTACGCATGCTGGGCTATGACAGCAAAGAGGACATCCTCAAGCTCGACGTGGCACAGTCAGTTTACGTGGACACGGAAGACCGGGAAAAATTCCTGAGCGAAATTTCACGGCAAGGCTTTGTAAGGAACTTTGAAATCCTGCTGCGCTGCAAAGACGGACGCAAGATCAACGTGATTGAGAGCAGCTTTGCCACGCGCGCTCCCAGCGGCAAGATTGAGCGCTACCAGGGCGTGGTGCTTGACGTAACGGAGATGAAGCGCGCGGAAGACGAAATCCGCCGCCGCAACCGCGAGCTGTATGTGCTGAACAATATCGCGGTCACGTTTAACCAATCTTTTGACCTGGACGAGATTCTGCAGTTAATCATGCTGCAGATGGTCGAGCTATTTTCTACCGATACTGCCGCCGTTTACCTGTTCGATGAGGAAACGAACACTCTTGCTAAGAAGTCTTCTTATGGACATCGCACCACGTGGGCGGTGGAAAGTGAGAACGTTGTACTCCCACCGGCATTCATCGATTCAGTAAAAGCCAAACACGCGGAGATTATCGATCAGCAAGACCTGCCCCGCCTGCCGGAAGTGCTGCAGAGAGCGGTGGAGCTGGAAGGCCTGCGTTCATGGCTTTGGGTGGTCTTGTGGCGCAAAGACAGGATTTTGGGCGTGCTGGCTACCAGCAGCCGCGCTCTACGCGAATTCTCACGGTCTGAACAGGGTGTGATGATTGCAGTGGGCCGCCAGCTGGCCACCACGATTGAAAAAGTCCAGCTTTATAACGAAACCAGGCAAGCTTATGAAGACCTGCGGCGGACGCAGGAACAATTGCTGCAAAGCGAAAAGATGTCTGCCGTGGGACAGTTGATTTCAGGCGTGGCGCACGAGTTAAACAATCCTCTGACCGCTATCCTGGGATACACACAGTTGCTGGAAAGCGAAAAACTGGAACCGCGGATAGAAGAGTTTGTCCGGAAGCTGCGTAAACAAGCGCAGCGGACGCAGAGGATCGTGCAGAACCTGCTGTCATTTTCGCGCCAGCACAAGCCGCAGCGTGTACACGTGGATTTGCGCAGCGTTATCGAGGACACCATTGCGCTGCGCGACTATGATTTAAAGGTCAATAACATTGGGGTGGAGCGGGAATTTGACGCCGTGCTGCCGTCGGTAGTGGCTGATCCACATCAGCTTGAGCAGGTCTATCTCAACATCATTAACAATGCAGCAGACGCCATGATGGAAGGCGGGCGCGGAGGCCGGCTGCGCGTCAGCATCGCCACCGAAAACGGAAGCGTGGTTACTTCATTCCATGATTCGGGGCCGGGAATTTACGATCCGAAACATGTTTTTGATCCGTTCTACACCACAAAGCGCGTTGGCAAAGGCACCGGACTGGGCTTGAGCATCTGTTATGGGATTGTGAAGGAGCACGGTGGCGAGATTTCCGCGCAGAACCATCCTGCCGGAGGCGCGCTGCTGCAAGTCCGGTTGCCGGTTGCTGTAGGCGAGAAGCCGGTGACAGAGCGCGAACGTATTGTGGCGCGGCGCGAATCGCGGCTGGAAGGCAATGTGCTCCTGGTGGATGACGAAGAAGTGGTGCTCGATTTCGCGCGCGAAGTCCTTAGCGCTGCGGGCTTGCAAGTTGCGACGGTTTCGTCGGGAGCTGACGCGGTAGAGAGCTTGAAGAATGAGGATTTCGATATCCTGCTGCTCGATAGCAAGATCCCAGGAACATGGTCAAGCGAGCAGGTGTTTCAATGGTTGGAAAAGAATCGACCGGAGCTGGTGCCGCGTACCGTGTTTGTTCTTTCTGATCTATCGGACGCGGGCGTGCGCGCTTTTGTGGACGCCACGAAGATATTCTGCCTCGTAAAACCTTTTGAAGTTTCCGATTTGCTCGCCGTTGTGCGCCGCGCGTTGCGCCGAGTCAGGGCTGCATCGGCCTCGCATTAGCGCGCTCTCGTCCCTCTGACCAGCATCTTTCCCACTCCAGGCACTGCAGCAAATGCGAGTGCGGCGCTACGGACCCATTTGGGCGCGGCCAAAGCATTACGCAGGCGGGCCGCATTGCGAAATGCCGGGGCAAAACGCATACGATATGCAGCCTGATATTGTTGATGCGCTTCCTCCAGCGAACACGATCCCTGCAGAAATGGAATGATGGATTGTGCAGCGAGCGTTCCGCTTTGCAGCGCCAGCGAAATGCCGTCGCCCGCGAAAGGATCGATAAATCCGGCGGCATCGCCCGCAAGGAACACGCCATCCGATTCAGTCTCTGGCTCCCGGAAATAAAGCGGTGAAGTTGTTACAGTTGGGAATAACGGCTGCCAGGCGCGGCTGCGTTCGTACAGGCGCGGCTCTTTGGTGAAAACGTCTTCCAGAGTGTGCGCCGCATCGGCCTGGACCATGGCGCATGCATTCACTGAATTTTTTCCAACGGGAGTTACGCCGCAATAGCCGCCGGAAAAAAAATAAAGATCGACTGTCTGCGGAGGCGAGTGCTCAGTGAAGTGCGCTTTCAATCCGATCCACTTATCTTTTCCAGCGACATCAAATTGCGTAAGCTTTGACCATCGTCCAGTGGCATTCACGACCGCACGCGCGGCGTATGTATTTTCCGATGTTCGGACATAAAAAACTTCATCACGCCGCACTTCCTGGACGGAAACCCCTTCACAGGCTGTAACGCCCGCATTTTGCGCTGCCGCAAAAAGTGCTGGGTCAAGATCGAAACGTGGAATGCTCTGCGCCGCAGGTGAAACCGGAAGCTTGAGGATTTTGTTATCTAGGAATATTCGCGACGAAACGACCTGCGGACAAGATTGAAACCTGCCGTTTTCCAGGAAACCATGCAGCAATCCTAAAGATTCCGGCGAGACAAATTCACCGCAGACTTTCTGCCGGGGAAAGTGGTCTTTTTCCAGCAGCAACACCTTGGCGCCCGTTCGAGCGCCGGTAATCGCGCACGCAGAACCTGCCGGTCCCGCGCCGACGACAATCAGATCATATTGGGCTGCTTCCAAACGATCACTCCCATGCGGAAAAGAAAAAACTTTCTGATCTCGATGTTCGCCGCCGGCACGACGCCAGACAGAATCTTTCTGACTTCTTCCACGGTGTAGGCCCGTCCTACTGAAGCCGGAGCATCATGCCGCGTGATGCGACTGCGATAAAGAGGCGCGCCCAGATAGCTAAGCCCCAGGTGCAGCGGGTGACGCTGGAGGTCCTGAACAAGAAACGCATGGCGCGCAACGCGTAGTCCTTCCCGGGCGAACCGAACAATCTCAGCAGGCTCAAGGTGATGCATAAACAGCGAGCAGCCCACGGCGTCAAAGCTGTTGTCGCGGAAGGGAAGCGCCAGCGCATCTCCGCAGACGGCTGGGTGGTTGTTGCTCAAGTGCGTAGGAGCGCGGTCAAGAATAACCGGTTGCGACGCTATGCCTGAACGGGCCAGTGCCCGCTGGCTGCGCGTGGCGACATATCCTTCACCGCCGGCTACATCAACCCAGGAAATTTGCGTTAGTCCGCGCTTCTGCGCCACGCGCCGCAGCAAGCTGGACATGGTATGCACGCCGCCGAACCAGCTATTGAACATCCGCAGGTCTTTGAGTGAACCCGCGACTTCGGCGGGAGTACCGGCATCGCTATCGAGCAGTTCTTCCACCACCACGCGCTTCATGCTTTAGACCTGGGCCAATTCTTCTTCCAGCAACTGCTTGTTGTAAAGGTCAGTGTAGTAGCCGTTGCGCGCAAGCAGCTCCTCATGCGTGCCCAGTCCCACCACGCGTCCTTCATGCAGCACGGCAATGCGGTCAGCATTGCGGACGGTCGAAACACGGTGCGATATAAAAATGGTCGTCCGGTCACGCATCACTTCGCGCAAGTGGTTGAGAATTTTTTCTTCGGTGTAGGTATCCACGCTGGAAAGAGCGTCATCCAGCACCAGAATGCGGGGATCGCGGATAATGGCGCGGGCAATCGCGCTGCGCTGTTTCTGCCCGCCGGAAAGCGTGATGCCGCGCTCGCCTACCATCGTTTTGTAGCCTTCAGGAAAGCCTTCAATATCGCCGGCGATATTGGCGGCTTCAGCAGCGCTGTATACCTGCTCCTCGGTCGATGTCTCAACCCCGAAAGCGATGTTCTCTCGCACGGAGTCGCTGAAAAGAAAAGTTTCCTGCGGAACAAAGCCAATATTCTGGCGCAAAGTTTCCAGCGGATATTCGCGGATAGGACGGCCATCGATCAAGAGAGAGCCGGGAGCCACGTCATAAATGCGCGGCAGCAGGTTTACCAGGGTGGTCTTGCCGGAACCTGTCGGGCCAACGATGGCAAGGCTGGTGCCTGCCGGTATCGTGAGATTCACGTCCTTAAGGACCGGAACACCGTCATAGCTGAAGGCAAGATGCCGGAACTCGATCTCGCCACGCAAGGTGGCGGTAGTCTTTAGATCGGGAGCCACTTCAGCATCGGTAATTTCAGAGCGAGCCACCAGAATTTCATTGATGCGACCCATGGATGCGGTCCCGCGCTGAAAAAGGTTGATGACCCAGCCAAGCGCGATGATCGGCCACGTGAGCATCACAATGTAGGTATTGAAAGCGACGAAGTCGCCCAACGTGATCTTGTGCAGAAGCACTTCACGTCCACCCAGCCACAGCACAAGCACCAGAGCAAAGCCAAGCAGCAGTTCCAAAGTCGGCCATAGCATGCCGGTCAAGCGGGCCAGCGGAAGGCTGCGTGTTACATATTCCTGGTTGCTGGTTTCAAACAGCGCGATCTCGGCTTCTTCCTGCGCGTAGGCGCGGACCACGCGCGCTCCGGAAAAGTTTTCTTGCGCGCGCGCGGAAATATCAGAAAACTGCGCCTGGATTTTCTCAAAGCGCTCATGGATCCGCCGTCCAATGTATTGCACAATAATGCTGGCGATAGGCAGCGGCGCAAAAGCACACAGCGTGAGCTTGGGACTGATCTGCCACATAAACACCAGCGCCACGGCCGTAAATACCAGCGTGTTTGCCGTATACATAATGGCCGGCCCAAGCAGCATGCGCACTGCATTCAGATCATTGGTGGCCCGGGCCATAATGTCGCCGGTGCGGTTCTTCTGGTAGTAGGAGTAAGAAAGCGACTCCAGATGGCGAAACATGTCATTGCGGAGATCGTATTCAATCTCACGCGAAACGCCGATCACCAGCCAGCGGGTAAGAAACTGGAACACGCCCTTGCCCAGCGCCAGCCCCACCAGCAGCGCCGCAAAAACCAGAATTTTCTGGTGCGTAATGCCGTGGCGGTTCAGGTCGTCCACGGCGCGGCGCACCACCTGCGGCCAGAGCACCCACAGGCCGTTATTAAACAGCACCGTAATCGCGCCCCAAAACAGCGTGACGCGGTACTTACTAAGGTAGGGCCACAGCGGCTTAAGATTTTTGCCCATGAAGAGTAATAGATGATTTTAACAGCCTGAAAGCAGCACAAGATTTATGGCGCGACGCGCATGGTCTCAGGCGGCTCTTGCTTCTTCCCACTTCCCATGCAGCACATCTCGCGGTTCTTCGCTATGAATAGCGCGTAGCGGTCCTTCTTCGAAGACCGCCAACTTCCCAGGTTCATTCAGATCAGTATTATCAGCGTTAATCAGCGGTGAGGTTTTTCCGTTTCTCTGTAAGGTCGCCAGCAGTTTTGACATCGTTTGCAGATGCACCAGCAATCTTCCCGCTGTCTTGCAATCGATCCTGCCAGCAATCAGCGCCCGGGACACCACCGCCAGCGTTACTTGAATGCCCTTGAAATCCATCAGCAGGTTGGCAATCTCGCATTCCGCATTGCCCCGGCGACGCATCTCTGCAACCGCTTCGGCCAGCACGATCCGCCGCTCCAAATCCCGGCGAAAAGCGGTATCCATCTGGCTGGCATGCGCATGGCATATCTTCGCACCCTTCTCAGCCGGTGCCTTACACTGCTCGCCATTCCGCCGGAACATCTGGCACCGCCGGTAATAGCTGTACCGCGCCTCCGGAATTCGATCTGGCACTAGATCCGGCGCCCCTGATGGTGTGCTGAATTGCTGCATAAAGTAAAGTTGATCTGGCCTTTCAATTACCAAATTACCAATTTACCCAATTACCAAATCTTCCCGCCCCACCCCCGGTGGGTCCAACTATGATTCCAAAAGACTTATTCGTTCAATCTCAGAAATTCGGTGTTGAATCGGGTCCAATCGCGTCAAATTGACCCCAAATCACGTCAAATCTGCAGTCCTTTTTGTCTCTAACGCTGCACGGGGTCTGGTTTCTTGGGGCTTAGCTAAAAGCCAATAGCCAAGGGCAAAAACCACCTTCATACTACCTTTTCTTCGCCCCTATTGCAATCACGAAAAAGGCCAATGCCTTCAAGAACTCGTGTAGCCCAGAGACCCGCGGAGCAGATTCCTCGGTCTCACGTCATGCCGTCGGAAGGATTCTTCGTTGATCCTTTGGTCCGGCTCTATGAAGTGAAAGAAAGTTGTCACCAATGAAGAAGAGGAAAGAAGAATTCGATTTGGCTATAGCCTCCGGAGGCATCAGGGTATGGCCTTCAGCTGTGTACGACTGGACCCTTGTGGCACAGTCGCCTACTGTGCTGATGAAAGAACATTGAATAATATTGAATTTGATCGGGGAGGATCGCCATTGTCAGATCAAGAACCCAACTTCATTACCATAGATGCCACTCTTTTTCAGGAGCAGCTTGGCAAACTAGCTGAGGTCATCGCGCAAAAAGTCAGGCGTGAGGCTCCAGGAATGGTCGCCGGTCCAGCCTATATTACCGCAGACATGCATGTCATGTTGCGCCAAGCCATTTATACCTATCATCTGATGTTCTTTTTAAATGCTGACGATAATCCGTACCGGAAGAACCAATATAGTGTCGTGGCATTTCCGTTAATACGCAGCATGATTGACTGCCTCTACAACATCACCGCGATACTCGACAATCCGGCAGAAAACGGTCCGCGCTTTCGAAGAAGTGGTTTGAAGAACGCCTTCAATGCGCTCGACGAAGATGAGAAGAAATATGGCGGAAAGGCGGAATGGGACAATTGGATTAAGGGGCGCCGTCAGGAACTTCTGTTTGAAATGAGGACAAATAACATTGAGTTGGACGACGTTCTGGCCGAGTCAATGTGGCCTACAATGGGTACCTACGTAAAAAGGCTGCAAGCTGGTGGAGTAACCACGCCGCATCAAGACTTCTTAAAGTCGTTCACCTATCTCGCGTGGCGCGAATATTCAGCAATGGCGCACTGCACCTTCGAAGGATTGATGCTCACGGGAGTGTTTTTCATCCCTGACAAGTTTTCACATGAGCAACGCCCAAAAATTGACGAAGCTCACTCGAGAATGGTTTTTCTCCATATATCGCGGGTTGCTGCCATTCTTCTTTGCATCATCACTGAGATCCAAGCACATTTCAAATTTGACGGAGCAAATATCAATGAACGAATACATGAGATATGGGACGTTCTGCAACCAGTTGCAGAAATCAAGGAACTGTACAGCGATCGCTACCAGCAGCTCATGCATGAAAAACTTATCTGAGCCAAGCGTTCGAATTCGATCCGATGAGTGAGTAAACTCAAATCTGTACTCCAATCCGCGCTAATCCGTGTTCATCCGCGATAAGGTTTTGTTTTTTCTCACGATGGCGTCTTCATAATCAGATAGCCGCCTGCCAAGCCAAAAATCAGATCGGGCGACCAAGCCGCAATCAGCGGAGGAAGTTGGCTCACGTTGCCCATAGCCTCAAATAAGCTGGAAGTCAGAACGTAACTTACTCCGATGACCAGCGCTACAACCACACCGCTCAGAGCGCCGCGGCGTCCGCCGGAAAGCGCGAAGGGGACGGCAAGCACGGCCATGACAAGCGTGATCAGGGGGAAGGCAATCTTTTTCTGCAATTGAACGCGGAGACGTACCACGTCAAAGCCGCCCTGCTGCAGATCGTAAATATAGTGCTGCAGTTCGTCATAATTCATTTCAGACGATTGCAGGACTTCTTTCTTGAAGTATGTCGGCGGCTCGTCCAGTTCGGCAAAGGTGCTCACGTCAAACTTGCTGAGGTTTTCCTGTGGGTCCGCGCCGGGAGCGTTGCTCCATGATCTCTGCCAGCCATTTTCAAAGGCCCACTTCGATAAGTGGTCTGCCCAGCGCGCACGCGCGGCATAGACGCGCTTGATCATCTGGAAGGAATGCGGATTGAGCTCAAAGACTGAAACGCTGCCAAACGTGTTCCGGTCGGGATCAAAAGCTTCGTAATAATAAATCTTGCGATTCTCCACCGTGCCGTCAGATCTTTTTTTGCTCTCGCCAAAAATCCATTTGCGGTCAGGGCGCAGATAAGTCTGCGCCGGCTTGCCTTTAATCATGTTGCGCAGGGTCTCAACCCGCTTGTTGGCGTAAGGCAGATACCACTGGTCCAGCACAAAGAGACCGCCCGCGAGGGTGCAGGCAATAATCAGAATCGGAATTACCGTGCGATAGATGCTTACGCCCGTCGCTTTCATGGCCGTAATTTCATTCGATTTCTGCATGAGCCCAAACATCACCAGCACGGTCAGCAGCACGGCTAAAGGCGTGATCTGGTAAAGCACTGAGGGAACAAAGTTGATCAGGTATTCAAGCTGGGTGAGCAGCGGAATTTTTTTCCGAACAATGTCAGAGAGCAGCTCAAAATAAGTGAAAACCAGGAACAAAACGACCAGGCTAGAAAGGATGAGCAGCAGATAACTCACAAAACTGCGCAGAACGTAATCATCGAGAATAAGCGGAAAGTTGGTGCTGAAAAGACGGCCGCGCCTGCGGCTGCCATTCGCCGGATCGTCGGCCTTGGCGTTGAGCAGCTTTCCAAAGGTTTCTTTGAACTGGCCGAGCAGCATCTGTCCCAGGCCAAGCTCAATAGGGATTCTGTCAGTGCGGCTGAGCAGAAACACACCAAAAATGCCAAAGATGATGTTGGCCATCCAGACACCCAGCACGGGAGACATTTTGCCTCCCCGCGCCAGAGAGATGCCGATGGTGGAGATAAAGTAGTAGATGAAAACCAGAACAATAGTGAGCACAAACCCCGCGCCTTTGCCTCCTTTCTTCGCGGAAAGGCCGAGCGGAATCCCAATGAGCACCAGCACCAGGCAGGCGGTCGGGAGCGCCAGGCGGCGGTTGAATTCTATCCAGTACCAGCGGGCAAACTCTTTGTTGGGATTGTATTTCTGGCGGTACAACTCCTGCGTGCTGAGCTGCGCCACGGGCACCGCGTCCTGCGCCGGCTTGGGAATGGGCGGCTGGCTGATAACAATGTCAGTATCTTGAAAAGTCGTGATCGTGTACTGATCATGGTCAGGCGTGCGGGAATTCGTATCGTGCGTTTCGCCATTGATTAGATGAAGCCGGATAGCGTCCGTGCCGGAAGCGCTGACAATGGCTTCTTTGGCGATGGTGATCTTGGGAGCGCCGGGAATGCTGATATCGGCGTCAAAGACGTTTTTCCAGACCGCGGCGCCGGACGCGCTGGAGACATCTTCGACGTAAAGCACATGGTTCTTAAAGCCTTCATAAAAAACGTGCGGCTGGACTTCAAAAGAAATCTGGGTGGCAGCCAGCTTGTTTTGCAGTCCGGCAAGCGCGGCGGCGGAGCGGGGTTCCACTATGACGGTATTGACCAGCGCCAGCAACCACGCGGCAATGCCAAACACGGAAATGATCTTGAGGAATTTGCGGACACTCACGCCGGAAGCCCGCATCGCCGTGACTTCGCTGTCGGCGGCCATCCGGCTCAGGCCCAGCAGGATTCCGACAAGCACTCCCATGGGGATGGTGACTTTCAATGCGGCGGGCAGGGTGAGAAAGAAAATTTCCGCTACGCTGGGAAAAGGAGCGCTGTTGCGCACCACGACTTCAAGTATGCGCGTGAGTTCGCGCATAAAAATGACGAAAGTGAACACCGAGGCCCCAATGAGCCCGTGCCAGAGCACTTCCTTCAGTATGTAGCGAGTAAAAATGCGCACGCGTTTTCTTGAGCCGGTTTGCGGGCGTGAGCGTAGCGGGAGCCCGCAGGCGAAATCCTGAGCGCCAAAGCGCGAAGGATCTCAGGCTATTCTGAAAGTCTAGCAGAAGCCCGCTTGTGTTATTAATGGATAATCAATGGATACGCCCGCAATCCATCTGCTGTTTCTCTGGCACATGCACCAGCCGTATTACAAAGACTTGGTCACCGGGCAATATCGCCTGCCCTGGGTACGCCTGCATGCCCTCAAGGATTATTACGGCATGGTGAAGCTGCTGGATGAATTTCCCGGCATGCACCAGACCTTTAACCTGGTGCCCTCGCTCATCACGCAATTACAGGAATATGTGAACGGAACAGCGCAAGATCCCTTTCTGCAAGTGGCGTCCATGCCCGCAGCAGAGATGAACCTGGCGGAACGGCAGTTCGCGATTCAGTACTTGTTTCAGGCGAATGCTGAGAACATGATTGGCCGGTATCCACGCTATCGTGAGTTGGCGCAGCAATTTCATGGGAGACCGCAAGACGCGCTTACCCATGCTCGACGCATGACCGAAGGTGACATCACAGACCTCCAGGTGCTCTCCCAGATCGCGTGGATGGATGAATTTTTTCTCGATGATCCAGTCGTAAGTGAACTGATCGACAAGGGCAGAGAGTTTTCACTCAAAGACCAGGAGCAGGTGATCCAGATTCAGCAAAAATTTCTAGCTAAAGTGCTGCCCGCCTATGCTAAAGCAGGGAAGCGCGGCGCGATTGAGATTTCCACGTCGCCTTTTTATCATCCCATTCTGCCGCTGGTGTGTGACACCGATATGGGCGCGGTTTCACATCATGGGTTGCCGTTGCCATCGCAAGGATTTCGACATCCGGAAGATGCGGGCGAGCAGATTGAACGCGGATTGGCGCTGCATGAGCAGGTTTTTGGCGTAAGACCAAAGGGCATGTGGCCGTCGGAAGGCAGCGTATCCAATCAAGCGCTGGCGATTGCGCATGATCTGGGCGTGAAGTGGATGGCAACTGATGAAGGCGTGCTCTGCCGTTCATTGGGAACAATTTTTCATCGCGATGGAAGTGGCAAACTGGAGCCTGATAGCGCAGCTCAGCTTTACCAGATTTTCCGCTGGCACCAGGACGCTGCAGACATGTGCATGGTCTTCCGCGACCATTCGCTTTCTGACCTGATCGGCTTTGTCTATTCCGGAGTGCCGCCACAAGAAGCGGCCGATGACTTGCTGCGTCGCGTAAAGCAGGCAGCCGAGCCCGTGCTGGCAAAGCAGAAGACGGCGGTAGTGCCTATCATTCTTGATGGTGAGAATGCCTGGGAGTTTTATCCGCAGTCAGGGCGCGAGTTTTTGCGTCGGCTCTACGATGGGATTCAAAAAGATCCGTCCATCGCAGCGTTGACAGTCTCTGAAGCCATAGAGAGGGAGCACACGCCGGCAGAAATTGGGTCCATTGTTCCAGGCTCCTGGATCAATTCAAATTTCGATGTGTGGATCGGAGCTCCTGAAGACAATGTAGCGTGGGACCAGCTCACAGCGGCGCGGGATTTCTTTACAGCAAATGCCGGCAAAGTTTCCGCACAACAGGCCGCACTGGCTTATGAGGAATTGCTGATCGCGGAAGGCAGTGACTGGAACTGGTGGTATGGCCCGGAGCACCACTCCGCGAATGATCGCGAATTTGATGAGCTCTACCGCAAACATCTTTCCAATGTCTATCTTGCACTGGGCGGTATGCCGCCAGACGTGCTGGCACAGCCCATTGCAGGCGCGCATGCCAAACCGCAGTTCACTCCGCAAACCGCGTATATCCATCCTGAAGTGGATGGGAAGAATATCGAGTACTTTGAATGGTTAGGCGCAGCATCCCATGTCGCCGATCGGCATTCTTCTGCCATGCATGGAAAGCTCTTTCTGCTGGATACCGGCTACGCGGGCATCGATGAAGAAAACCTTTATTGCCGAGTGGATTTTATTGATGATCCCGCGGAATGGGCCACCGGCGACACACGGCTTGTGGTGATCATTGAAACTTTGAGTCCAGACGCCAATGGAGACCAATCAGTGCGGCTGGAAGCCGATATTTCGCAAGGCAGGCTTCGCGGATGGAAGCTGGGCGAAAATGGCCAGCAACAGGAAGACGGCTTTCAAGTCGGCATTGATTCCATCTTTGAATGTCGGGCGCCATTAAGAGCTTTGAATGGAGCCATGGGATCTCGGCTGCGAGTTCGCTTTTCATTGTGGCGCGATGGCTTGCCACTGGACGCGCTGCCGCAAGAAGGCGCAATTGAGCTGATTGTGGCTCCTGAAAGCGAATTGAGCGCCTTGCCGTATGCGAAGCCGTGAAGAGCGGTAGTTGGTATTTAGTACTTAGTATTTGGCCTTGCCTGCAAGATCGATGCATTTCAAGAGGAGCGAAGTTGTTGCGAGCTTGCGGCTAAATATTAATACCAAATACTGATTTTCAAGGGCGAGCCCGACTTGCGTGGCGAGCCGCTGCATCAGGCGCAGAGGAATGTTTGCAAAGACGTAAATCTGTAGCGGTGTGGAGCGAAGCGACACAAAAAGACGGCTTGCTTACGCAAGCCGTCAAGGGTTGAGGGGTGGAGGAAGAGTTTAGTGATTGTCGTCGTCGCGGACTGCAATCATCGAGTACGTTCCAGCATTGAAGAACACCAGGCCGCGTGCACGGATGGTGGTTCCAGCCACAGGAGTCGTCTTGAGTGTTGCGCCGTTGGCGAACGTTACTGCCACGCTGGTCGCGCCGCTCAGGGTACCGAACGCTGACGTCGGGCTAATGGTGATGGTGAATCCTGAAGCGGTCGGCGCCGGTGAAGCTGCAACCGTACCGATCAGGGCCTGCTCACGCAGTTTTACCTTAGTGGCAAGTAGCGGTGTCACATTGTTGCTGGCATCAGCTTCAATGCGCTGGCCTTTGCCAATATGGGTTGCGTCAAATGCCGGAGCAGTGATGTTCAGTTTGTCCGTGCGAACGCTGTAGACCGTGCTGGAGTTCACACCGATATCCAAGATGACTGGTGGGTTGGAATTGCCGGTTGAATCCACCTGATGAACAATCGTGATCTTCGTCAGCGGATTGTCGAGAGCTGAAATGAGACCCTCGGCTTCTTCACCGTTCTGGTTGCCTTCACGCTCAACCTTGGTCGCCAGCTTGGTGCCATCGCTCTTGGTGACGCCGTCAACTTCAACAATGTCGCCAACCTTCAGGTCAGAAAGCTGCGTAAGGCCATCTTTGAATCTGGTGTTGGCATCCGTGGCAAACGTGATGTCAGTGGTTTTGGTTGTGATTGTAAAACTGGGAGCGCTGATGGATTTTACTGAACCGTGAACGTCGTCCATCTCTCCATCGTCGTGATCTTCATTGCCTTCACCACCTGCCGGAGGCGTGGCGGCTGAAGTCACGTTGAATTTAGGTGTGATAGTGGCTGAAGTGATCGGCGTTCCGTTCAGCACCACGGAAGCTGCCAGGTCAAGGTCAAAATTCAGGAACAACGGCGTGCTTGTGACTGTAATGTTAGCGAACGTCACGGTCACGGTGCCGTTGGAAATCGTGGACGTAATTTTTGTAGGCACGCCGGCATTCAGCACAACAACTTCAGCGCCGGTTACGGTGATTGTGGCTCCGTTGTAGGTGCCTGGCGGCAAGTTAGCCAGCGTTAAAGGCTCAAAGGTGCCGGCTTCGTGTGAAAATTCCACCTCAGCTGGTTTTGCCAGCAAATTCGCGGTGGTAGCTGTTGGGCTTACGCCGGTCAGGGTGATAGAGCTGATGTTGAGTTCAAACTTCGCAATCTGGTCATTGACGGCGTCGCCGGTCTGCAGGACGATTTGTCCTGCACCGGTGGAAACTTGGTTGGTGGAACCGCCTCCGCAACCTGTCAGCAACAAAGCAAACACCACGCATAGCAGTGTGAACAAATAAACCCGTTTCATTGGGCCTCCAAGAATTTAAAAATGTCTGAGGATTCGATCGAGTGGCGTTGTGTTAGTAGAGTCCTACAAGCATCGTCCTGATAGAGGCGCGACTCCGTCGTATCATCGCTCCCTTGTACATGCCCCTGTATTCGCCAAGACAACGGACCTCCGGTGCGCCGATGCAACGGACAATGCGCGGCAAAAGCGGCAGGGTTCGAAGCTTGGGGAAAGCTTTTCAGGGCTGTACCTTTTTCCCTTTCAAGACGAAGTAACAAAGGGGAATCTATGCTGACTTATCGATTGATAAAGCAGTCTTGGGGCCAATCAGAGTAGCAGGATAAGTCTTTTATTTTCAGTCAATAGTTTAGGTTTGCCGGGATCAACTGGGCCAATCTAACCCAAAGAGTGTGTAATGCCGATACAGGCGGTTGGGCCTGAATTCTATCGTACGCATCAGGATCAGCTTTACCTGGCGATGCCGCGCACCGTGTCCCAAAAAGCAATTCTCACCACTGATAAACACTGATAAGAAATCGAAATCTATCAAAGTAGATCCAAGCGCAAAGCATTGGTTCGATCAGTGTTATCAGTGGAAATCAGTGGTAAATGTTATTTTTGGGCAAAGCGATGCCGCGCCGGGTGACAAGATAGACGGCGAAGCTGCCCAGCCAGTGTCCGCCTTCGTAGTGCTCGCCGGTAACGGCAGCCAGTCCGGCGCTGCGATGCGCTGCGGCACAAGCCGCGAATGACTTCAGGCGCGGATCGTTCGCGGGAAGTTCTGAGGCGATGCCCTCCAGCATCCAGGCCCGGCTCAGGTTCAGGCCATCAATGTGGGCGAGCTTGGGGTCAGAGGGATCGGTAGATTTCTGCGTCGGCAGCCAGTTGCTGGAGCCATCGTGGGGAATTTGCGGAAGAAATGTCTTTAGCCACGAGGCAAAGTCGTTGGGAGAGAGCACGCGGCGCATCACGTCGGCTTCCGCCAGGCAAGGCGAGAGAAAGTCTTCGCCGGAAGGTTCGTAGGCGAGAGGGCAATCTTTGTCGGCCAGATAGAACTGACGTGCCTTGGCCAGAAGCAGCTTTTCAAAATCCGCATCGCCGACCCGGCGCGAATAGTCGATCATCAGGCCCATAGCGAAAGCGGTCTGATTGTGCTCGCCGATACGGACCGGATAGGAGAGCTTGGGCAGCCAGACCTTGAGGCGATCCATGGCGCTCTGCTCCAGCGGAAGCAGGTTGACATAAAACGCGTGCACGGTCTGGTTGTGCGGATCGTCGGCCGCCCAATCGCGGAGTTCCACGCTGAGCTGCAGCAGCCAGGCGAGGCCGTACGGCCGTTCAAAGCTGGCGCGGCCTTCAGCTCGCAAGTAGGCGGCGTCCACTTGCAGGTTTTCTGCGGTCAGGCTCTGCTGTAACGCGGCGCGCGCCTGAAGCGCGAAAGGTGCGTCAGGAAACGTGCGGGTGAGGCGTGCGAGTAGCCAGTGTCCGTGGACCGAGGAGTGCCAGTCATAGCAGCCGTAAAACGCGGGCGTGAGCTTGCGCGGGGGCGCAACGTCAGTGTCGCTGTTCATCGAGTGCGAGATTTTGTTGGGATATTCCTTGTGCACGCAGTCGAGCGCCAGGCGGGCGAAGCGGCTTGCGGCTTCGATATCCAAACCGCTCTGCGGAGATGGGCGTCCCTGCTGGCCAGACATGCGTGTGGCCGCGAACAATAAAACAAAGGAGAGTAGAAGTCGTGTGTTTTCCATGTGCGCGAGCGCTAAAGCATTATCCGCCAAATCCTTGACCACTGCGGGGTGGAGCAGGCATAAATGTGTACGGTTTCATGACATCCTTCACAAAGTGTTCCGGGACATCCTTTACACTCCGGCGGTAGCGGCTGGGGAAACAAAACGGCCTCTGAGAGAGGTCAAGGATGCCCTGGAGGATGGTGAAGGTGGCGGAACAGAGGATG
>DASXKZ010000019.1:0-3238 GCA_036496525.1 Candidatus Angelobacter sp.
CAGTTTTATTTTTGGGAGTAAGTGTAGTCATAGTTGAAATGGTTTAGCTGAGGTTAGAGTCGACCACGGCGAGGGCACTTTTGCCTTGCTTGTATTGAACGCTGGTCAGGCCGAGCATGCTGCGCAGTTTTTCAGCGGGCACCTTCAGGGGGCCGGGATTCGCTGCCGTTCCAGGCGCGGGCTGCGGGAAAGCGGTCGACATCGCACTGTGGAAAGTCACATTACCTTCGACTTTCTGGAGCACCTGATGGATGTGTCCGTTTAGAACTGTCACTGATCCGAAGCGTTTCAGAGATCCCAAGGCACGTTCGCTGTCGCTTGTGCCCCAGCCCCATTGCGGATAAACCGCCCAGAGAGGAATGTGGGCGAAGACTACAATCGGCGTGCTGGTTCCGAGATCCTTCACGTCGGCCTCGAGCCATTCGAGTTGCTCGTCTCCGAGTTGACCCAAACCGCCGGCCTGAAGGTCCAGGACGTTGACCAGTCCAATGAAGTGGACTCCGTTTTTGTTAAAGCTGTACCAACCTGAGCCCTTGGCTTCGACGATTTTTAAATAACGATCACGATAAAGTTTTCCGCCGTCGTTCAGGACATCGTGCTCGCCAGGTACATAAAATACATCCTTTGTTTTGCAGCTCTTCAGCACTTGATCAAACGTGTCGAACTCCTCCGGTTTCGACAGCTGTGTGATATCTCCAGTGTGGATGAGGAAGGCCGGCGGAGTGGGCATCGCGTTGATGCGATCGAGAGCAATCTTGAACGTTTCCGTCACATCCTTGTTTGCTTCCTTGCTAAAGCCGATGTGGCTGTCGCTGATCTGGAGAAAGCTCAGATCGGTAGCCGAGGGTAACGCGTCTCCTGCTTTCGCGATCTGAGCCAGGGTTCTCGAGGCAAGCACGCCGCCGCTTATGGTCCAAAGCAGGCCCGTGCCGGCCCATGCCATGCAGTGGAGAAAGCCGCGGCGATCAATTCCGTCGTGTTCATGGTCGTGAGAAATATAATCGGACATAATATTTGGCTTCTGTTTAGGTTGGTTTAGTTGAAAAAATTGCTTTCACCTGTCTCTACTGATTCAATTTGATTTTATTCCCAGAATCTTTGGTGGTTGCGATGGTGTGCGGCGAAAATCTGTCGTTATCGATAACAACCTCAGTCTTTGCAGCTCGCGGTGCAGATAACTTCCCCGGTCCAGCATCTTTTCCCTGCGTGTTACTCAGAAGCGCTAGAGCAACGAACATGGCACATGCCAGAGTACCCATATTCAAGTGCTTCAGGAACCGACATATGAATGGGCTTCCTTTGATGCCGGTACCGTGATAAGAAGCGTCAAGAGCGGGAGCGAACATATGCTAGTTCTTTCTGTAGTTGGGTTCTCGTTAGTTGGTTGATAAAACTGCTTTCAACTATCCATACCGTTTGCCGTGGAAAATATTCCATTGCACAAGAGAACAGTGTCGTCCGACGAAACGCGCGGAAGCTAGTGATCGAGGAAAGTCGAAAGGGCCAAAGAACGAACCAGCGCCGTGAATTGGAAAACGCTGCGACCACTCTACCGCTATGCCGGCTTTGCGCCTAATCGACGTCAGTGGTGCGGAACATGGATTTTTCTTTGATTTGGGCGTTAACGCTGCGGTGTGGATCTGATAAGGGACAAGGGTTCGGCAGGGATAGACGTCCTGGTTATGTCAACAAGCTCAAGAGCCTGGCTAGGGGACAACCGTCAGGGTGAGATCGTTGCCAGTGCCCCCGTGGTAGTTGGCTTTGAAGGTATTGCCGCCGCTGCTGAAGGTCGTTCCATCCGCCAGGTTGGCGAAGGTGCCGCCGATTGGGTTAGCTGAGATATTATTGATCGCAGTGAAGACCGCGCCTGGTGTCAATGTTGCCGTGGTTCTATCCACGAATTCAAAGGTGACACCGCTGTGAATGATAACTCCCAGAGCATTGACCTTTCCCACCGTGGGTATTGTCCGATCTAAGACACATTCATAAGTCGAGAGCGGGTTAAACGTCAGGCTGTTGTTGATCGTAAGATTGCCTGGCGTTCCCGCCGTGCCCGGCAACAGAACAGCTCCGGCGGTAACTCCATTTCCGACATTTACTGCGCCGGCAATCGCCCCAGCGCCGCTAAGGAAACCGCCGTTGATCTGCACCGGCCCAATGCCCGTGCCCGACGCTCCCTGGTTATTCACTATTAGATGCCCGCGTGTGATGATGGTGCCTCCGGTGTAGGTATTTTTGCGAGCGAGAACGAGCTCTCCTGTGCCAGTCTTCGCGAGGGAACCACCGATGCCGCCACTGGCTCCACCATCCTGGATCGAACCCGAGAAATTCGTGTTCTGATTGTTACTGCCAACCGTCAGCTTCCTACTACCAAGGAAAACATGGCCGTTACCTTCCATCGAACCGACAGTCATCCCGGGAGCCGCGTGGCCGCTAATGTCCAGGCTGCCGTTTCCGAAAACCGCCACGCGGGCGGTGCCGCCGCCGGAAGCATCAACAAAATGAAGCAAACCGCCCGGGCCTCCGCCGCTACCGCCATTCGCTATGAGGGTGGCCTTACCCGCGTTACCGCGGAAAAACGTCTCGGCGTTGAAGGCTCCGCCGACTGCGCCATTAGTAGTGATCGAGGCGTTGCCAGCAGTCGAGCCTATGTCGAATGCGATGATTGCGCCACCAGCACCGCTAACTTTGCCACCTTCATTGATAAAAGTCGCATTGCCAGCAGTGGAAGTGTTGAAAAATGTCAATTCACCGTCATTGCTGAAGGTGGCGTTGCCAGCGCTCGAGCTACCTCCAAAGGCGATAGCTCCCGTGTTTGTAAACGAAGTTGAACTTCCCGCCGTCGCGCTGTTCGTGAAGGTGATCTGTCCCGGGCCGGGTGTGAAATTCTGCACGATCCCCGAATTGTTAGTAATGCCTTTGCCGCTGATCGTCACCGTTGGCGCCTGGTTGATGAATGTGAATGGACTCGCGCCGGCATTGAACACGATACCGTTCACCTCGGTATCGGCTGCGAAGAACACGCTCCTTATATTGGAGAATGCGAACGTTGCGGTGTCAGCCGCCCCGTTAGGAACAGTAGCAGGGGTCCAGTTCGCCGCCGTATTCCACGTCCCGGAGCCAGGATTCGCCTTCCAAGTGGCGCTGCCTGCGAAAGCCGCGGTTGCTGCGAAGAATATGAGCACGCCAACTCCCTGGAGCGGACTCCCCCTGGACAGTCTTGGAACAGCTGGCGGCG
>DASXKZ010000020.1:0-1670 GCA_036496525.1 Candidatus Angelobacter sp.
GATCTGCCTACAGCTCCGGCGTTGGTGACGGTAAAGCATGATGGGCAGAATGTAGACGCCGTAGCTCAACCCACGAAGTCTGGCTACATCTATTTGTTTGATCGCCAGACTGGCAAGCCGCTGTTTCCAATTGAGGACCGCAAAGTTCCGCCGTCGGATATTCCGGGAGAAGTCGCCGCGGAAACGCAGCCGTTTCCAACGCTGCCTGAACCAATCGCCCGGCAGAAGCTCACCGCGGACATGATTACGCAGCGTACTCCTGAAGCGCATGATGAGGCCCTGAGCAGGTTTTCTAAAGTGCGCAGTGATGGCCAGTTCATTCCGCCTAGTCGGGAGGGAACCATTATTTTTCCAGGCTTCGATGGTGGCGCTGAGTGGGGAGGGCCCGCGTACGACCCTGAAACTCACATGCTGGTAGTGAACGCAAATGAGATGGCGTGGGTGCTTCGCTTAGTGGAACAGAAGCCACAAACGGGTAAAGTCACCGGAAAAAGTATTTATCTGCACGAGTGTGCCACGTGCCACAAACCAAACATGCAAGGAGCGCCGCCAGAGTTCCCTTCTTTGGTTGGACTCAGTCAGCGATTTGAAGAGAACGACATTCGTGAGCTGGTTTCGCTCGGCGGCAACCGTATGCCGGGGTTTGCCCGGTTGGGCAATGATGGGATAAGGGCTGTCGTGCATTACGTCTACAAGGGTGAAGACAGCAGCGCAAACGTGCAGGAGTCCAGGTACTCCATGAAGTATATGAGCGATGGCTACAACCGTTTCTTCGATAAGGATGGATATCCAGCGATCCAGCCGCCTTGGGGCACCCTGAACAGCCTCAATTTGGATACCGGAAAAATCGCGTGGAAAGTTCCTTTGGGCGAATATCCTGAACTGGTTGCGCAAGGCATGAAAAATACCGGCAGCGAGAATTATGGAGGTCCAGTAGTGACTGCGGGTGGCCTGATCTTCATTGCCGCTACTACCTATGACAACAAGATTCGCGCTTTCGATAAAAGCAATGGGCAACTTTTGTGGGAAGCCATCTTACCCGCGGCCGGCAATGCTACTCCGGCGACCTATGAAGTGAACGGACGGCAGTTCGTGGTGATTGCTGCTGGAGGTGGAAAGATGACCAAACCAGGCGCGCCGAAATCAACGGTCGCGAAGTACGTTGCCTTCGCATTACCAAAATAATTTTGTCTATAAAAGATTCAGGATGCATCGCGGGTGCGATGCATCCTGAGTTTTATTGGTTAATGCACACTCCACTGCTGGTTCGTCGCCCCTGTATAGGCTGACTGATCGAGGAAAGTTCCGTTTGTCATAGATGCCCCCGGAACCTCGAGCGCCAGTCCGCTGTGTTGGTTGGTAATTTCATAAAAGCCGCCACCCAGAGAAGTGACATGCCATATTTGGTTGGAAGCTCCGGTTGGAGTCCATTGAATTACCTGGCCTCCATTTGCAGTTGAACTCCCACTCATATCAAGAGCCAGATTGCTGGCAACGCAGATCAGCTTGACGTTGTTGCTGCCCAAATTCGTAAGCTGCCATTTCTGGTTGTTGCCGTTGTTGGATGTCCATTGCTCAATCTGTTGACCGGCGGTCGTGGAAGAGCCGGGATCGTCCATCGCCAGATTGCTGTTGCGATTTACGAAGACATAGGTGCCATTGGCAATAAG
>DASXKZ010000021.1:0-8714 GCA_036496525.1 Candidatus Angelobacter sp.
ATTCCATCGCTTTTCTGCTGCTGGGATTGCTGGTTGGGGTGGCGCTCACGCCGCATCGCCATTTCCTGAAAAGCCGTTATCTATGGCTGGGCGTGCTGGCTTGCGCTGTAATCTCGTTGCCTAATCTGCTTTGGCAAATTCACTACCACTTTCCTTTCCTGGAGCTGATCCATAACATTCGCATGAGTAATCGCGATGTTGTGCGCGGACCGGTGGCGTTCATTCTTGATCAGGCCATTATCATGAATCCAATTCTTTTTCCGCTGTGGGTCGGAGGATTGATCTGGCTCTTCTTCGGTCGGGCCCGTCCATCGGGAGAATCAGGCCGCGACGAGTCGACGCAAAATGCAGGGCGGTATCGCTTGTTCGGCTGGACCTACTTAGTGGTGCTGGTCGCCTTCATCGCGCTCAAAGCCAAGAATTATTACGTTGCTCCCATTTATCCGATTTTGTTTGCCGCAGGCGCGATTGGTTTGGAGCGCGTAGGTGCGAGAAGACAGGCCGGCGCGTGGATGCGGAGCATTTATGTAGCTCTTGTCATTCTGGTGGGCGTGGCGCTGATGCCGTTTTCCGTTCCTCTCCTGTCGCCAGAAAATTTTCTACGTTATCAAAAAGCGATGGGATTTCAACCGCCGGAAATTGAGCACGAGCCGAACGGTCCTTTACCGCAGTGGTATGCCGATGAGTTTGGCTGGCAGGAGATGGTGGAGAAGGTCGCGCGTGTTTACAACGGCCTGCCTGCAGAGGAGCGCTCGCATACAGCAATTTTCGCTAACAACTGGGGTGATGCGGCAGCGGTGGATTTTTATGGCCCACGCTACGGACTGCCGCAGGCCATCAGCAAACACAACAGCTACTGGATATGGGGCCCGGGCAAATACGATGGAAGCACTATGATCATCCTGCACAGCAACGGGCGCAATGAGCCAAAGCTGTTTAAGAGTGTTGAAGTAGTGGGGCACGTTGAGCATCCGTACGCGCGGCGTGACGAGTTCTTTGACATTTATCTTTGCCGTGGGCTCAAGGCGAACCTGCAGGATGCCTGGCCAAAGCTGAAGCAGTTTGATTAATGATCAGTGATCGGCTATATGCGCTTGATCTCCTACGCGGATTTTGCCAGGAGTAATGACAGAACTATCGAGCGCCGTGCTGCCGTCGAGTTCACGCACGATCCGCAGCAACACAGAAGGATCTTGTTTCTGCGTATCGGGATCAAACGTAGTCATCACACAGCGGTCGCGCAGTTTTTCCGCGTGAATGCGCACATCTCCGATTGCGATGGTTCGCCCGGGCCAGTTGCGTTCTTGCAATTCTGGGGACATCGGCAAGAAGAATGTTGGGACGCAGGCGGCGATGGTCAATGTTCAGATAGCGCACCGCACCGTCGGTGGCGATCAGTAGCGGTAGAACATCAAAAGCCTGCGGCGGAGGAATTTGCTGCAGAGTCACTGGTTCGCCAGCGGCTTCGTGGACAAGCTGCAATGCTTCGGCCGAGTTCCAAAGATGTCCGTTGATCGTAACGATGCCGTTCTTGTTGATGGAGCCCTGAAGACCGAGCAGCTTTGGCTTTGAGCGTGAAGTCAGAAATCTTCCATTGATCGTGCGTATCACTACGATTTGACGATCACCGGGAATGCCCAGCCTGGTAATTTCTGTTTCTTGAAGCCGCTCGCCTTTAAGGCTCTTGACCGGATAGCGCCAGATTTCGAAGACATGCATGGGAAGGTATATTGATGGTTTTTAAGCGTTGCTCGATTCAACATCGCCTCAGGCCTAGGATCGATTTTTGCTAATTGCCATTTGCTAATTGCTTTTCTGTGCCACCAGCACCGCTACCGGCAGGCTGTAATAAATTGTTCCCTCGGCAGCGCGGGTGTTGAGATCAAGCGTGTTCTCAGAGATCGATTCGGCATAGATCTTGCGCACGCGATCAGCGTCTCCCTCATTAGGAAAAGAGCGGGACATCAAATCTTCAAGTTCGCCTTCCATGCGATAGCTGAAGACTTGCGGAGTACCAAGGCCGACTTGCTTAAATAGCCCGAGCAGTTCGTCAACCGGCAGGGCGCGCACATGCGAGGGATCACGCAGTAACTCGGCGGAATTCAGCGCGGCGGCCTTTTCCGGTTGCGGAGCCATATCCGCAACCACAATTTTGCCGCCGTGTTTGCATACGCGTTTCATTTCCTTTAGAGCCGCCAGCGGATCTTGCAAATGATGGAGAACGAAACGCGAGCTGACGATGGTGAACTGCTCTGGCGGGAAAGGAAGGGAATAAACATCCCCGTGCTGCCAGCTTACATTTTTCAGGCCTTGTTCCTGCTGCGTTTTGCGCGCTCGCTCCAGCATGGCCGGTGTCATATCGATGCCCGTGACGTGCTTTGCCACGCGAGCTAAGGCGCACGCCAGCAAACCGGGGCCGCAAGCCACGTCAAGGATTGTGTCATCGGGGCCGGCTTCTGCCCATTGCACAATACGATCCAGCGCTTCCTGGTTACGAATGGGCGCAGCAGCGGCAAACGGCGCGGCCTGGCGGGTGAACTGGTCGAGAATGCGGGAGTTGTGCGAAGCCATACAAGAAAGATTTTAAATTTGAAATTTAAAATTTGAAATTTAAAACCAAAAAATCATCGCCCTGCCGCGTCAGGCCGCTTCTTGTGCCAATCCGTTTGCTGTTCATACGCGTGGGCCAGCCGAAGAACATTCCCTTCAGCCCACGGCGCTCCACTGATCTGCAGGCCGATCGGCAGCCCTGCCTTTGTGAATCCGCACGGGACGGAAATCGCAGGTAGCCCAAGAATGTTGAAAGGCCGCGTGTTGCGCAACGTAAGGATCTCTTTCGTGCGGAGATTATCCATGTCAGCGAGAAGCTCTGAAATGGTGAAAGGCGGTACCGGAGTTGTAGGCGTGACCAGCAGGTCCACGGTCTCAAATACTTTGCGGATGGTGTGTCGATATTGGTCCACCTGGCGACGGGCCTGGATGTAGGCTGCCGTGGTCACATCCTCACCGGTGCGAATTCTTTTCAGCGTTTCAGGCTGGTAAAGCTCGGGGTTCTTTTTGACGTTTTCAGCGTGATAGGCATAGGCTTCAGCGCGCAGAATCGTGGTGTCATTGCTGGCAGGCATTTCAATATCGCGCACGCTTGAGGTCAGTTTGCCGATCACTTTTAGCGCGGCGTTCATCGCGCTCTCAATGTCAGGGTGCAGTTTTTCATAAAAATAAGCGCGAGGCACGCCAACGCGCAGTTGGCCCTTCTGGTTGAGCGCCGCAGTGTAATCAGGGACAGGCGCATCCGCGCTGTTGGCATCTTCAGGGTCATAGCCTGCCAGAACTTGCAGCATCGCGGCCGCATCTTCCACGGTGCGAGTCATCGGGCCAACATGATCATAGAGCCATGAAAGAGGGATCGCGCCCCGGGTGCTCACGCGTCCATAAGTGGGTTTGAGTCCAACAGTTCCGCAATATGCCGATGGCTGACGAATGGAGCCGCCAGTATCTGAACCCACAGAGCCATAACAAAGACCGGCAGCCAGAGCCACTGCCGACCCTGAAGAGGAACCTCCTGCCTCATGGTCAAACGACCAGGGATTGTGCACCGGGCCGTAAAAGCTGATAACCCCACTTCCGCCATATGCGAATTCATGCATGTTGAGCTTGCCCAGCAGCACGGCGCCGGCCTCTTTTAGCCGCCGGACAATGTCGCTATCCTCCGTGGGAACTCTGTCTTTGAACAAATCACTGGCTGCTGTGGTGGGGACCCCGGCGGTATCAAACAGGTCTTTCAGGGCGATGGGAACGCCGTGCAACGGGCCGCGCCAGTGGCCGCGCTGGATTTCTGATTCGGCTCGGCGCGCCTGGGCCAAAGCTGATTCAGCCGTCACGGTAATAAACGCATTCAGCCGTGGGTTGAGCCGGTCAATCTGGTTTAGGCACGCTTGCGTTAATTCGACAGGCGAAAGCTTTTTCGCGCGAACCTGTTGCCCTGTCTCGACGAGCGCCATTTGCGGAAGCTCTGCTCGGGGTGAAGCTTTTACTGCGGCATTCCCTACGCCGCGCGCCAAAGTCACGACCGTGGCTGAAAGTCCTTGGACAAAGCTTCTGCGGGAGCAGCTAAGGTCATCTTTCTCGGACATGCCGGGATTATAGATTTCAAACTTCGAATTGGAAATTTGAAAATCGATCGGACCTGAAGAGTATTCGTGACCAGCAAAAGAATCGTGCCACCAAAGGGTCAAGTAAAGTCGGGCTTCAGCCGCTGCGTTTGCCGGTTGCATTCTTTGCGCGATTTACGCATAAAATCTAGGCCAGAGGCTAAAGCCGGATTCTGTTCGTGTTAACGTCAGGCTGATGGTTGTTAGCGTGCCGAAAGTGCTCCGCTTTCCTCGAGGGCACCATACAGGTCAGATACCACCCAGCGCTCCATCAGCTTACCGCGCTCCATCCGGTAGATGGCGATGCCCTTGAGCGTGATCGGTTGTCCGGTAGGAGCGATGCCGCGGAAAGCGCCCTTGTGTGTTCCAAGGAGTCTCCACCGCACGACCACCTTGTCACCTTCCGCAATCAGATCATCGACTTCATACCGGGCGTCCGGTAACGCAGACCGGATGGCCGAATAGTAGGCCCGAAATGCCTTCGGGCCGTTCGGGCTGTCTTCCGGCCAATCGTGGGATGTGAACTGCGGCGACAGGACGTCATCCGCCAGCGCCATATTCCAGTTGACGTAAACTTCTTTGTAGAACCGGCGGACAAGTTCTTTGTTCGCGGCTGCGATTTCATGAGTCATCCGTATCTCCTTTCGTTGAATTATGAAAGTGATGAACGCTTTACTTTCTTAAGCAAAGAGTTCAGGGATACTTGAAGCACGATCAGCGCCAAAGCCGCGACACCCGAGGAATCACCAATCGAACCGCTTACCCTGTATTCCATACATGTCACGGTGAATTCTTTACATCCTTAGTTTTCAGGCATTTCAGAGTCCTTCCCAAGCTCGCCGCATCCAATTAAAATAGAGGTGTCATGAGCGATCATCTAGTGAACCCCGATGTGGAGCGCGAACTGCTTACCAAGCGCTATGAGAACACGGCCGGTAATCCGGACGATGCCCAACATCTGAAAAATGTGCTGTTCGGCAATGAGCAGCCACAGGGCGTGATTCTTACCTCGCTCGATAATGTCGTGAACTGGATGCGCAAAAGCTCCATCTGGCCCATGACGTTTGGACTGGCCTGCTGCGCCATTGAGATGATGGCCATGGGCGCGTCGCGTTTCGATGTAGCGCGCTTTGGCGCTGAGGTGTTTCGCCCTTCGCCGCGCCAGTCTGACCTGATGATTATTGCCGGACGCGTCTCGCAGAAGATGGCCCCGGTGATCCGCCAGCTCTGGGAGCAAATGCCTGAACCAAAATGGGTGATCTCCATGGGAGCATGCGCGACTTCAGGTGGCGTGTTCAATAATTACGCGTTGGTGCAGGGTGTGAACCAGGTGATCCCAGTCGATATCTACGTGCCCGGCTGCCCGCCGCGCCCTGAGCAGTTGATCTATGCCATCACGCTGTTACAGGAAAAGATCCAGAAAGAGCGCGGGACCTTCAAGCGGGCATTGAATTTGGCGTAGAAAACCAGCCGCTAGCTCCTAGCCATTGGCCTTTTAGCTTTGTATCGAGACCGATCACTCTTTCGCCGGTGCCGATGCTGATTCTTCCGATAAGATCATCTGCGGATGTCGCCTGAAGTCTCTATTCATCACGCGCTGAAAGCGCTTGTTCCCAATCTCGCGCTGGGCTGCGTCTCTGCTCAAGTTGCGGTTGAAAAGCACAATGAAGCTCTCTGGCGCGAAATCGACCAGCATCTCGCCATTCTTTCTTCGACCATCAAGCCTGAGCAGATCAACACGGTTCCACAGATTGCTGCCATGCGCTCCGCATACAAGGCTTTGGGCAAAGATCCTTCACGCTATCGCGGATCGGCAGAGGCGCTCTTACGGCGTGTGCTTTCCGGCAAAGGGCTTTACCAGATCAATAGCGTGGTGGACATCAATAACTTGGTTTCATTGGAATCGCTGAATCCGTCCGGCACATATGATCTAGAAAAGATCACGTCGCGGATTGAGCTGCGCATCGGGGCCGCAGGTGAAAGCTATAAAGGAATTGGCAAAGACCTGATCAACATTGAAAGCTTGCCCGTCTTCTCCGATACCGCAGGCCCTTTCGGCAGCCCAACCAGTGATTCTGAAAGGGCGATGGTCAGGCTGGAAACCCGAAAGGTCCTGATGGTTATCTTCTCGTTTATGGGGCCGGAAGGGCTTGAGCGCTGGGTTGAATGCGCCAGTGAACTCCTTGGCCGATACAGCGGTGCTGAAGGAATCGAGACGTTTCTGGTGCGCTGATTTCCAGGCTTTCGTGCTAACGAGCAATCCAAACTTTCACGCAACGGACACGAAGCCGCAAAGGAATTTAACAATCCAGAATTCGCCTTCATGGCGTCCTTTCGCGCGCTTTGCGGTGAAAATGTTAACAATTTGCTGAATGCTTTCTTGGGCATCGGGAGACCAGCTACTTGCATCAAACCACCTTTACGGCAGGTCCCTGTCTTTCTATGCGGAACATCAAGTACATTCTTGCGATTACGTTGCTGAGCTGCTCCATGTTTGGGCTGGCGGCCAAGTTGCGCCAGGTGGCGCTTATCGATCTGCCGGGAAGCCCCGGTTTCAGCCAGGTAACCATGGCGAATGGCCAGGTTGTAATTACCCGTCCGGGGACGAATACCATTGAAATTTTCAGCCCGATAAAGCGGCGCATCATCGCCCGTATTTCGCAGATCAACGATCCGCGCGGCATTACCGTGGACAACGATTCCGGCACCATGTACGTGGCGCTGGCCGGTAATGACAGCATTGCTGTTGTGGATACGCGCAGCTGGAGCGTGGAGAAAGTGATACCGGTGCAGCATCGGCCGGAAAAGCTTTTGTGGGTGCCGCAGACAAAAACGCTCTATGCCACCAGCGTGCTTGACCGTACGTTGAGCATCATTGATCTTCGGCTCAGCGCGGAAACGCATGTCCTTGAGTTGAACGCCTTGCCACAAGACATGCTGTATGACAGCGCTCGCCAGGCTTTACTGCTGACCCTGCAGGATCTGGGACAGATCGCCTCGATTGACGGCACTAACAAGATTACGGGCCGTTACAAAGTTGTTGCATCGGAGCCCACCGGGCTGGCGCTGGACGAACAACGTCGAAGGCTCTATGTGGCTGTGCGCTACGCTGTGCTAGCCCTGAATGCCGATACAGGCCAGGAAGTAGCGCGCATTCCTGCTCCCGGCGGGACAGATGCGCTGGTGCTCGATCCCGGCGGCAACCTGCTTTATGCCGCAGCGGGCGATGGCTCAGTGCTGGCCATTGATCTCAATCGCAACGTGGTGGACCACGAACTGCCTACGGACGTGAAAGGCTACAGCATCGCATATGACCCGGCGCACAAGATGATCTTCCTTCCAGGAGGACGTGAAGGGCGCTCCAAGATGGTGATTCTTAGCCCTTCAGGCGTGACGGAAACCAATCGTTTGCAGAATGCTGAAGGCCCCATGGAATCCACGCCGCAAAGCGGTCCGCAGACTGCGAAGAAATAAATCTGGTGCGGGCATCATTGGCTTCCCAATACGGCGTGTATTAGCGAGATTACATTTGCTCCATCGCGATTAGCACCTTCGTCCCACGTTCGCTGGCCTCCAGATACTCTTTCCGGCCAAAATTTTCTTTCTAACACTTTCTGTATCGGATAAATTCTGCCTGAGAGCCACAGATCTGCTTACGGAAGATCTGCTTACGGATCGTTTTTCCTCCCCTGTTGTATTCGGTCCTGCATCTTGCGATAGCTCTGTCTAAAGCTTGGCAGGAATCCGACCCACTTAGAAGTTTGCGAGCGAGGGGACATGAAGAACTGGACGAAGGTCGCTATTTTTCTGCCCGCCATGTTATTCAGCGCGGCGGCGCAACAACCGGTAAAGTCTCAGCCGGCAAGTCTTAATCCTGGGGGACCCACCACCATCGCCTCGGAAAAGCCGGAGTTGCAGCCGATTCCGGGGAGCTTGAACACCAATCGCGCGCTACCCCAAGCCGACCTGAAAAAACTGACTGAGGATTTAACGGAATATCAAAGTGAACTGATCGAAGGTCACAATCAACAATTGAAGGAACATTTTATCGCCCAGCAGCAGGCGGGCGGCTGGCAGCGGGTCTTCCTTAAACAGCTTGCATTACAGCGGCTGGAGCTTCCCAAAGCAACGTTGCAAACGAATGCCGCGCAACGGTTCATTACAAATTTTGTCTTCTGCGATCGTCCCCTAATCGCCGGCCAGGCTTCTGATTTCAAGACATTTGCCAGGAGCTTTCGTCTGCGCACGCCGGATGCGGAATTTGCGTTGGAACCGAGGTCATCGACTATCATCAACGGCTGCAGCTTTGGGCCAGACACGGGTGAGGTCCGCCTGATTCTGAATCACGATGCCGGAAACTTCGTTGCATTGCAAGTCAATGACTGGACTGACAGCAGCATCTTTGCAACGTTGGAAGCGCCTCCTGGAATTCCTGACCAGGACGCTGAGTTGGTGGTGGTCCGCAAAGATGGAACGCAGTCCGTTCCCATGCCAGTTGAGTTTTTTCACCATAGAGTGGCAAAGATGTTTAAGGTGCCAGGGCATATCGACGATTTGCGTGTC
>DASXKZ010000022.1:0-2393 GCA_036496525.1 Candidatus Angelobacter sp.
CAGCAACTTTAATTCCGGCCATTGGGAACTTCGTCGAGCATGTGCGAGAGTGCGAAGCCAGGGCCAATTAGGGAGCAAACGTGCTGTCACCATGCAAATCAAGGTACCCCGGTCGGCGTGGTATGTAAATCCACTCTTGAAGTCTGCCGATCAGGATTCTTAAACCTCAGCCAATTCTTCTTCCAACAGCTGCTTGTTGTAGAGATCGGTGTAGTAGCCGTTCTGCGCCAGCAACTCTTCGTGTGTGCCCAGCTCGACGATCCGTCCGCCATGTAACACGGCAATCCGGTCGGCGTTACGCACCGTAGAAACTCGATGCGAAATGAAGATCGTCGTCCGCCCCTTCATGATTTCCCGCAAGTGATTCAAAATTTTGTCTTCTGTTTGGGTGTCTACGCTGGAAAGCGCATCATCCAGAATCAACACGCGCGGATTGCGAATCAAAGCTCGGGCAATAGCCGAGCGCTGCTTCTGACCGCCGGAGAGCGTAAGCCCGCGTTCTCCCACTGTGGTTGCGTACTGATCAGGGAATTCTTCGATGTCGGTCGCGATGTTGGCGGCATCGGCCGCTGCCCGCACCGCCTCATCCGAAGCATTTTCCACACCGAACGCAATGTTTTCACGCACAGTTTCGCTGAACAGAAAAGTTTCCTGGGGAACGAAGCCGATATTGCGCCGCAAAAACTCCAGCGGGTAACGCCGCACAGGACGCCCATCAATCAGTACCGAACCCGGCGTCGCGTCATAAATGCGCGGAATCAAACTGACCAGCGTGGTTTTGCCCGATCCAGTTGGCCCGACAACCGCCAGGCTGCTGCCTGCGGGGATTTTCAAGTTGATATCGCGCAGAACGGTATTGGTGCCGTAGGTAAAAGTTAGATTGCGAAACTCAATTTCACCGGTAATGTCCGCTGCAGGAGGACCAGCTTTGGCCTCATCGCTGTCAACGATTTCAGGTTTCTCGGCGAAAATTTCACTGATGCGCTGCAAAGACGCGGTACCACGCTGGAAAATGTTGATGACCCACCCCAACGCGATGATCGGGAAGGTCAGTTGCACCATGTAAGTGAGGAACGCGGCGAACTGCCCGGGCGAGATGTGATTTCCCAATACCTCGCGCCCACCCAGCCACAGTACCATTGCGATTGCCAATCCCAGCATGGTTTCCAGAGTTGGCCACAACATGCCAATGAGCCGGACCAATCCCAAGCTGCGCCCAATGTATTCCGTATTGGCCTTTTCGAAGGCAGCAGCCTCCGCCTCCTCCTGAACGTAGGCGCGGATCACCCGTGCGCCGGAGAAATTTTCCTGCACCTTGGCGGAGATTTCCGAAAACATCGCCTGGATTTTTTCGAACCGGTCGTGAATCTGCCGGCCGAAATACTGCACTACGACGCTGGCGACCGGCAGTGGCAGAAAAGTATAAAGCGTCAGTTTGGGACTAATGGAGTACATGAACCCCAGAGCCAACCCCATGAACAGAATTGTGTTTGCGGAGTACATGATGGCCGGCCCGAGTAGCATACGGACCGCGTTCAAATCGTTGGTGGCGCGCGCCATGATGTCCCCGGTGCGCGTGCGCTGGTAGTAAGAGTGGGAAAGTCCTTCAAGGTGCTGGAACAGATCATTGCGCAAGTCGAATTCAATCTCGCGCGAAACCCCGATTACAACCGAGCGGGTCAGATAGGAAAAAATTCCTTTGATCGCAATTAATCCCAACAACTGGGAGGCGAGAATCAGTAGTTTGTGGCGGACTACTCCGTGGTTCAGATCATCAATGGCATGCTCAATCACTAAGGGAAACAGGACCGCAGCGCCATTCTGAAACAAAACGCAAATCGCCCCAATCCAGTAGCTGAACTGGTACTTCTTGAAATAGGGAAGTAGTGGGCCGAGACTCTTGGGCAGCATGCGCTTCTGTAGATGTGATTCTACCAGTTAGCGCTTCACTTTAAACTACGTGGCTTCGGATCTCCCTCATGGCGTCGGCCATGCCAGGACTGGTTGGTCAGAGTTCCGCGTTTGCATTGGTGGGTGCAGAGGAGACACGTAAGCTCTACTCAATTCTGACATTTTACCCCTCGACGCCATGCGGCAAATCCGAAGCCGGGAAAATTTAATTAGTAGGTTTGCGAAAAGTTAAAGTGAAAGCTCCCACCAGCAGCACCAGCCAACTGGAGAGAAACAGCACCGCCGAATCCATCACATACCGGTAAAGAGACTCAATATTCATCGCAGTCTCACGCCGCTAGTACCCTGCGGGATTGTAATTGTTTTTTGCCAGTGAAGTTTTTGTACTGGTCCAATACCTCTTTGGCGGCATTCATACGTCCGAGAGTGGTCAATGCAGGATCGTTGAGGGCTAGTTCCACTTCTGCCATCCAACTCTCCAC
>DASXKZ010000023.1:0-3184 GCA_036496525.1 Candidatus Angelobacter sp.
AATGCGCAAAGTTACTGGCATACGGAACAGGTCAAGGTCCTGCGAAATCTGGCCGACAACGCGGAACCCTTTGTTATTTCCTAAACGATAAACCGTGTATTTGGACTTGAACTCGGGAGCACCAGTCGAGTCCAGCCATTGTGAGAAAAACCAGGTTAGCTTTTCCCCATATTGCTCTTCGGCGATAGCGCGGAAGTCATCCAGGGAGGCGGACTGGCCGGCAAATTTAGTTGCCATGGTGCGCATGGCCACATCAAATTTTTGGTCGCCCAGCACCCAACGCAACATGTGCAGGATCATCGCGCCTTTATCGGTGACCAGCGACTGGAATTCTGGAGAGAAAATTGGCAGCTTTCCTGCGCTGGAAAGCGGTACCGTGTCGTAAGCCAGGGCGCCAACCGACATATCTTTTACCGCTTCTTCCAAACCGGCAGCTCCTGCCGCGCTTTCTATATATCGCGCTTCTGAATAACGAGCGAAGCCGTCTTCCAGCCACCAGTCGTCTCGGGATGCCGGACTCACATCAACACCCCACCACTGATGAGCGATAGTGTTGGCGAGCAGACGATAGTTCACACGTTCGGTGACGGCACGGCTGGCCATGGCTGCGATACCCGGGGCCCAAGCCGAGGGCACAGTGTCATCCGGTATCTCAACCACGCGTAAGGTAGTGTTTGGAATGGGGCCGTACAACGTCACAAAGTAAGTAAATTCTTTGACCGCAGTTTCTGCATAGGCCTGCGCTAACTTCTGGTGCAGTGGCTTAAACAGAATATGCAGGTCAAGTCCGCCTTCATTGCTTTTGTATTCCTGAAATACTCCAGCAATGATGGTTCCTGGAAAACTCGGTTTGTCCCAGACAAAGCTATAAGTCTTGGTGGGCAATGCACCCGCCACAGCTTTCTTAGGTGGGGGATTATTGGTTTCCGTTTCTTTCCCGCTGCCGATCGCGATCATGTGTGCCGGCAAAGTGATGTTGATGGTAGCGGTAAAGCGGTTGATACCATAAGCATTCACCGGAAACCAGCGGGCAGAATAGAGCAAATAGCTGGTGTCATCGTTGACCGAAGCCAGTTTCAACCCCTGCACCGGACTGTCATCCACGGAATCCAGCTGGCCTTCATATTCGAAGATCAAGCTCGTCGCAGTGTCTTTCGTTAAACCAGTGGGAAGATTGACGCGGACAGTGGAATCCTGAGTCACGCGTTCGGCATTCAGAGTTTTCCCGGCACTATCGGTCACTTTGGTCAGGCGTAGACCGTTATGGAGCTCGAAAGTTGCGTAAGTCAGGTCTTCTAAAGCTGTGAAATCTACCTTGGCTTTGGCCGTAATCTTGTGCAGATGGGGAGAAAGCTCGGCGTCGATCTGATAGTTGCTGACGCGCAGCCGCATCTTCTCGGCTGCGGCCCAACCAGGCATCGAGGCAAAAAGAAGGAGAAACCCCAGGATTGGGACAACGGTCTTACGCTTACACCCGCTGTGAAAGAACATTAAAAGCAGTCTCCTGATATTGTGCCTCTGAATTCCTATGATGATGATTGTTACGCAAAAGATGCTGTGGAACAAGAGTTAGGGCGACTGAAAGCCCAAAAAGATGCTAAAGGTTGGCATCGGCGTCCTCATTTTTCAGTAATGCAGAAATCGCTCCCGCTGCCCGTTCCGCTGCGGGAATGTTAGTTAGAGCGTGCCCTCGAAGCCGTGCACGCACCCCTGCCAGCCCACGTAACATACGGTCTCGGCCTGCTCCATCGGGCAGAATTTCGCCTAACTGGGTGGTGATGTTGGCAGCGGTAAAGTCGTGCTGGACCAGTTCGGGTACGATTTTTTCCCCGGCAATCAGGTTCACCATGGCGAAATAGGGAACCTTCACCCGCGACTTTCCCAGAAAGTACGTCAATGGCGATACTCGATACACCATCACGAAAGGGGTATCCATCAAGGCCGCTTCCACTGTTGCGGTGCCGCTTGCGATAATTCCCGCTCGGGAGTGCGCCAATGCGGACAAGGCCTCAGGAACTAAATTAATCGTGGCTTTCCCAATCAACTTCTGAAGAAAATTCCGATCAAGCGTAGGCGCGATCGGGAGCAAAAATTCATAACTTGGCCCGAGTTCTTCTGCTGCCTCCAGCATGGTGGGCAAATTCATGCTTACTTCTTTCATGCGGCTGCCCGGCATCAAGGTGATCCAATTTTTAGCAGCGTCCAGCAAATTGGCATCAGCATAATCTGCGCGTGTAATTGAAGGTCGTGCGAGATCGGCCAGGGGATGCCCCACAAACATCGTGTCCACACCGCGGTCCCGGTAAAATTTTTCTTCAAACGGGAAAATCACCAATGCCTTGGTGACATATTTTTTTAACAGGCGCACACGCCCCTGACGCCACGCCCAAAACTGCGGACACACGTAATACACCACGGGAACGTTGCGTTTGCGCATCTCCCGCGCCACGCGCCAATTGAAGGCAGGGGAATCAATCACAATGGCCAATTCTGGTGATTGCGCATCGGCTGTGCTGATAAGTTGATTGAACAGTCCCCAGATTTTCGGCAGATGACTGACAATTTCTGTGATGCCCACCACGGAAAGATCTTTGGCATCCACCACAGTCTTACATCCCACCGCCCGCATGCGGTCTCCGCCCGCACCGAAGAATTCAAGGGAGGAATCACGGCGCTGCAAGGCTTCTATGAGCTGAGCGCCATACATTTCGCCGGAGGCTTCACCGGCTGAGATGAGAATCTTTGCCAATCCGAATCCTGAGCTGCCATTGTAAGGGAGGTGACCGCCGGGGTGAAATTCATGCAAAATTCACGGTCTTTTCACTATCCTATGAAGGAGTTGTGACGCGCCGCGTACGGCGCCAGCGCCAAAGTATGCGCAGAATCACCATCCTGTTTTTTGACGCCGGTGGAGGCCATCGCAACGCCTCCGAAGCGCTGAAGACCACTCTGCAAGATCATGGTTGGAATGTCCACCTGCTCAATGTGCAGGAGCTGCTCGATTCCATTGATTTCGTTCGCGGCCTCACCGGTTTACGCATACAGGACGGCTACAATCTGATTTTGCGCAAAGGCTGGACCCGCCTTTCTCCTCCGCTGTTGCGAATTCTTCAGCGGGTCATAAGGATGCGGCACAAGCGCATCGTAAAAATGTTTCGCGGTTATTGGCTGCTTCATCACACTG
>DASXKZ010000024.1:0-17531 GCA_036496525.1 Candidatus Angelobacter sp.
TGGATCGTTTACCGGCGTTTTTCGTTGCAGCCTTGGGAGTCGGCGAAGGCTCCGGCTCTCCAGCCAGCTTCCGCAATCGTTGTTCAAGATCAGGCCGTTTTAGCGCGCCCGTAATCCGATCGATGATTTTCCCTTCAGCATCAATGAAGACCGTTCCCGGCATTCCCTGGTTGACGCCGAAATCGTCCAAAGTATCGAGCGTCGCGCCCATCATTACGGTCAGGGCCTCGCCCTGATGTTTCTTGATGAAAGCTTCAACCTGGGGCTTTACGTCCTCGTCATCAATCGACGCGGCGATGAACACGATCTTGCCCTGGTATTGCTTCTGCATCTCGTTCAGCAAGGGCATTTCAGCGGCGCAAGGCACGCACCATGTAGCCCAGAAGTTCAGCAGCACAGGCTTGCCGCGATAGTCTTCCAGCGCGTGCGGCGCGCCTTTGAGGTCATGCAGCTTAAGGCTGGGCGCGGCCTGCTGTGCGTTCGTGGTCTGTTGGGGGCTTGTGGCTTGTTGTGCGCTCATCAAAGCGGAGACGAACAACACAACCACTAGTGCAATGGTCTGGGCCTTGGACATCACGCCTATATATAACACGGACTCTGCGCCACACTCTCAGGCATAATTTAGAATCTATCTGCCTACCGACGGGAGGCAATTTTGCGGTCAATTGTTCATTCTTTGCGCGACGAAAGCCATTCCTGACGATGTTTGCCGCCTGCCTTTTACTTGCCATCGCGATTCTCGGCGGTACGCTGCTTACATTTTTCTTTGATCGCAACGCCCCTCGCGGCGCACGGCTGTGTATGGGAGCATGCATCGGCATGGCGCTCATGGCGACAGTCGGTTTTCTGTTGGCATTAATGCTGGGCCTGGGCGCCGCCAGCATCATTCTTAGCGCGGTCATACTTCTGTTGCCGCTGCTACTGCTGGTGAATCGCCAGCGCCGTGAGATGATTCTCAGCGCTCTGCGCTCCCCGGTTTCGGCTCCTCAAAAGTCCAGCACTGCCAGCATCGGTTATTTGGCTTTTTATCTCGCTATTGCCATTCTGCTGGCAATGGTTTTCAACCGCGCAGTGTTTGAGCGGCCTGATGGCATTTACACCGGCGTGATGAACAATCTGGGCGATCTCCCGCTGCATCTTCAGGTTATCAACAGTTTTGCCCAGGGCCACAATCTGCCACCTGAAGATCCCACCTTTGCCGGCGTACGATTTGCCTATCCTTTCCTGGTCGACTTTTTTGCCGCCATGCTGGTGCGCGCCGGTGCCGGAGTGATCTTTGCCATGTGGCTGCAAAACATGGTCATGGCAATGGCTCTGGTCGGACTGCTCCATTACTGGACAATCCTGCTCACGCGCAACCGGCTGGCCGGAGTGATTGCGCCGCTGTTGGTACTTTTCAGCGGCGGGTTGGGATGGTGGCTGCTTTTCTCCGAAAGCGGCAGCGACGGCTTCTTTGCCCTGCTGGGCAGCCTCCAACATGACTACACGATTGTGCCCAACAGCATTTTGCGCTGGGGAAACTCCCTGACCACGTTGTTTGTGCCGCAGCGCAGCATTCTCTTTGGTATGCCCTTGGCCATCACCATTTTCTGCCAATGGTGGCTTGCCATATCGCAGCAGGAAGAGGCAGAGCCTCCCGCTGAACCGACTGCGACTTCCGCGCTTGAACAACAAACTCCCGTCAAAGTCAGGAACGTCTCCAAAGACCGACGTAAGGGCTCAAAAAAGAACTCTGCTGCTGCGCCGCCTGAGCCGCCAAACTTTTATCTTCGGCGCATGCTTGCCGCCGGGCTCTGCGCCGGACTACTACCTCTTATTCACGCACATACTTTCCTCGTGATTATGGCTGCGGCAGCCTGCCTGGCCCTCATCTTCCGCCCTGCCTGGAAAAGCTGGCTGTATTTCTTTGCCCTCGCACTTATAGTCAGCACGCCTGAAATCCTGTGGCTGGCGAACACCGGCGGCGTGAACGCCCGCAGCTATCTGGGCTGGCAACCGGGATGGGACCACGGCCAGCACAACGTGATCTGGTTCTGGTTTGTAAATACGGGGTTATTTATTCCGCTGCTGGTCGTCGCCTTGGCATGGCGGCGCGGCGCCTTCAGGCTGCCGCAACGCGCGCTCAAGTTTTACGTCCCTTTTATCTTTTGTTTCCTCGTTCCCAACCTGATCAAAGTAGCGCCCTGGGTTTGGGACAACATCAAAGTCCTGTTCCTCTGGTATGTGGCTTCTGCGCCATTGGTGGCATGGCTGCTCGCGCGATGGTGGCAGCAGCGTTCATTCGTCCGGTGGTTCGCTCCGCTTGTGCTGGCCACTCTGCTTCTGGCAGGCGCTCTGGACGTGTTACGTGTGGTCTCTGAGGCATCTGAATACCAGGAATTTGACGCCCAGGGAATTGCCGCCGCCAGCGTGATTTCTGCCCAGACTTCTCCCCGGGCACTGGTGCTGCACGCACCAACCTACAATTCTCCGGTATTCTTAACTGGTAGGCGTTCTCTGCTGGGCTATCCCGGTTGGATGTGGTCGCGCGGTCTCGATTATTCTGAACGCAGCGCCGATATTCAACGCATCTACTTAGGAGTGCCTGAGGCAGATGCACTGTTGCAGAAATACAATGTGGATTATGTGCTTGTGGGACCTATGGAACTTGCGTCGTTCAAGGTAAATGAGCAATTCTGGTCAAAGTACAAAACACTCTCGCGGGCGGGCGCGTATCGCATTTATAAAATCAAGGACCAAAGTAAGTGAGGTAGAAAATGAAGATTGGCATTCTTACCGGAGGCGGCGATTGTCCGGGGCTGAACGCCGTAATTCGGGCAATCGTTCGCAAGGGCATTTTTCATCATCAGGACCAGTTTGTCGGCTTTATGGAAGGCTGGCGCGGCGTGCTGGAAAACATCACACGCCCGCTCGACCTGGAGGCAGTGAAAGGAATTCTGCCGCAGGGCGGCACGATACTGCGCACATCGCGGACGAATCCATCCAAGAAAGAAAACGGCATGGAGCGCTGCATTGAAAATCTGAAAAAGAATGGCGTTGAGGCCCTGATCGCTCTGGGCGGCGATGACACGCAGTCGGTTTCATTGAAGCTTTATGATCGCGGCGTGAAAGTGGTGGCTGTTCCCAAGACCATCGATAACGATCTTACGGGGACCGATCTTTGTTTTGGCTTTGATACGGCTGTCAGTATCGCCACAGAAGCCATTGACCGCGTCCACACCACGGCGGAAGCGCACAATCGCGTGATCGTGGTGGAAGTAATGGGTCGCGAAGCCGGCTGGATCGCCATTTATAGCGGCGTCGCCGGCGGAGCGGACGTAATCCTGATTCCAGAGCAGCCGTTTGATATCCAGGAGATTGCCGAGACCATTAAGAACCGGCACGACCGGGGGCGTTACTTCAGCATTATTGTTGTGGCGGAAGGCGCCAAACTGAACACACGTGCTGCAGACAATGAGCGCAGAAAAACGGATGAGTTCGGACATGTGCGTCTTGGCGGCATTGGTAACACGCTGGCGGCAGAGATCGAAGCCCGCACCGGCTTTGAAACCCGCGCCGTGGTGCTTGGCCACATCCAGCGTGGCGGCTCGCCAACCGCTTTTGATCGCATGCTGGCAACGCGCTATGGCATTGGCGCAATTGATCTGGTGCATCAAGGCAAGTTTGGCCGGATGGTGGCGCTCAAGGGGAATGACATCAGTTCTGTTCCGATTGCTGATGCTGTATCCAAGACCCGCTACGTGAGCCAGGAATTCATCAATGTTGCGGAAAGCCTGCGGGAACAGCATTCTGAAGAGGTTTCCAGGTCCTGACTTTAAGTGATCTTCCTTTAGGATGACGCACGGATGACACAGCTTTCCACCAAGGCCCGCAAACGCAGGGCGCGCGTTAGGTCGAATGTTCCGGTGGTAGTGCAGGAATTGGCGGTTCCTTCACGCGACTCCTGGTGGTGGAGCAGCCTGATCGTTCTGTTAGCCGCTGCTTTGCTGCGGTTGCTTTTCCTCACGCAAAAGCCGTTGCACCACGATGAAGGCGTGAACGGCCTTTTTCTGGTCAATTTGTTCCGCACAGGCTTTTATCATTACGATCCCAGCAACTATCATGGCCCATCTCTTTATTACCTGGCGGTGATTCCCACGGCCATCAACAATGTTTTTCATTGGGGACATGGGCTCAGCACGGTGGCCAGCCGCCTGGTAACAGCAGTTTTTGGCGTAGGTGTGGTTTGGTTAATGCTTTGCCTGCGCCGGTTCCTGGGATCGCCTGCCGCGCTTGCAGCCGCCGCCTTTGCTACAGTCTCACCTGGCTTTGTTTTTTTCTCCCGCTATTTCATCCACGAAATCCTGTTTGTCTTTTTCTTTTTGGGAGTGATCGTGGCCTGGCTCTGGTATCACGATACCGGTAAGCCGCGTTACCTCATGCTGGCTTCAGCCTCAGCGGCCATGTTGTTCGCTACCAAAGAAACCTGGATCATTACCGCAGCGGTCTGGCTGATCGCGATTCCGTGTACGATCTTTTTTTTGCGATTGCGAAACCGTGCGGAGGAAATACCACCATGGCTGCCGGAGGGCATTGATGCTGGCCGTGCAAGAAAACTCTACCTGCAAGCTGCAGCGCTTTTTGTTGCTATTGGAGTCCTGCTCTACTCGTCTTTTTTCACCAATCCCAGAGGCATTCTGGATTCAGTGCTGACGTTTACTTATTGGACTAAGACTGGACGGACGGGAATCTACAACCGTGAGTGGTCAACTTATCTTTCATGGATGTGGCAGGAAGAAGCGCCGGTCTTGGTGCTAGGGTCGATGGGGGCCGTGATCGCCCTCATCCGCGCGCGCAGCTATCTCACAGTTTTTTGCGCTTTCTGGTCGATAGGGATCTTCACGGCGTACTCCCTTGTCCCCTATAAAACGCCGTGGCTGGCGCTAAGCATCATCCTGCCGCTTGTCATCATGGCAGGAGACCTGATCGGCGAGGCTTACAGGCCGGGCACTCGCGTCTTTACCGTGATTATCGGCGGAGCAGCAATTTTGTTTTCTCTTTATCAGGCAATCGACGTAAGTTTTTGGAACTATGACAATGATTCGTATGCCTATAGCTACGCCCACACTAAACGCGATTTTCTGGGGCTGGTAAATGAAATTGATGCGATTGCAGCTGCGAATCCGGCGAAAAAGGATATTGGAATCACCGTGATGTCGCCGGAACATTGGCCGCTTCCCTGGTATCTGCGCGAATATACGCACGTGGGCTATTGGGGACATGTTGTGGATACTTCAGAGCCAATTGTGATTGCCTTGAAACCGCAAGTTCCTGAGGTGGAGAGCCGGCTTGGGAAGCTGTATCGCCAGTACAGTACACATGAGCTGCGTCCTGGTAACCCGCTGGTGATGTTTGTGCGCAAAGACATCCCTAATCCGTAAGCAGCGTGAAGCCCTGCGACCCGCGCCAAGGTTGTTCTACAAGAGCGAAATGCTGTTTGGTTGTTAAGAACAGCAAAGCTCTGGCTGCGCGGATTGCTTTTGTCGTAACCCGACGTCCTATAATAAAAGCTCTATGCACTCATTCCTGCAGGACCTCCGCTTTGGCGCCCGCATGCTGCGCAAGAATCCGGGCTTTGCGATTGCTGCCATCTTCACGCTGGCGCTCGGCATTGGTGGCAATACCGCGATTTTTACTATTACCAGTTCGGTGCTGCTGAAAGCGCTGCCTTACGATTCACCGCAACAACTGATCTCGGTGGACGTACAGAGCAAGGATGGACAGTCGCACTGTTGCAGCCTGAACCGGTTTGATAGCGTGCATGACCATAGCCAGTCTTTTTCCGGAGTTGTAGCGGCGGCCAATGACAACTTCAATCTCACAGGGCAGGGCGAGCCGCTGCAGGTGCCTTCTGCGCGAGTGTCTGCGGATTTCTTTCAAGTGTTGGGCGTCAAGCCACAACTGGGCCGCTTCTTTCAGCCGGATGAAGGACAGCTGGCCGGCAAGCCTGTGATCGTAATCAGTGACTCGCTCTGGCGCACCCGGTTTGGCGGCGATCCCAACGTTGTCAATCACACTGTCGCTCTGGACGGCAATCCATACAACATCATTGGAGTGTTGCCCGCCAGCATTCAGTTCCCTTTTCTTGCGCCGGCTGATATCTGGAGTCCGCGGTATTTTGAGCATTCGCTCTTTACTACGCAAAGGCTGCGCCAGGGTGTCGGATATCTCAGCATTATTGCCCGCTTGCGCCCCGGCGTTTCACGGGAGCGCGCGGCGGCGGAATTGACTGTACTCGATCAGCAATTTCAAAAAGATAATCCGGGCGCACCGGATGCCAAGCCCGGTTTCTCAATGGTTGTCACGGATTTGCAGGACTCAGTGGTCGCCAACATTCGGGAAAAGCTGTTGTTTCTGTCGATCGCGGTGGGCGTGGTTTTGCTGATTGCCTGCGCGAACGTTGCCAGCCTGCTGCTTTCGCGCGCGCTCTCGCGGAGAAAAGAGATCGCCGTGCGCGCAGCGCTGGGTGCGCAACGCAGCGTACTGATCGCTCAACTACTGACTGAAAGTGTGCTGCTGGCTTTCCTGGGCGGGTTGCTGGGATTGGGTTTGAGTTGGGCAGCTATCCGATACTTTACGACCCTGGCCGATAATGCGCTGCCGCGTGGGATCCCCATCACCATTGATGCACGCGTGCTCCTGTTTATGGTTGCGATCTCGGTCGTTACCGGAATTCTCTTCGGCATCTTCCCCGCCCTGCATCTTTCCAAGACAAACGTCAACCAAACTTTGCGCGATGAAGGCCGTGGTTCCACCGGAGGGCACAGCAGCATGCAGCTTCGCAGCCTTCTGGTGGTAGGACAGGTAACGCTCTCACTGATTCTGCTGATTGCGGCGGGCCTACTGATAAGAAGCTTTTCCCGGTTGCTACATGTTGATCCCGGGTTTGATCCGCAAAACGTTTTGACGATGAATGTTTCTCTGCCGACGGTAAAGTACGCCGACGCACAAAAACAAGTCGCGTTCTTTGACGACCTTCTGCGCCGCGTCTCTGCGCTGCCCGGAGTGCGCTCCAGCGCTATTTCAGCCGCGCTGCCGCTGGTTCCCAAGCGCATTACGCCGGTGCTTCCTGAAGGCCAGCCGGAAGTGCCGCTGGCCGAACGCCCGTTCATCATCATTGAAGCCATCAGTCCCGACTGGTTCAAGACCATGCGCGTTCCCTTGCTGGCGGGAAGAGAATTTACTGAGGCTGATAAAGCCGGCGCTCCCAACGTGGTGGTTGTGAATCAAGCCCTGGCGCGCCGCTACTGGCCGAACCAGAATCCGATTGGCAAGCACATCATCCTGGGACGCCAGCCCGCTTCTGAAGTTGTGGGCGTCGCTGCCGATGTTCACAATCGCGGCCTTGCGCTGGATCCAGCGGTGCAGCTCTATTTTCCTTTCTCCCAAATCCCCTGGGGCAACATGAACCTGCTGGTGCGCACAGCGAGCGAGCCGCATGGGATGATTTCCGCCGTCAGGGCGCAGATTGCCGCAATTGATTCTGACCAGCCAGTCACGAATATCCAAACAGTGAATGAATTGATGGACAGTTCGCGCGCCGACCCGCGTCTGTTCTTATCGCTGCTGGGCGTGCTATCAGCAATGGCGCTGGTGCTGGCGATCATCGGCATTTACGGCGTGCTGGCGTATTCCGTTGCGCAACGACGCCAGGAGCTGGGAATCCGCCTTGCTTTAGGCGCGGAAAAGGCTGACATCCTGCGCATGGTCGTCGCCTATGGCCTGAAACTCGCCGTCATTGGAATCGCTATCGGTCTGGCAGTATCTCTGGTCCTGAGTTGGATGATGGCCAGCACGCTTGCAGGTTTGTTATACAAAATCAGCGCACGCGACCTGACTACATTTGTTCTGGCTCCGGTGACGTTCCTGATAATTTCTCTGCTAGCCAGCTACCTGCCTGCGCGACGCGCGACGGAAGTGGATCCTAATGAGGCATTGCGAAACGGATAAGTACTTTCGCCGCAGATTTACGCTGATGAGCGCAGATTTAGGGACGGTGGAGGAGTTGAAGCGTGATCGAGTTCAAATCACTAACTTTTTTATCTGCGTTTATTCTGCGAAAATCTGGGGCAAGTTAGTTTTTCAAAGTTTGTTTGCGCACTGTCAGATTTTCAATCAAATCTGTCTTGATCTTGAAACCGCGCCCGGGGGTCTGCGGGACTTTAATAAATCCTTGCGGTGACACTTCGACCGCCGGATCGATAATGTCTTCTTTCCAGTAGCGCTTTGAGGCTGAAACGTCGCCGGGCAGCGTGAAGTTGGGCAGCGTCGACAGAGCGATGTTGTGCGAGCGGCCGATGCCGGTTTCCAGCATGCCTCCGCACCACACCGGAATACCTCCGCGATGGGCCACATTGTGAACGGCGACTGCTTCACTGAATCCGCCGACGCGTCCAACTTTGATGTTGATGATCTTGCATGCGCCCAGATCCAGCGCTGCTTGGGCATCACGCCAGCCGTGAATGGCTTCATCCAGGCAGATGCTGGACTTGAGTTGCTTTTGCAGACGAGCATGAAAATAAAAGTCATCGTGCCAGAGAGGCTGTTCGATCATGAGCAGGTTGAAAGCGTCGAATTTTTTCAGGTGCTCGATCTGGTCCAGCGTGTAAGCGGAATTGGCATCGCAACTGAGCACGATCTGTGGCCAGCGCGCGCGGATCTTTTCGAAAACTTCGACGTCCCATCCTGGCTTGCACTTGACCTTGATGCGGCGATAACCTGCGTTCAACTCGGTCTCAATTTTTTCCAATAGCTGCTCGTGTGAGTTTTGTATGCCAATGGAAACGCCACAAGGGATTTCTTTCTGCGTTCCACCTAAAAGTTGCCACAGCGGAATGCTGCGCGCCTGTGCCTCTGCATCCCACAGGGCATTTTCTACCGCGCCTTTGGCCATGCGATGTCCGCGAACTTTGCCGAACAATGCCACCGCATCGCCGGCACGTTCAATCTTCTTTCCCAGCAGCGCTGGAGCAAGGTAACGCTCAGTGGCATACCACGCGGTATCAATTGACTCTTCACTGTAGAAAGGGTCTTCCCCGGCAACGCATTCGCCCCATCCCTCCGGCCCGTCAGTATGAATGGTCAGCAGAAGGATGCGCCGTTCCGTGGTGCGGCCAAAGCTGGTCTCAAAGAAATGGAGCAGCGGCATATGGATCTCGCGCAAGGTAATGGCTTCAATTTTCAACGGAGCTCCTTATTGCTTAGCAATCAGCAATTGGCAAAAACCACTTAGCCGCAGATTTTCGCAGATAAGCGCAGATGGAAATTTAGCCGCGAATGAACGCGAAATACGTGAATCATTTTTGTTTCCGGCGATCATGAAATTCATGGCGGTTTTCACGCTGCCGGTCCAAGCCTATTCCTTACCCGTTCCACTTCTTACCCTGTTCTCGCTTTATCTGCGCCTATCTGCGTAATCTGCGGCAGTTTTTTGCCAATGTCAGAAAACTATTCTGCTTCCGTCGATGCATACGACCAGTCCTCATCCCATCGTCCCAGCAGGAACGCGCCGTTCTCCTGCTCGTCGCGTTCATAGCCCAACGCTATCAGACCCTGCGAGAACGCGGTAAGGAAATGTTCGCGGTTGTGCTTTTGCACCTCGGACGCTTTGTGCCGCTCTTCGGGTGAGGCCTTCCACGCGTAGATTTGCTCGGGCACTTCGATTTTCTTTTCGATCTGAAACTGCGGCGGCTGTTTCTTGTCCAGAAGATTGACGACACGCTTTGAGGTGAGCCACCACTCGGCCACCAGACGGTCAGTCGGTAGGCCGCCTTGCAGCGGCGACGACGAATGGCCGTAATGATTCACACTGTAACGCCGCGCGATCGCCCCGAGTCGAGACAGGTTGAGATGCGCGTTCTTGATTTCCAGAGGATCGAAAGTCCACTCCAGCAGATCATATCCTTGCTGGATCGCGTCGTCACGCTGCGCGAGTTTCAGTTTGCGGCCGAGCCCATGATTGCGAAATGAATCGCGTACAGCCAGCATGTGCGAATGCAAATAGGCATGACCATCCCGGCTTCCGGGAATGGAAAAAGCAAAGCCCACCAGATCGTCGCCATGAAATGCACCAATGGTCTGGCCGCCAATTTTCTGGCTGACCACGAACATGCGCAAAGGAATCAGATCGAGGTCACTGAAATTCCAGACTTCTTTCTGGAGCGCAACGCAGGCATTCAGTTCATTGATGCCGGCGCATTTACGGATGGTGATCTGTTCGGTCCCGTGCTCGGCGACGCTCAAGGCTTTGGTACCTCCAGGGTCTTGGCCTGCTGCCATAGAGCTTCCATTTCTTCAAGGGTAGCTTCTTCGAGCGTTCGATCTTGCTCACGTAACTGCTCTTCCATCCAGCCAAAACGACGCCGGAACTTTCTGTTGGTTTTGCGCAACGCAGATTCTGGATCGACAGAAAGATAGCGGGCAATATTGACGAGCACAAAAAAGAGATCGCCGACTTCAGCTTCTATATGCTCATGCAGTTCGGCGGGAATTGCCTGCCTAGGCGATGACCCCGAACCAGTCGGCGGCAAGCCGCCTAAATGTTCCTGCAGCTCCCGCGTCTCTTCAGTAAGTTTTTCAAACAGGCCCTGAATCTCAGGCCAGTCAAATCCAACATGAGCAGCCTTGGAGCTGATTTTGTGAGCTTCCTGCAAAGCAGGCATTTTGGAAGAAACGCCCTCCAGAAGCAGAGCCGGGGTGGTCTGCGCTGATGCACCGTTAGTCTGCAAAGTTTTGCGCTTTTCTTCAGCCTTTAGGGCTTCCCAATTCTTAAGTACCTGGGCAGCATCATCTGCTTTTGTGTCGCCAAAAACATGCGGATGGCGATGAATCAGCTTGTTGCTGAGTGCGTCCAGCACATCATCGATGGTAAATGAGCCTTGTTCTTCCGCCATTTCTGCGTAAAAAAGCACTTGCAGCAACAGGTCGCCAAGTTCGCCGGTAAGCTCTTTCCAGTCCCTATTATCAATAGCTTCCAGAACTTCGTATGTTTCTTCTAGGGTGTATCGCTTAATGGTGTCAAAAGTTTGTTCACGGTCCCAAGGGCAGCCGCCGGGAGCCCTTAACCTTGCCATAATCGACTTAACACGCTCAAATTTAGCGCCCGTTTCCATGAAAGTAATGCTATCATTGCGGCGATTTCCCCAAAAATTCACGTCTTCCGGGGTCAAAAGCCCGATGCGATATCTATTGAAAAACAGCGGTAAGAGCGTGCTGCAGAGCGCACTCGACGCGCGCAGACTTCTTCCATTCGCTTTCATCCTGATGCTGGCCTTTCTTGTGGCCATGGCCTGGGACAGTTTTTCACGAACGCGTGAACTGCTAAGTTCTCAGGCGTACGTTGAGCACACGCACCAAGTGCTCTATGAAATGGATGCGATCCAGGACGGACTGGGCGATGCGCGCGAAGCGTGGCTGCACTACATTTTGACGCCGGAACAACAGGATTTGGACACGTTTGCTGAGTCTTCAAAACAAGTATGGAAGCGCGTGGCGCGTGTGGAAGAACTGACCAAGGACGATCCGGCACAGCGGGAACGAATCAAGCAGCTTCAGGTTTGGATTACCGAAGAATTGAAGCAGCTGAGCGACAACCTGCGTACCAACAAAACCCTGTTGATTTATCACAGTCCGGCGACCGACTTTAAGCAGGACCGCGTGCGCAATGCGGTGCAAAAATTCAAGGACGAACAAGAGGTACTGTTGCGCGAGCGCAACCTGGCCGCGCAAAACCGAGCGGAAGAAGTGGAACGCAGCGTTTCAGTCCGCGTTGTCGGATTCAGCGCGCTGATGGCGGTACTTTTCCTGCTGGTCCTCAGGGAATCAAAGAAACTGCGCATTGCGGAACAGGCTGCGTTGCACTCACAAACCAAATTAGAAGGCTCACTCCAGCAGTTACAGGTTGAAACCGAAAGCGGGAAGATGCTGAACGAGCTGCAGGCGAACCTGCAGATTTGCGTGAATGCGCCTGAGGCTTATGAAGTGCTGGGCGGCTACGCGCAGAAATTCATTCCAAATAGCGCGGGCGCGGTATTTGCCATTGATAGTTCGCGCAACCTGATGGGAGTGATGGCAAGCTGGGGCGACTCTCTGAGCCCCACACAACACATCCTTTCACCCGAGGATTGTTGCGCCATGCGCGGTGGACGGCTGCATCTGCAGGTGGAAACTTCACGCGGACTCACTTGCCGGCACTTCAGCGGCAGCATTCCGGAAGCGTATGTTTGCCTGCCTTTAGCCGCGCTGGGTGAAACGCTGGGAATTCTGCATATCAGCACGGAAAATTCTGAGCAGCTTTCTGCTTCGCGGCTGGCAATGATCCAGCAGGCCGGTGAATATGCAGCGCTACGGCTGGCCAACCTTCGGCTGCGCGAGAAGCTGCATGACCAGTCGATCCGCGATCCGCTCACGGGTCTTTACAATCGCCGTTTTCTGGAAGCGACGTTGGAGCAAGAACTCCACCGCTCCGGACGCCACCACACCGGTCTTGGCGTAATCATGGCGGACATTGACAAATTTAAGGTATTCAACGACAGTTTTGGGCACACGGCAGGCGACATCGTGCTAAAAGAAGTAGCTGCCATGTTGCGTCGCTCTGTGCGTACCGAAGACATTGTCTGCCGCTACGGCGGAGAAGAATTCCTAGTGGTACTGCCGGATACTACTCTGGAAAGCGTGAGCGAGCGCGCCGAACAGGTGCGTGAATCCATTGCCAAGCTGGAGTTGCAACACGCAGGCCACTCGCTGGGAAAAGTGACTGCCTCGTTCGGAATTTCTTTCTCCCAGGATGGCGTACTCACTCCAGAGATTTTGCTGCGCTATGCGGATGAAGCGCTCTATGAATCCAAGCGCAGAGGCTGCAACTGCGTGAGCCTGAGCGATTCAGTAACCAACCTGCTCGCGCAAAAAGAGGAGAAAGAAACTCCTCCGGCGCCGCTTAGTTTTAAAATCGCGCAGCCACAAGGCTGAAAGGGCCTTTAACATCAATGCTTTTGCTCGGCGCTCAGGGACCAACGAGCGCCGATTTTCTTTACTGGCGCACAGCGTGCAGAACAGCTCACTATGATTACTTGTAGTAAACTTGAGGTTTAGGCTCTTTGTTCTGCATCTGACTATGAGAGAGGCCCGCGCTTGTTGATCCCTGATTTTGGGCCGCCGATTCTTCAAAATGACTCCAAAAATTGCCGATAACAAATCGCTGGGGTATGTGACGTTTGCTTTACATTCCCATCTCCCCTATGTGGTCAACCACGGTACGTGGCCGCATGGAATGGAATGGCTGCATGAAGCCGCTGCGGAGACGTATCTGCCGCTGTTGCGGGTTTTTGGCGAACTGGAGCAGCAAGGCCTGGCGCTGCAGGCCAACGTGAATCTCTCTCCTATTCTGCTGGAACAGCTTTCGCATCCAGAATTCAAAGATGAATTTCCGAAATACCTGGTGCGCAAGATCAAAGCGGCACACAAAGACGCCGACGATTTCACCTTGCAGAATGAGCCGCACATGGTGAACGTGTCGCGTTTCTGGCTGCATTTTTATGAGCAGGCGCTGCGGCAGTTTGATGAGCTTGGCTCCAACATCATCGGCGGCTTCCAACATTTTTATGATTCCGGCGCCATTGAGATCATTACCTGCGGGGCCACGCACGGCTACTTCCCGCTGCTGGGGACAGACTCTTCCATCCACGCACAGGTAAAAACAGGCGTGGAGACGCATGAGCGATTTTTTGGACGCAAGCCGCGCGGCATATGGCTGCCTGAATGCGGCTATCGACCCGCAGGAACGTGGCACTTCCCGGTTTCCCCGGACGGATCTTCGCGTCCTGCCAAACCGTTTTATCGTGAAGGTGTGGAGCAGATTCTGGCGGAGCACGGAATTCAATTCTTTTACGTGGATACGCACCTGGTTGACAGCTCTACGCATTTCACTCCGTATCAGCTGCTGGCCGGAGGCGTACCAATTGCAATGGAAACCGTGGACGAGCCTCCGCAAAAAAACTTTTATCGCCCTTACTATGCCGATGGCCCAGACCGCGACGCGCAAGTCGCGTTCTTCACGCGGGATCCCCGCACCAGCGTACAGGTGTGGAGCGGTGATCAGGGATATCCTGGCGACGCTAATTACCTGGAGTTCCACAAAAAGCGCTGGCCGGGCGGAAATCGCTACTGGCGCATTACGGGATCCAAAATCGATCTTGGCCTGAAGCAGCCGTATGATCCGGCGATTGCTCTGGAACGCACGCGGGAACATGCAAAACATTTTGTCCGCATTACCACGGAGACTCTGGAGCGTTATGGCAAGAATGGCGCTGCGGCGGCGATCCTGACTGCGCCGTTTGATGCCGAGCTTTTTGGGCACTGGTGGTTTGAAGGTCCGGAATGGCTGAAGAACGTGGCGCTGGAATTTGCCAAACCGGAATCGCGGATCAAGCTGATTTCCTGCACTGACTATCTTGACCAGTATCCGCCGGCCGCCTACGTGGCTCTGCCGGAAGGATCGTGGGGCGCGGACAGCAATAACAGCGTCTGGCTGAATGAAGACACGGCCTGGACATGGAAGCATATTTATCCTGCTGAGCTCGCGGTGCAACAGATGGCCAACAGCGATTTGTGGCGCGGCAATGAAACCGCCACGCGCCTAGTAAAGCAGATTTGCCGCGAACTGCTGCTGCTGGAATCCTCTGATTGGCAGTTCTTGATCACGACGAAAGCCGCGCGAGACTACGCGGAGAAGCGTTTCAATACTCATCTGGAACAATTCCGGGCTCTGCTGGACACATGGCGCAGATTTGAAACCACCCACCAGATTTCGCTGGAAAAACTTCAGGAACTGGAAGAAATTGAGCTGCGCGATTCGGTCTTTCCTGAAATAGAACCGGAATTGTGGGGCACAGCGCACGGTGTACTTTCCCACGGCCGGCCCTAAGTCCTTTAGAAAGCTCATTTTCCCGGTGCTCATTAGATTCGCCTTATCTGTGCTCTGAAGTAATGTTGTTCTTTGCTGAAAAAGCATCTAAATATTAATGGACGTGAGTAGCTCACTCCACGCGCAAGACCAGGCTTTTGACGTTCTGGTAATTGGCGGCGGCATCAATGGCGTTGCCATTACGCGCGAGTGTGCGCAGTGGAGCAAGCGCGCGTTGCTGGTTGAGCAAAATGATTTTTCCTCCGGCACAACGAGCCGATCTACTCGAATCATTCACGGCGGCCTGCGTTACCTTGAGCATGCAGAGATCGGGCTGGTACGTGAGTCGTTGCGCGAACGCGAACGCTTGCTGACGCAGTCGCCGCATCTGGTGCGTCCGTTGCAGTTTTTGCTGGCGTTGCCAAAAAAATCTCATTCGTTTCTTCGCAGCTCCCTTTCCATCCGGACCGGATTGTGGCTCTACCATCGCTGGGCAGGCGGTAAGCGCGGATGCGCCGGTGCGACCGCGTTTGAACGCCAGCTCGACAAAGACAATCAGTGGTCGATCTACTCTTATGAAGACGCGCAATGCGAATTTCCCGAGCGCCTGGTAGCAGAATGGCTGGCAGAAAGCGTTGCTGCGGGGGCCGTGGCATGCAATCACACAAAGCTGCTGGAGATATCCCGCGAAGGCGGCTCGCAGAAAACCGGCCGCGTTACGGGAGCGCGATTGCGCGACCTGATTTCCGGACAGGAATATTTTGTCCGCGCCAAAAATGTCATAAATGCCACCGGCCCCTGGGCTGACGCGGTGATAGGCGCATCGGGCATAGCAACGCCGCGCATGATTGGCGGCGTACGCGGATCGCATCTGGTGCTGCCGAAGTTCGTTGGCGCTCCGCATCAGGCCATCTATAGTGAGGCCATTGATGGCCGCCCGATTTTTGTGATTCCGTGGAATGAGCAACTCCTTGTGGGCACCAGTGAAGTGGCCGACTCGAATGTGCCGGATAATCCGCAGCCCAGCACGGAGGAGCGGGATTATCTTTTCCAGAGCTTTGCGCGGCTCTTTCCTCAGTCCGGCCTCACACCCGCCGATATTCGTTACAGCTTTGCCGGAATTCGTCCGCTGCCGTATGCACCGGGTAAAACGTCATCGGCTGTAACACGCAAACATCTTCTGCATGACCACACCGATGAAGGCGCTGCGGGACTGATCTCCATCATCGGCGGAAAACTTACCACGGCAGCCAGCCTCGCGCGCGACGTTGTGCGCAAGCTTGGTGTTGACATACCGGAGCCGGTGAACGTGTTTGCTTCACCTGCCGGTGAAGAAGATGTTGAATCCACTGTGCGGCAGTGGGCGCGTCTGGTGGCCTGCAAAGCCAAAATTCCTGAAGGCTGCGCGGAAGCGATTGCGGAGTGGCATGGCCGCCATGCCTTGGCCATTGCTCATGCCGCATCACTCGACGAGCGCCTGCGCGAGCCGCTCTGCCAGCATAGCTGCCATCTCGTGGCAGAAGCCGTGGAAGCCGTGGCGCATGAAGCCGCCGTAACGCTGGGCGATATCCTTCTGCGTCGCGTGCCGGTGGCGCTGGGGGCTTGCTGGTCAGAAGAGTGCAGCCGCGAAGCTGCCACAAAAATCGGCAGCGCACTGGGCTGGGACCAAACCCGGGTCCATCTTGAACTCTTGCGGCTGGAAGAAGAGCGCACACAATTCCTGCATCCGAGCCATGGCAGTCCTGCTGATTCTTCAAAGAGCTGCGTTGGACGTCCATTGCCACTGCAGAACACAACGCAGGATTCGTAAAACGGCTGCATCCAATTCCACTTCATTCTTTGCACACTCATTTCAACCCGGCAATAAACGCATCCATCTCCCGCAGCACGTCCGCTTCATTAGAATCAAAAACGTAGTGATTGGCATGCGGCAGCTTTACCACAACCGCTTGCGTTACCGCGGATGCAAAAGCCTGGGCCTGAGCATTGATGTTAGCTTCATCGCGCGCTTCCGCCGCGGCCTGCATAGCAGAATCTTTTAACGGCGGAAATCCACTATGCGGCACCGCATAAATCAACAGCAATGGCGCATGTATTTCGGTATATTTCTGCTCGCCTTCGATAATCGCCGTTACCGCAGCAGGAAATGTGGGCGGGGGCTGGTCCGGTGGCGGCCCTCGTGATTCCACGTCCTTTAGATGTTCCTGTAAATCTTTTTCCAGCTGCGGAAGGCTGGTTTGCAGCAACTCCCGCATCAGCGGCTTGGTATCCTGCGGCTCTTTTCCCGGACGCAACTGTTCAAGCTTTTTCTGTACTTCTAGTGAATCAATAATCAAATTGCCGCGCGCCGGATCATAGAAAGCATATTGATAGCCTGCGTCCAGATAGATCAGTCCGGCAACTTTCTCAGGATGGCGGCTGCCAATGGAACTCAACTCTTCGCCGGCAATTGAGTGCCCTGCCAGCACAGGATGGTCCAGCTTGAGCGCATCCATCACGGCAAGCACGTCATCTCCCAGCCGGTCCGCCGAATATCCAGCATCGGGCACACTGGAGTCGCCAAAGCCGCGCCGCGTAATGCCATACACGTGAT
>DASXKZ010000025.1:0-4567 GCA_036496525.1 Candidatus Angelobacter sp.
TGACGGCTCTATCCCCTTGGCTGGAAGCCCGGACGTTTCTTTGACCGAGTAAGCCATGATGGCTGCGAACGACTGCGACGGCGCGACTCCGAGTTCTTCCCCAAGCTTATGGAAATGACCGAGCCAGGTACGGTCTACATATAAATGGCTCGAGGCCGAAATGGTCTGGAGCAGTTCGTAATATTGGTTCTGTGCTTCCCAGAGGTCCACATTGAAAGGTGAGACCTGTGCCAACTGAACCAATGCCTCCAGAGCTTGCAGCGTGGCAAGGTCGGCTGGTTTACGCTGCCAGCGGCGCAGCAGTGCATTTAACCGTTGATGCAATGCTGGACTCAGCGAAGGATCAGTAAGCTCGACGCCATCGCGTTTTGCGGTATCCACCAGCTTTCGGATTTGTTCGAAATCCGGCCTTTCATCTGCCAGACAACGCCTGAGCGCATTACCCAGCACAAACTGCCCCAATGCCTGCAAAATCGTGGGCAACGGCATATTCAATTCAGTCAGGAAGCTGATCTGCGAAGAATGCTGCTCGTGCACCTTGTGGTAAAGCTCATCGATGTCGGCCAAGGATGCATCCACCAGCTGAGTAATGATGCGCTGCCGCTCATCGTGGAAAAGTGACTTCAGGGAATAACTCCGTTTGCCGAAGTAGTACTCAATCATGTTCGAACATTGGGTTATGTCATCCTGGGAAAACGCCGCGCTGGCTTGTTCGGTGAAGGATTCAAATGCACGGTTTTGGATGCCGGGACTGATTCCCGCAATTAACTGATGATCTCCGCAATATAGCACCGCAAAATTGAAGTCCAATTGTGCATGGGTGATGCGTGAAGTGATTCCGGCCCGCCCGATGGCAAGCTTCTTTTTACCATCGGCGAATACCTGGCCGTCGTGCAAGTCCGCGGCGTAGCAATACATGGACTCGCGTTTCAAGTAACCATCAAAAAGAGAACTGATGATGTAATGGGCTGCGACGCCGAACAGGTCCAGCATGGCGAGACGAACGAAGCGTTCATAAATCTTGCGGCCATTGCCGAAATCCGAAATATTGCTTTGCATTTTTTCCAGACGACGCAAGAATTGTTCTTCGTGGTTGCCGCCGAATAACTGCTCGCTCAACTGCGCTGCCCGGCCTGCGTATTGCAGCACTTGTACGGTTTCCGGCCCGCTCGGTTCGTCGAAGAACCATCCGCAACTGGTGTACATGAGCATGAGATGGCGCTGCATTTCCAGCAGCCGCAGGACGCGCATTTCCTCTTCGCCTGACAACCTGCGTAGCGCATGCTCTTTTAAAAAAACGCTGACACTGTCCTGCGCACGGTCAATGACAGCTTTAATGTATCCATCACGTGCGGCCCACGGATCACGTAAAAACCTTTTCGCATCGAATTCATAACGTCCTGCGAGATCATCCCGCAGCCAGTCCAACGCCTCGCGCAACGGACGCCGCCACTCCTGGTTCCAGGAACCATTGGCATTGGAATTACATCCGCAGTTGCTGTTCCAGCGCTCGACGCCGTGAGCACAACTCCAGGCAGTCTTCTCCAAAATCTCGACTTCATGCGTCGGCGGATGCGCTGCGAAGTACTCTCCATAATTAGTGATCCGCGCCAACTTGTTCCGCTCGATGTAATCCAGCGCGTATGCCAGGGCCATATCGCCATGCGCATGGTGGTGGCCGTAAGTTTCGCCATCGGTGGCGATGTGGACAAGTTGGACTGAATCTCCCTGATGATCAAACCGGCTGGTTAACCGTCGAGCAAGATTCGAGCCATCAAAAAGCAATTTGTCGAATGCGACTGCACGTGCGACTGCGCCGTCATAAAAGAAGATGCCGATGCTGCTCCCCGAAGGCAGATGACATAAATAAGGACGCTTTGAGTCGATGCCTTGTCCGTGAAGGTTAACCCATGGCGACTTGGCATCATTGCGCAGCTTGCTCGCCTGGTATGGAGAAAGAATCGTGAACTTGATTCCGTTTGAACTCAGCGCTTCCAGTGTGTCCACATCGGCGGCCGTTTCGGGAAGCCACATGCCCTCGGGGTCGCGACCAAAGCGATGCTGAAAATCCTGCATTCCCCAGGCGATCTGCGTGCGTTTGTCCCGCGAATTCGCCAGGGGAAGAATGATGTGGTTGTAAGCCTGGGCCAGTGCAGAGCCATGTCCGGAGAACCGTTGCTGACTCTCGCGGTCGGCTTTCAGAATTTGTTCGTAGGTTTGCGGGGCATGCTCCTCAAGCCATGAGAGCAGCGTGGGGCCAAAGTTGAAACTAATCCGCGCGTAGTTGTTTACGATCTGCGCGATCTGTCCCTGACCGTCCAAAATCCGCGAAGCCCCGTTTGGCCGGTAGCACTCCGCCGTGATGCGTTCATTCCAGTCGTGGTATGGCTTGGCGGAGTCCTGGGCTTCGACCGCCTCCAACCATGGATTTTCGCGTGGTGGCTGATAAAAATGACAATGAATGCAGACAAAACACTCCATGTACAAGTCTCCCCGGCGTTAGAGGACGGCAAACCACAGTTTTGTTTGAAAACGGGATGAGAATGCATGACTGCTGTTTTTAACTAGCAGTAACAATATCGTGAGTGAAGCAAATGCGGAAGAGTGAAGATGGAGTCTCTTGTGGAAAAGTGCAGATTTTAGTTTTGTGATGATTCAGCCACGTTCGTTTGCCCGCTTACGTCAAGAACATACGCTGTCTGGTCGCGACTCAATACAAATAGATGTTTTCCGTCCGGTGAAAATTTCTTATAAGCCACCCCAACTGGAAAACTATAGTGCAGGCGTTGTTTGGTGCCGGCAAGTTCATACACATTGACGTCACCGTTCAGCGTGGAAACCGCAAACAGTCCTGAAGCAGCAGAAATTATAGGGCTATAGCCAAAAACGTGTCCCGTTTCTGTACCCGAAGAAATTGAATATGTAAGTGTACGGCCGCCTGATACGTCGATTATTACCCAATCCCCATCCGCGAGAGCCTCTCGCGGGGTAAACGACCCCTTATTTGTATTGACCAGCAACTTCCCCAAGACCGTATTTTTGTGGAGGTCGAGCAACTCCAAAAAATAATCGGTATTGTTGGCCTTCTTCTTGAGGTCGGGGGATTGCTTTAATTCGTCCTCAGCAAATCCGGAGCCGATGGAGTCACTCATCAGCACCGTTCCCGCAGACGTGTTCAAAGAAAGCGTCGGAATTCCCCTCGCGAAGGTATGGGACCAGGCAGTCTGCTTGCTACGGAGATCACGCAATTCCACTGTCCAGCTCTTGGTCTTGCGTTCATCGCCATTAGGTTTGCGTAAAACAAAATATCCATCTGCCTGACTACCCTTTTCATCTTTGACAGCAAAAGAAATGTCACCTTGCCCAAGGGTATCGATATACGCAATGGAACGCTCTTGTTTATCTTTCTTAGGGAAATCTGCGTACAAAACGTGTTCGGGAGAAAACCATGCACCCTGAAAGCCACGGACGTAGTCGACGCGGACATTATGTGCCAAGTCCCAAACTGCGCCCCGCGTATGAGTTGATACTGCCAGCCACTGAAAGTCATCGGAAACTGTGACGGCACGAATCCCTCCGAGCCGCGCCTGCTGCAGTTGGATCTTTGGTCCCGGTTTGTGTTCTACGATGTTGGTCAAGGCCACAGTGCCATTGTCCATTTCGTGCAACACCGTTCCGTCATACATGTCCGCGGTTTCACGCTCGAGCGAATAAAGTTTGCTGTCATCGATTCCCAGGATCCCCAGTGGTTTTTCCTTGAGGGGGCCAACCAGAACATAGTTGCCGTGTGTGGCGGGTTGCAGGGAAATTGAATTGGATAAAGGAATTTGTTTTATATGTTCACCGGAAGGAAAGCGCATGACCCAAGACTTCTCTGGGGAGAAACTATTTACCCCCACAATCCGGTCTGGACCGATAAAGGCAAAACGGAGCTTAGCGACGTCACGCACTGCCGAGGGCAAGTTACATTCGACCTTACGGCTCAGGTCGAAGCAGAATGTATCGTTCTGAGTGCCAGCGAGCAGATAGTGCGCATCCGGTGAAAAACTAAGATTCGCCAAATTCATCTTACCTTCACCACCTAGTAGCTCCAGCAAGATAATGAAGAACATCAAGGGGTCACTATCCGGGCCGTAGTGGACAAAATTTTTCTTTGTCAGCAGGTTCGCACCCGAGGCGACATCGAATAGCGACAGGTTGAAATCATGTGTGAGACAGGCAAAAAAATTGCCGTCGGGGGAGAGTGCGGACTGCAAACAGGGATCGCGCAGCGTGAGTTCGTGCGCTGAAGTCTGTTTTTGACTGGCAATGTCCCATGTTTCAACCCGCAGATTGGAAGTGTAAAAAACGATCGATTTGGAGTCTGGGCTAAAGGAGGCGTTGTGAGCGTCCACCGCGTCTATAAAAAACAACACTGAAAGCTGGTCGCGGGAAAGCACATGAATGCCGCCGAAATCCTGCGCCAATACCAGCTTGCCATCCGGACTGAAACGTACATTATTAATGTCCGGCCGCAAAGGTAGAGCCAGAGTTTGTTTGAACGTTACTCCGGAAAGTAATGCTTTAC
>DASXKZ010000026.1:0-3071 GCA_036496525.1 Candidatus Angelobacter sp.
AAAGTTTTTGCCGGTGGTGATCCGCTGGAAACGGCTCCGTACCGCGTCTGGAGCCATCGGGGAAAGATCTTTCAGATAAAGCTCCGTCTTAGTCCAGCCTTCGTTCACCTCCACCAGCAACCACCGTCCATCGTTGGAGATGGAGACATTGGGCCAGTGCTGCGGGGCCAGTTCGATTCCATCGGCGGGAAAGATCAAAGGATCTTGTGCTCCATGGGCGTTGTCAGCCGAGCTGAGCTGGTGGAAGAAGACGCGGCGGTGGTACATCTCCTCACTGGCAGGTACGTCTCCGAGCCATGGATAGCGAGTGTAATAGAAGCCCGAACTGTCAGGCAGCCATGCGATGCTGGCGGCGCGGGTGCGCTCAATCTTTCCCGCCAGCAGCTTGCCTGTGGCGGTTTCAATCACCTGAAGCGTGCTCAACTCTGATCCGTTGGGCGAGGTGCCAAAAGCAACGTACTTCCCATCTTCAGAGGGATACCACCAGTCGAGCGCGATTGTGCCGTCGGGCGCGAGAGCATTTACGTCAATCAGGGGACGGTCGTTTTTCTGAAGATCGTGGCCTTGGTCTCCCTCGCATACATAAACCACGGCCTGGTTCTGCCGGCCATCACGCCGCTCATAAAAATAATTTTCGCCGCCAATGCGTGGTGAGGCCACGCGCCCAATAGTCAAAAGCTGCTCCACGCGACGGCGCAGCTCGTCGCGACCGGGAACATCTTCCAGCACGCTACGCGTATAGGCGTTCTGTGCCGCTATAAATTGTTGCGTCTCCGGCGCAGAAGAATCTTCCAGCCAGCGATAAGAGTCTTTGATCTGCTGGCCATGGTAGTTATCGACAACCGTTTCAGACTTTTCTTTTGGTGGGCCAGATGATTTTAGAAGCGCAGATTTGGATGGATCATTCATCGTGTATTTTGAAGCCGCTCCGGGACCTGTCTTTAGTGAGCTGTTGATGATGCGCACAGCCTTTTTATCTTAAATAGTTGTTACGGGCCGTGAGCCGAAATTCCAGGTTCTCTGAGGGATTTTCAAGTGGTCTGCGGAGCGATTTACTGATTGCTAAACGCGGCAAATGCATGTTATTTTTAAGATGACAATTCAGGCGGCCGACCACCTCTCTGGCGGCCCGTTTGCCCACTCCTCAGTAGCTCAATGGCAGAGCATTCGGCTGTTAACCGAAGGGTTGTAGGTTCGAGTCCTACCTGAGGAGCCAATCTTTCAATAAGTTACGAATCCTTGCAATCCGTTTGCAATCCATTAGGCTGACTTGAACACAAGTTGAATTACTTTTCCTTGGGCATTTTGCATGTCCGCAGAGAGGGCATTCCCGTATGTGTTCATTGTCGTCCGTATGTCCGTGTGACGCATGAGCCTCTGCTGCACCCCAACGGGCGTTCCAATTGAATCGAGCCAGTGCGATAGGTATGCCGGAAAGCATGCGTACCGAGATCGCCCACATTGGAAGCTTCCGCTGCTCTCTTCATCTCTCGCCAGACGCCCGTGTATGAATAGGGAAGTCTGCCGATCTTGAGTGGACTGGCAAACACCAATCTCCATTCTCGGCAAAATCGGTTGCTTGGTTCCACGCATTGAGCACACCCAGCAGTTCAGGTGCGATATTGAATGTCCGGCGTGAGTCGTCCGTCTTTACGTCGTCCACGTTTTGTTCCACAATCCCACGCTCAACCTTGGTCAAGCCGATGGGTCGGCGCCGCAGTCGAGCCCAAAAGGCGCCCTTGTTCGAGGGCCTGCATCCCAACGATCTCTTTCAGCTTCTCTTTGTTTTGCTCGAATGGACACCCTCTTGAAATGTCACAGCTAGCGCAAGGTGGAGTCTTTGGTAAAGACGCATTCATGTTCCAGAATGGAACTCATCCAGTGCAATAGCCCAACTTATCCCTCTCATTTTGGCGGAGTGGTAGTAAACTCTTTCGCACCCCTCTTCCATTTATGGCCAAAGAACGTAAATCTTCTTCCAAGTCCTCGAACGGCGCCTACCTTGGTTTTGAGCAGAAGCTCTGGCAGGTTGCCGACAAGCTCCGCAGTCACGCTTGCGGCGCGTGGTGGGTGGTTTTTGCAGCGTATTCGGCGGAGCTGCCGAGTACGGCCACGTTGCACTTCTCTAGAGGGGGATACATTGTATTTTTCTCTTCGTAACACAACACTGCGGATGGCCAAGCGATGAGTGATTCCACAATTGCGCGCCTGAAGGCTGGATCAGGGGCCAATGCCCGTGCCGGTGGCCAGTTATCGGCCATGGCTGCAATCCCGCGGATCGAATGTAGAAGAGATTTACCTTTGTCGTTTGCGCAGGAGCGGTTGTGGTTTTTAGCGCAGATAGAGGGTGGTAGTAAGGCGTATCGGAACTTTCACGGTCTCAAGTTGCGGGGAGAATTGGACCGGGCCGCCCTTCGGCGAGCGTTGAATCAAATCGTGGCACGGCATGAGTCATTGCGCACAGTTTTCACGCTGGTCGATGGCAAGCCTTTACAACAGATTATGGGCGAGCCTGACAGTCAGTTTCACCTGATAGAGCATGATCTTCGGGAATGCGATGGGGCCGCGGCAGAGCTCGAGCGCCTTATAGCCGAAGAAGCCGGTACATCCTTCGACCTACATGCAGGTCCGCTGATTCGTGGACGGCTGATCCGTCAAGGTAATGAAGAGTACGTATTACTCATCACCATTCACCATATTATTTCGGACGCGTGGTCATTTGGTATTTTCAGCAACGAGCTAAGCACTTTGTATGGCGCTTATGTTAGAGGGGAAGAGGGCGCTCTGCCGGAATTGGGTGTGCAGTATGCCGATTATGCGGTTTGGCAGCGGAAGTGGATGGGGGGCGAGGTTCTAGGGAAGCAGGTGGAATACTGGAAAATGGCTTTAGCCGGAGCACCGGAAGTATTGCAATTACCGACAGATCATGTAAGGCCGGAGCAACAAAGTTATAGCGGGGCCACAGCCAAGCTGGTGCTGGATGAAGAGTTGACAGCGGGGTTGAGAGGACTGAGCCGGAAGCACAGGACAACGCTGTACATGACCGTGCTGGCGGGCTGGGCAGCGCTGCT
>DASXKZ010000027.1:0-4682 GCA_036496525.1 Candidatus Angelobacter sp.
GATTGCAGGGGTCCTTCGACTTCGTATCTGATGCGCTTTTGCGCATCAGATACTCCGCTCAGGATGACAAGGAATGGTTAGAGCTAGTTCGCCAATTCGTCCGGAGCGCCATGGCGGCGCAATAGGTTCGGCAGGTTTTGCGAGAACGCCGAGCGTGGCAACACCATATCGCATCCCACGTCATGAGCCTTCTGCTTCAAGTCACCCTGCACATGCGACAGGAAGCCAATAATCGACGTCCCCCGCTTGAGCTTGGTCTTGAGTTTAGGGATTAAAGTCAGAGGCTTGGCGTTGGCGTTGTTCATATCGAAGATGATCAGAGAGGGTTTCTCATCGCCATTGCCCTTCAGCTTCTCCTGAAGCTCTGCTTCAGTCTTCACAAACTCCACTTTCACATTGAGCTTGCGCGCCGTCTCCTGAATTTTAGCTGCGAAGAACAGGTCGTCAACAAAGGCAAATATCCGCGACGCCGCGTCTTCGCTGCTCTTCGGCAAAGGATCGGGGTCAACCGGCATGTAGGAAGGCCCAAACCCAGGCCGTCCCCGCCCGCCAGATCGAGAGCCGTTGCTCCCGTTGCCATTGTTGCGATAGTTGTGGTCCATGGGAGCGGTAAACACCCCATTCTGTTGCTGACGATCGCGGCCGCCACGCCCTGATCCTGCGTGACCACCCGGCCGTCCAGCGCCACCACCACTACCAGTACCGCTGTTAGGCGGACGACGTCCCCGCCTGCGTCTGTTTCTCCCTCCTCCACCTCCGGAGGGATGTCCCGGTCCAGCATTCATATTGTTTTGTTTGTCCTGTATTCAGTCTCCAGGGGGAGACTTCAAATTTCGGCAACCTGCTTCTTTGTACTACCGCTTACCAGCGCACATCTGGAATCATGCGCGAAAACTCAACGCGGCTGGAACCTATATCGTGAAATGATCCTTGTCCAAAGGGCGCCCGGAGTCAGTGGGCGCGGAAGGCCAGCTGGAGAGCATGGCCGCTGAGAACACTTGTGATGGTAACCCGCAAGCCTGAGGATGCGCAAGTGCCATAGGCGCTAGTTTTTGCACAGAGGTAACTGGCAGGGAGGGCTACTTGGACTTTGGCTTATCTTCTTCCCCGCCGCCTGTGACCTGGCGCGACCATTGCACGGCTTGCCAATACATGTCCGAAACCTCGTCGTCTTTGAGCTGAAGTTGCTTGGCTAACTCTGCGCTTTCCGCCCATTCCCCGGACTCCTGCGCCAACATCAGTTGATAAAGCGGGCGCAGACGGCTGGCGCCACCCAGCAATACCGACTTGGTTTCCTGATCGATGGAGATATTTTCCAGGACCGTTGCCATGGGCACTTCCAGAATCGTGTCAATCAAGGAAAGCAATCCCAGCAGGAACAGATCGGAATCGCCATGTTTGATCTTAGGCGAAAGCAGTTCGCAGAAGCGCGCCCGCACCAGCGCCAAAGAAACCAACTCTGTGGACTTGTCCTGTGCCGCACCAAGGGTTGCCACCAGACGGACCCAGCGGCGGATTTCCCGCTCCCCCAGCAAAGACAGCGCATGCTTGATGGAGTGGATCTCTTTCGAGAATGAAAACACCGCCGAATTCAAATACCGCAACAGGCGGTAGCAGATCGAAGCCTCCACTTTGATTACATCTTCGATTTCCCGCGGATCAATCTCCGGCTTGGAAACCGCCTGCAACATGCGTATGTAGTTCAGGCGATTGGCAGGAATTTCATGGGTTACCATGACTTCCGGACGGCGGAAGAAGTATCCCTGGAAATAAACGAACCCGGCATTTTTGGCAGCAACGAACTCTTCGCGCGTCTCGACCTTCTCCGCCAGCATGCGGCACTTCCACGGCCCGTAGCGCTTGATCATCTTCTTCTGGTCGTCTGGCGAAACCGCCATGCAATCCACTTTGATAATGTCGGCGTAATCGGTCAGGGCTTCGCGGGGATCGTTGATGGCAAAATCGTCCAGCGCGATAAGGTATCCATTCTCTTTGAGTCGTTGGCAGGCAGCGATAACCAGATCATCCGGCTCAACCGTCTCCAGCACTTCAACCACAGTCTGCTGGGGCGGGAGCAAGGAAATGTAATCTTTGAGCAAAACCTCGCGGGTACAGTTTAGAAATGCCCGGCGTCCACCACAGAGCGTATCCAGCCCCATAAGCATGGATGTATCGAGCGTGCTTCGCGACGCCGCCTCCGGATCAGTAGCGCGGAAGTAGTTCTCTACGCCATCGCGAAACAATAGTTCATAGCCGAATACCTGCTCTTCCCGGGTAAGAATCGGCTGGCGTGCCACAAACTTAGCCGGCGGCTTAGTGCTGGTATTGGCTTCAGGAGCTTTTTTGGTTTGAGGAGATGTGCCCACGGCCTTCTTATCGGCACATAGGCAACAAAATCTTATTTTTTTCTAAAATCGCGCGCACAAAATTCAGTAAGTCAATAAACAGTTTCGGCTCAATGAATTAGCAATTCTTAAGAAATGATTAGAGGCAACTACTTTCCTACACCCGATGGCACGGTAAATCCATAGCCGCGCAAAAGAGTTTGGATTTCCGGAGTCTTGATGTAGTCCATGAATTGCTTGGCAATGTCCTTATGTTGCGACGCCTTCAAAATTACGGCTGCCTGTTCGATTGCAGGATATTCATCGGTTGGAATCTCCGCATACTGGCCTTTGGTTTTCATCGAAGGGGCAACTGCCAGTGATAGGGCGATAATTCCCGCGGCCGCCCCGCCTGAGACGACCAGAGATGCGGTCTGCGAGATGTTCTCTCCCAGCACCAGCTTGCCGGAAACTTTGTCGTAGATATTCTCGTGTTTCATGGCTGCTACGGCCGCGCGTCCGTACGGAGCATGCTCGGGATTGGCAATGGCAATTTTGCTGACGTTCGAATCGAGCAAGGCTTGCAGCCCCTTGCTCACATCCACTTTCGAACCGCTGGGTACCCACAGGACAATCTTCCCGGTCGCGTATTCGTATAGCGTGCCCGGCTCCGCTAATCCCGCCGCTTCAAGCCGCTTGGGATAATCAATATCGGCGGAGAAATACACATCGAACGGCGCCCCATTCTGAATCTGAGAAAAGAAATTTCCCGAAGAACCGAAGGTCAGTTTTACCGGATGACTCGTTTGCTTCTCGAACCGTGCTGCTACATCTTGAAAAGCAAATTGAAGATCGGCAGCCGCAGCAACGGTAATTTCCTGGGCAGAACAGACAATGCTGATAAGCAAAAATGTGAGGATCAGCAGCTTTTTCACAGAATTCTCCTGAAAAATCGGTCACTACGGTTTAATGCAAATCAAATCGATCTGTCAATTCGACTTAACCCGTGTTTCAGGAAATACTGACACTCTAAACGTCGGAACCTCGGCACGATTTCTTGAGATTAATTAACCGTAACCGGAACGTTTATGGTGTGAGACACACTGCTACTGATGGTCGTGATCGCGACAACATAAGTTCCAGAAGTGGTGCCCGGGATGGTAGTGGTTCCACCCCCGCCGTTACCGCCTCCGTTGTTATTGCCACTTGTGCTGCTGCCACCGCCACATGCCACTCCAATCGCGAGCAGCGAAAACGCACAAAATCCTAGAATTGGTTTTGTACGGGTCCGTAACATATAGGTGAGGCCCATACAGCTCACTAATAGCATCCACCCTATCCCTGTACCCCATCGCGAAGAAGAACTAGGGACAAGTGAAGCGGTGTGCGAGGCAACGGTAGTGACAGTAAGTGCGACATTCGCACTTGGCGCAGCAGCGGTAAGGTTAACGGAAACTGGATTGGAACTATTGTTAAGTAAACAACCTATATCCGTATTTGGAGTCAGAACCACACACCCCAACTCTACCGTATCCGTAAAACCACCGTTGCCGTGCAAAGTAAGAGTTGCCCCCACAGGAGTGCCCTTCGTGGCTACCGTAATGGAAGTTGGACTGGAACTAAGATCGTATTGATGAGTCACTGTAAAACCAGGCCATGCGTGCGCAAGATTGTCGAGATCAACCGAACCGAGCCCGGTGGTTAAATCATATTTCGTTCCCGCACTGAATCCAATTGGCGAACTGGTGCAGTTGGTCGATCCAACCTGACAAGTCTGCTTGTTGTTACCACTCGTAATATCGTGGAAAGCGGATAGATAGGTCGAAGGAGATCCTGCCAAACTATACAATGTAGGATTGATGCTTGCCTGTCCCGCTTCATTCTCAGTCGCCTGATTGATCAAAGTAATCATGCCGGCAAAAACGGGAGCACCGGCCGAAGTTCCACCGACAAGCAGAGCATTCCCCGTAAATCCGCTGGCACAGCTTTGCGTTGACTTATGCGCATCGCATACAAGATAAGGATCATGCTCCGGCGAGGCGCTGAGAGCTACGTCTGGCACATCACGATGCCCATCAGCCGGGGTAAGTGCAGTCTGAAACGATGGTTTAGGAATGAGTGAACTTACGCCGCCGCCGGTTGACGAAGTAAATCCATCGTTCCAGGCTGTTTCCGGTATGTACTTAATTGCCGATGCACCGGTCAATGGATCGTTGGACGAATTCCAGAATGTCGCGTTGGCATTGTCATCCGTCGTGAACCGGGTGCCGCCCACGGCGGTAACCTGGGGAATCGCTCCAGGTAGGTCCACAGTCAAGCCAGTGGTGGCAAGGGTCGCATTAGCAGGTACAGGTTCGC
>DASXKZ010000028.1:0-16743 GCA_036496525.1 Candidatus Angelobacter sp.
CGGCGGATTTTGAGTCCGCTGCGTCTGCCAGTTCCGCCATCCCGGCTCGTTGGGCAGGCAAGAGAAGCATAAACAGGTTAGCACATTTTCGTCGATGGATTTGCCTGTGACATCATCATCGGCCAATGATTGCCGGGGATCGTCACGTCGTGCCACACCGACAGCTTTCCCTGAGTCGGTGCTTCATATTTGGGTGACCGTGTTCTAATAGACATTGCGTTACTAGCAGATTGCGGTCACATCGCACTTACGGCACAAGCAGGGAACCTATGGGATGGCTATCTTCTATATTGCGCATGCTGGCGCCAATCGCCGTGGAGCACGGCGGACAGGTCTTGCGCGACACACTCAAGTCGCGCGCTCAAGCGCAAACGCAGGCAAGTGCGCCTCCAGGGCCTGATCCGCTGCAACTGCTTGCCGCCGATGTTGACCAGATCAAAGGCTACGTGGTGCAGCTTAAATCTGATCTTGAAACGCTCAACAATGTGGCCGCTGAACGTGAGGAGCGCCTGCGCCGCTGGCTTCTCGCCCTGCTGGTGTGGAACATCCTTATGACCATTGGCCTGGTGGTGCTTGCCGTGGCCGCGTTGCGCCACTAACTGTCCATGCAATTTCAATTCGATGTAATCATTCTCGGCGCGGGTGCGGCCGGGCTGATGTGCGCCATTGAATCCGGCAAACGCGGGCGCTGCGTGGTCGTGCTGGAGCGCGCTGAGCGCGTCGGCAAAAAGATACTCATTTCCGGCGGCGGGCGCTGCAACTTTACCAATCTCCATTGCCGTCCGGAAAATTTCCTCTCCGCAAATCCACACTTTGCCAAGTCTGCGCTGGCCCGCTATACGCCTGCCGACTTCATTGCGCTGGTGGAAAAACACGGCATCTCCTACCATGAGAAAACTCTTGGACAGCTTTTCTGTGACGGGTCAGCGCAGCAGATCGTGACCATGCTGGAAGCCGAGTGCCGCGCCGTTGGCGTACGCATTCAGACGAATGTGAATGCGGAGCACGTTTCGAAAGAAGACGGCTTTCTGCTCCGCGCCGGTGACGATGAGTTTCAAGCGGAGTCGCTGGTGGTGGCGACAGGCGGCTTGTCTATCCCCAAAATGGGCGCTACAGGTTTTGGCTACGAGCTGGCGCGGCAATTTGGACTGAAGATCATTGAGTCTCGGCCGGCGCTCGTGCCGTTCACCTTCAATCAAAATGACGCAGCGCATTTCTGTGACCTGGCCGGAGTCTCGGCTGAGGTCATTGCGTCGATTGGGACGCAGATCTTCCGCGAAAAGATGTTGATCACGCATCGCGGACTGAGCGGCCCGGCCATCCTGCAAATTTCGTCGTACTGGAAACCCGGGCAGACAGTCTCGCTTGACCTGGCTCCTGAACGCGAACTGACCGCTATGCTGCGTGACCCCAAAAAGCCGCGTGACCTGTCTGCGGCAAAAGCCGCTTTTCGCGGAGCATTGCCTAGCCGCTTTGCCGATCGCTGGCTTGATGTATATCCGCCGCAGGGTTGGAGCAATCACGCGCTCGACGAGTTGGAACGCAGCGCTCACCACTGGCAAATTACGCCTGCAGGAACGGAAGGCTACGCAAAAGCTGAAGTCACCGCAGGCGGCGTGGATACGAGGGAACTCTCAGCCAAAACCATGGAGAGCCGCAAAGTCCCTGGGCTATATTTCATCGGCGAAGTTGTAGATATCACAGGCCACCTTGGCGGATTCAATTTCCAGTGGGCCTGGGCGTCCGGATTCAGCGCGGGGCAGGCCGCATAGACTTATCAGTTCATGGCAATCCTGAATCATTTGAGCGCGTCCAGTCCGGGCTGGAAAAGCGAAGAGAGGTAATGTCCAAGCGAAGGAAAATGCGTGGCCAGAAGCGTCAAAAATGGAACCGCGCCGAGCTTCGCAATACGAACATAAAACTGCAGTTCCAGCTTGTTGGCGGTGGTTCCAGTAATGCGGCTGATGACATCATCTTTGTGGGCTTGCATGAGTACTTGAATAACTACGACGCCAATAACCGCAAAAATGGCGGTAAACGACCAAATGAGTGAGCGATGCGGTTCAAAGGAATAAACATTCAGCGAAAGCAGAACCAGGCTGAAAACGGCCGCTTGTAAGATCAGCCAGAGCCGGATGTTTCCGAGTACGCCGCGAATGAAGGCTACATAGCGGAGCGCAACATACTCCTCCATCCGTTTCCATCTGTCCGCCTCTGGCGGTGTTTCGTCCTTCCTGGCGGCTGATGCCAGCTTATCTTCCTCTTCGGGCTTGTTACTTGCAACTCTACTATGCGATTCCCAATGGGCGTCAAGCTGGCGCATCATGTCGTTCAGGACGGTGGCTAGCAACTTTTGAAGTTCGAAAAACAGCTGCTCCACTTGCCTAAATCCCTTGATTGAACCGTCTACGGGTTTAACCCGTACTTTGGACCGGATTGCATCGCGTTTGGCAAGGGCAGCGTTGATATCTTTGGCAAGCCCAACCTGTTTGTCACAATTCTTGATCTGGTGCATGATCTCAAGGGAATGCACCATATTGGTCCATTCCTCTTCCTGGCCGCCCGATTGCCAGATCGGAGACCAACTTGGGTCGTGCAAACTACTGAATGCCTCGCGAATCGGAGACCGCTCCAGGTCGCGCAACAGATTGCGCAGTTGAGTCCACGTTTGTGCCAGGCGCAAGCCGCTGGTTAGCATCAACGCCACCACAACGCAGAAGAAAAATTCAAACAAGCAGCCAAAAGTATTGCGTTCAAAGAGCTCGAACGGGTGCGCCGGCTCTAAAGAAAGCAACCAGGCTCCAAACGCAAGGCAGAAGACGACTCTATAGTTGGGGCGTAGGAGGTATCCGTTGATCGATCTTGCGATGTCGCCTTCCGTTCCGCCAGGGAAATTGCCGGCAATATTGAGTCTGGGACGAAGCCGGTCATCAAAACGCAGGCGCAATATTTCAAATATGCCCCACAGAAAAATCGCGGATACAAGCAACAGCATCGGGGCAAGCGGCGAAACCCCGGTGGCCAGGTTGACAGTGCGATAACCAAAAAAGAAACCATACTGGGATTTACTGTCGGCATGCAGGCACCACCAGCAAAGCGCGGCGAGAACTGCGGCCAACCATGCTGCCGCGGAAAACAACATGCTCCAGATATATGACCAGTTAAATTCCGAATTGTCTTCTTCATGCCTGATCTGTTCAAGCAGGTAGCCGAGATAAAGACTGGAAACAAAAAGCGCAATGATGCCGATTACACCGAGCATCGCGATGGAAGGGACGTATTTGCCGGCGTCCATCCCAAATTTAAGAGCTGGAACAATTATGGTTGCCAGCATGAATGCGAGAGAAACCGAAACCACATTGATGAAGAAGAACCGTTGTGTGGGGGCGGCTGAGACCAGCGCAAAATCACGGAAACGAGAAGAGACCGGCTTCGCCTTGCAGAGTATCCAGCTTTGCAGAAATGAAAGCGCCACTATAAGGAGCGCTAAAGTGCGCCACGTCGGCGAGAAGTCCTGTGTTGCTAGCCGCGTGGCCAGCGAACTCACGCCGGTAGCGACGCCAGTGACGGGATCTGGGGGGATAAGCTGAACCGGCCAATAACCCCCAGTGCCTACCACCGTCATCCAAACAGGAAGGTCCCTCGTCTTGGAATCCGATTCATATTTGGTAAATGGTTCGTCAACTTCAAGCGGAAAGGAGTCCCCCGGCGCTGGAATAACACCCTTCATTACCAGCAACGAGGCATTGTATTGCCCCTGCTCATATTGGTCGGGAAAAGGAAGTCGCGGGAGCTTATGCCCCAGGCTGGTCCAATCGAGATTGCTTGTGAGAAGTGGATAGCTGCTCAGGGAAAGTGTACCTATGTATGGTGCATTGCTGGTATCCCGCTCAAACAGCAGATCAGAGTTGATTACAAAAGGACGGATGTCAGGGCATGCTGCGCGGAGAAACGCCGTAAGAAAAAGTACATCCATTACGTTGGTACCGATAATGCCGACGAATTTGTAATGTCCACGGCGCAATTCGGCTGCGAACTTCATTAACACAGCTTCTTTGGAGAGAGGCCCCTGGATTTGGGAAAAATCCGGAGGCTCGTCACTGAAATTGGCCTGCCGATCGCCCAGCGTAAACGGCAAGTATGTTGGAGTCTGCACGACACCAGTCTGCGGAGTTGCCGCCGCCGGAGGTCCGCTGGAGGCGGACGCGTTGCGCAACGCCGAAATCTCGCGTGGGTAACGAAAGCTGGTGAAGGAACAGTCGGCTGCCCAATCTTTGGTGCCAGGAGTGGCGGCATCGCCTTGGTCAGGGGTGGTGGGTGTGCTGCCGGCGCTACCGTAAGCAGTCGCCGCCTCGGACAGAATGGCTACCTCAGTAGAATCGCCACATTGAATATCGCCCTTTTCCTTCAGCGCATTAAGAAACTTGCGCAGCACGGTTTCAGAATCACTAACCGTTGACTTGAAAGTGAGTGACGGTGTTGGAGTGGGAGCAGTGATGGGACTGGAAGCGGGACTTGGAGTTGGGCCGGCATTCGCGGCGCTCGATTTTTCAGCAGCTGATTTTTCTTTATCGACGCAGCCAGGAGAAAGTTTATCCAGCACAAAAGTTTTATCAACCAATCCCTGGTTATGAATGGCACAGATGCTGGAGACGGTGCCGCTGTAAGCCGTGAAATATGGCGTGGCTGTTGCCGCCCCATGCTTTTTGACTGGTGCGGTGGGTGCAGTCAATGCGCGTAATGAAGCAAGGGACCCGGAGAATGTTGGTCCCATAATCCAGATGTGGCTGCCATCGTTGCAACCGGCAGTCGGCTTCCCCGGGGCGCCACATATTTGCTGAATATATTGAACGGCATGGCGGAACTGAATACCGTCTATGCCGGCGGTAGACGTATCCGAGACCAGAAAGACATAAAGCACCGTGGGTTTGTGCTCGTCGATTGCTCCATTCCAGCGAAAAATCAAAAGCCCAGGTTCTTTTTCATTGTCGCTGTTATCTTGTATTCCGGGGTCAGGTTGCCACGGCAACCAATAGCGGTCCACAACGTAATTGATGGACTCGGCCGACAGTTGAAGGGCTTCAACCGAACGGTCGAACAGCAGCGACATGCGGCTGTGTACCGGATCGGGCACAATGGCAATCATCGCCCGTACCGGCACGCCCTCGGGAATACACCAAATACTGCTGCGTTCATTCTTGGCCGCTGTGGATCGGCTAGTCCGCTGCAATGCCACCGTCACGCCTGCCGGTGAGGCCCCGCTTCTGCTTTCCGGTTCCTCCTGCAGGCCAGGACATTGGTTTTCCGATTGAATCCCGGCAAAGTGCTGGCGCGATGCCCGCCAGGGCCCATCCGCTTGAGAATTCTTTTTGGGTGCGCTGGTTTGGGGTTCTTTGCGCTGTCCAGCGGCGGAACGTTCCTGCTTGCTGTCTGTCCCGGGCATTGATGCGACAGGTGTGCCGCTGCGTAAAAACAATGTTGCGACTAAAAGAGTTCCCGCTGCGGATCCGACCAGGCCGGGTCGTTTTATGAATAACATTACTGCTCCCTTGCATAATGCCAGCCAAGGTCGGGCCAAACCGTCTAATTGTCATGCACGTATTAATGGAGGCTAGCTGGCCCTCAGAAATCAGGACGGCTGGCATATATATCCGAGAGAACGCAGTTCGTTCGCTTTTCCCTTTGGTCGATGCGCACGACGGTAAACAGTCCTAAAGATATAGTGCAAAGAAGATGGAATCCGTTTCACCAGAACTGGAAAAGCTTCAGTCGGAACCAGGTTGCGGCGATTAACGGATCCGCTAAACATTGCCGATAAAAAATAAAGAAATGTAAAGACCCTCGTCGAGAGAAGCGAGCATTGCGAGGCAACAATAATCTTTTGAGTGATTTATGCCAAACCAATCTTGCAGGCGAGCAAGTTTTGAACATATATAATTTCTGCTTAAACGGTTTTTGGATTAGAAACTTTAACGGATTAATTCACTTGAGCATGGCATGAAGATTGGCATTCTTGGAGCGGGTAACATTGGCGCGGCTGCCGCGCGGCTGTTTGTGGCCGCGGGACATGACGTTGCCGTGAGCAACTCGCGTGGACCGGATTCGCTGCGCGAACTGATCACCGAGCTTGGTCCCCAGGCACATGCCATGACGACCCGCGACGCAGCCCGTTTTGGTGAAGTGGTGTTGCTTGCTGTTCCGTGGCGCTCACCAGAGGCCCTGCCGGAACCAGAACTGCTGCGCAACAAGATTGTGATTGACGCCATGAACCCTTATCGTCCTGACGGCGGGTTTTACGATCTAGAAGGGTCCACCTCTTCTGAAGAAGTTCTGAAGCGCCTGCCCGGATCGCGGCTGGTGAAGGCCTTCAATACGATCTATTACGTCCATTTGGCTGGCCGTGGTCGCAACGATTTGCCCATCGACGAACGCCATACCATCTACCTAGCTGGTGATGATACTGAGGCAAAAAATATCGTCGCCGGGTTGATTGAGGAAATCGGGTTTGCAGCCATCGATACCGGATCGTTGCGCGAAGGTGGCCGCTTGCAGGAACCGGACTCGCCTATCTACAACAAAACCTACAACGCCCGCGAAGCACGTGAGTTCCTTGCTACGCTCGAAGAAAAAAAAGCATGAGGAATTGGCGGCTGCCATGCCTGGCGATTTTCTTTTTGCTGGTCCTGACTGCGATGGCGCAGGAAGCCGGGGACAAAATTGTTTCCATCGCGCAGGCTGCCGATCAAGCGGTGCAGCAGAGCAAGCTCACGCTGGCGGGAGGCGCTCCTTTCCATTTGAAAGCGCACATTGCGAATGCAGGCACGCCTAAACCGGAGTACTCGGCGGACGTGGAAGAGTATTGGCTTTCGCCGGAAAAATGGCGTCGCACCGTACAGTCAGCCGGCTTTTCCCAGACTTTCATCGCAAATGGCGACAAGGTCTCTGAAAAACTTACGGGCGACTACTATCCTTTCTGGCTGCATGACCTGGTTACCGCGTTGTTTGATCCGTTGCCCATGGCGGACCAACTCAAGTTGATGCAAGGCCAGCTGGAAATTCCTGAAGATTCAGCCAAATCAAGTTCCTGCGTAAATATGCAAGTCAAGGTGGGAGCCGCCCCGGCGCAAAACAATGTGGGATTGGCTTTCTGCTTCGGGGGCAAGGGCGGACTGCTTCAGGCGGTGATCACGCCCGGTTACAAGGCCCAGTTTGCCGACTATCTTCCTTTTAAGAAGAAGATGGTTGCACGGACCATTAAGGCCGAGTTTGCGCCAGGCTTTGTACTTACCGCAAAGGTCACTGAACTGGCGGAGCTCTCCAGCCCGGACGAAAAGCTATTCACTATAGACGCAGTTACTCCTTCCGCGGAGCAGATGAAGACTATCCAAGTCACGGAAGAGACTACCCGGCCTTTGGCGCTGAACACGCCGCCTATCGTGTGGCCAACTGTGCGTGAAGGAAAGACTGAAGGCGTAATGAGCGTGTATGTCTCGGTTGATCGTACGGGACACGTGCGAGAAGTATGGCCGCTGGTCTCAAATAATCTGGAGCTAAATGGCGCTGCCCGTGAGCAGCTGCTGCACTGGCAATACAAACCATATAACAATGGCGGCCCTTCACAGATGGAAGCCGCGCTGACGTTTGCATTTTCAACCCGGATTGAAAATCCTGTACCTGTGTTGAGTGACGCTGAAGCGAGAAAGCTGGCCACGCGCATTGTGGAAGCCGTGGTTCCGGCGGGCAAGGCGCGTAAGGGAACCAAGTTCAGTTTGCGAGTTGCCGTGGATGAAGCCGGCAAAACACAGACAGTCCAGAACACGAATAAAGTGACGCCGGCGCTCTATACTGCCGGAGTCGCCGCACTAAAGCAGTGGCGTTTTCGTCCGTACCTGAATAACGGCAAACCCGACAGATTTTACGCGGATATAACCTTCCAGGTGCGCTGATTGCAGGAACGCAGATAACGGATCAGGCCCTTATTTGCCGATACTCAAAGGCGTAAGCGGATAACGCTGGTACGAAGCGTATCATCTATATACGCACATGAATTCCTTCCGAGGGGGAAGTTTGCGCATGAAAAAGAATCTGGTTCTTTCGTTAGCTCTCTCTGCTCTTGCATTTCTGCCACTCAGCGCCCAACAAGGCTCCACGCCATCCACGCAGGACAATCAGAATCCACCCGCAACGCCAAGCCAGAGTTCTCCTGACAGCAATTCTGCTCCTGATGCGCAGAAACCCGACGCTCAGCAGAACGCTACCGATAAACAGAATGACGACCAGCAGAACGCAAAGGTCCCTGTTTATCGCGTGACAGTTGTGGAGCGGACCACGCAAGCGGTGGACTATCGTGATCGTGGCGGCACAACTCAGGTTGATTTCAAAGGGACGTCGCTCATGCCGGCAGTCGATGGAAACGCCAAGGTCACGGGGCATACCGGGCGGCTGGCCATCGACGCCAACCTGCATCATCTGGCTCCGCCGCGCGGCTTTGGTCCGGAATACCTGACCTATGTCCTGTGGGCAATCTCGCCGGAAGGCCGTCCAGTGAATCTAGGTGAGATAAGGCCGAATGACGATGGAAATTCGCGCTTGCAGGTCACCAGCGGATTGCAGGAGTTCGGAATGATTGTGACCGCAGAGCCGTATTTTGCTGTCACGCGCCCCAGCAATCTGGTAGTCGCAGAAAACATTGTGCGGCAGGACACAGAGGGCGGCATTCATCCCATCTCAGCCAAGTTCGATCTGCTGCAAAAAGGCCAGTACACAGTTGATATTCCGCCAGACCAGTTGCCGGCCACGACCGCCGATAGAAGGACGCCGCTGGAGTTGCTGGAAGCGCAAAACGCTATTGCGATTGCGCAGGCCGCCGGAGCCGATCACTACGCGGCTGACACGCTGGGAAAAGCCAAGGCTTACCTGGAGCAGGGCCAGAATTATCTCAAGCAAAAGCAAAATATTACGCCTATCGGCGCGGTGGCCCGCGCAGCGACGCAGGCAGCGGAAGACGCCCGCCTGCTCACGCTCCAGAAGAAACAGGAAGAGCAGACAGCAGCGGAGAAACAGCGTGCGCTGGACCGCATACAACAGGCGCAATCGGAGGCTGAATCTCAATCGGCCCGAGCGGAAGCAGCCCGCCTGGACGCGCAACACCAGAAAGAACAGCGCGAGCTAGCGGAGCAAGAGCGGCAAGCCGCCGAGCAGGCCAGATTGGAAGCGGAGAAGGCCGCACAACAGGCAGCGCAAGATCGGGCGGCTGCCCAGCAACAACTACAGGAATCCGAACAGGCCCGCCAGGCCGCGGCCCAACAGGCAGAACAGGCGCGTTTGCAGGCGCAGCAAGCTGACCAGGCCCGTGCACAGGCAATCCAGCAGGCGGAAGAACAGCGCCAGCGTTTGCTCAAACAGTTGAATCAGGTGCTGCAGACGCGTGATAGCGCCCGTGGATTGATCGTGAGCATGTCCGACGTGCTTTTTGATTTCAATCAAGCCACGCTAAAGCCGGGGGCCCAGCTGCGTCTGGCGAAAGTCTCAGGCATCATCATGGCCTATCCAGACCTTAAGCTGGAGATTGACGGCTTTACTGACAATAAGGGAACGCCGCAATACAACATGACGCTGTCTGACAAACGCGCCAAGGCCGTGCGCGATTTTTTGGTCAGTCAGGGAGTAGCAACTGATGCAGTCACCACGAAAGGATTTGGAGAATCCAATCCTGTAGCTACGAATGCAACGGCCGCAGGACGCCAACAGAATCGCAGGGTTGAACTGGTTGTGAGCGGTAGCTCTATTGGCAGCGGCGCCGGTGCTCCGGGATCGGCCATTGGCACAACTCCCGGTTCCACCGGTGGAGTTTCCGGACCAGCGCAGAGCAGCCCGCCAGCGAATGGCTCATCTCAGCCGTCGAGTCTTCCGCAAACAGACAACAAACCGCCATTGTTCTAATAGTGACTTGTTATTAGATGAAGAGGTGCTGTGAAAATCGCAGCACCTCTTTTGTCCTGTGGCTTTATTTACTTTGATTCTTCCTCGTCATCGAGCACAGGCAGGCTGTAGAGAGAGACATGGCCGCGCCGCTCGCGTTCCAAATCGGGCAAATCGCGGACGAGTTCAAACCGGACTTCTTCATGGCACTGGCCGCAAGGTGGGAAGGTTTGTCCCCCGATCAGCGTTACCTCGTGAGGCAAGCGATGTTGTGCATGAATCACACGATAAATTCCGCTTTCGGGAATGATGGATGAACTTTTAAAAAGCTGAGCCATAGAGGTGTTGAGCTTTTGAACAATCAGCTGCCCGCAGTTCGCAACTTATTGCTTTATCGATGCAATTGACAGCCCCGAAGTGGTATCACCATGAACGATGGAAGTAAATGTTGTGCAACTCTGCTTTGTTTACATAATCTCTTCCCGATCTGGGGTTTGTGCGCCAGCACTTAGATTTAGGGACGTTTGTGTGCTCTTGATTGTGACAAAAGATAACGGTCGCGCCGTGGTTTGTAAAGAAATGCATTCTTAAGGGCTTCTCTCCGACCATTGTTCCTGGCACGGCAGAACGCCGGAATTATTCAGTTAATTGCTTTTACCAGAGTTGAAAATCGGATAATATGGCAGACGTGTCCACCTTCCTGAAGTACGCGATTACACTGGCTGTTGTGTTCGGCATCCTCTATGTGCTGATCTCTCCTCTGCCGGAAATGGATGCTGCTCTTTCAGGAAAATCTACTGCTAGTCATTTCATCCTTATCACCCAGGCTTTATTAGGTTTGTCTTTTCTTGTTTTGTTGATGCGTTTCCGGCCAATCGATCGGAACGCCACCGCGTACGGTGATGTTCTAAAAATGATCTGCGTAAGACTTTGTTAATCCTCTTTTTTTGACTGGGTACGACAGTCCTTTCGCACCTGCATGGCAACCTTTGATCTTCTCAGGCATCCAGCCAGAGAAGGTGCGAATCTTGACGTTGGTAACTAGCCAAAGATTTAGAGAAAAAAATGAAGACGAGCGAAGTCATTCAGGCTTGGAAGAGCGTCCTGAGCGGCAGGCGGCCGTCTCTTGCGATTGAGATTACGCGAGAGTGCCCGTTGCGCTGCCCCGGATGTTACGCATTTGAGGATGGGCACGTGGGAGGGTTGAATCTGCGGCAGCTTCAGGACAAACGCGGTGAAGATTTGGTGCAGGGTGTGCTCGCACTGGTCGATGAACATCGGCCATTGCATCTTTCTCTGGTTGGGGGCGATCCGCTGGTGCGCCATCGTGAAGTCACGCGCCTTCTCCCGTTGCTAGAAGACCGCGGCATTTACGTTCAGGTGGTAACCAGTGCATTTCGGCAAATCCCACCGGAGTGGGCGCAGATTGAGCGGTTAAATATCGTGGTCTCCATTGATGGTCTGCAACCGGAACATGACGAGCGTCGCAAGCCGGCCACCTACGTCCGGATTCTGGAAAGCATTCGTGGCCATCAGGTGACTGTGCATTGCACCATCACCGGCCAGATGATGAAACGCCAGGCATACCTCCAGGAATTTATCGAATTCTGGAGCGCGAAAGCGGAAATCCGAAAGATATGGATGAGCATGTTCACGCCGCAGTTGGGCGCTACCGGCCAGGAGATTCTTACCGGTGAAGAACGAGTGCAGGCTGTAGAGGAATTGCTTCGCCTGCGGCAGCTCTTTCCCAAGCTGGACATGCCGGAGGGGCTGATACAGGAGTTTCTGCACCCGCCTGAATCTCCTGAAGCATGCATTTTTGCGCAGACCACGCACACAATTTCTGCCGACCTGAAGAGCAAGATTACGCCGTGCCAGTTCGGCGGCAATCCGGATTGCTCGCAGTGCGGCTGCGTGGCTTCCATGGGCCTGGCGGCAGTGGGCAACTACAAGCTCGGGCTTGGTGTTACAGCAGGTGACATATATTGGGCCTCAAACTCTTTTAGCAAGGTTTTGCCGCGGAAGAAGCGTGCAGCCTAAGGACCGATTTTTTGCAGGTATCGACTTGGAAGGTGTAGTGATGAACAATTTCAGGGAAATGATCAAATCGACCGCAGCTCTATCTTTTGCTGGTAAATCATTCCGCAGGGAGCGCAAGCTGCGCCGGGACCTTGCCCTCTTTGGCAAGATGCTCCACAGCATGGGATTCGTGGCCGCAACGGATGGAAACCTTTCAGTCCGGCTGGATGAGGACCGTGTGCTTGTCACGCCTACCTGCTTCAGCAAAGGGATGATGCGCCCGGAAGACATGGTTGTGGTCGATATCCATGGCAAGAAGCTAAGCGGCGTCTACAATCCATCCAGCGAAATAGTAATGCACCTTACTATCTATCGCATGCGCCCGGATGTGGGGGCTGTGGTTCACGCTCACCCTTGCACGGCAACAGGCTTTGCTTCAGCCGGCCTTGCCCTGGATGAACCACTCTGCTCAGAAATTGTGATTACTCTTGGCGCCGTTCCGCTGGCGCCTTACGCCACAACCGGCACCATGGAGCTGAGCGATTCGCTGCGACCTTTTATTCCCTACCATGACGCCATTCTTATGGCGAACCATGGTGTAGTTACCTATGGTGAAGATCTCTGCCGTGCTTATATGAAAATGGAGGCCGTGGAGCACTATGCAAAGATCGTAATGACCACCCGCCAACTCGGGACTGCCCGCTCTCTTGGCAGCCGCGAACTGGAAAAACTCTTCGAGGTCCGAACGCAGTATGTAAAGAATGGGCACTGAGAATTGGCGGCATAGAGAACTTGCAGAATTAGCGTTAAAAATCATTCAGCCTAAGCCAATTCTCCTGGCTCGCACTGTTACAATCGTTCACCACAACCCATGTTTACCCGCCGCCGTTTTCTCGCTCTTACCGCTGCGACCCTTGCCGCGCGCCATGTCGCCTTCGGAGCTGACACCATGCCCAACGTTCCCACCGATCTCGACCACATTCTTCTTGGTGTCAGCGATCTTGATCGCGGCATTGCCTGGATGGAGGAGCGCAGCGGCGTGCGGGCGATGTTTGGAGGCGTGCATCCCGGACGCGGCACGCGCAACGCGCTGCTCTCGCTCGGACCGCTCCGCTATTTGGAGATCATCGCGCCTGACCCGGCGCAGCTCTCTTCTGCCGGTCAAGCGGAATCTATGGGCGATCAACTGAAGGCGCTTACTGAGCCACGCCTGATCGGATGGGCTGCCCACACCATGAATCTCATGGAAGTGGTAAAGAAGGCCGCTGCCGCCGGCATCGACATCCAAAATCCGCGCGACGGCTCGCGCGCCCGCCCCGATGGCAAGATTCTGCGCTGGAGATCAGCCGCACTGCAAACAGACTTTGACGGCATGCTGCCCTTCTTCATCGAATGGGGCGCTGAGACGATTCATCCTTCGCAAGACGCGCCCGCGGGCTGCACTCTGGAGCGTTTCTCCATCGAATCACCGTCCGTGAAAGATGTACGTTTGGTTGCGGGCCAGCTCGGGCTCAATGTCGATGCTAAACCCGGGAAGAAGCCGCTCCTGCGCGCTCGCATTACCGGCAAAAAAGGCGCGTTTGAAATTACCTGATCTGCGTGTTGCGCCTATTGCGTGAAATCGTCGTTGGCCGGCCGCCCGTAGCCGTCGTATGTTCCATTGAATTTCGCCGCGAGGTCTTCCATCTCGGGGAAGACATCTTCCAAATCTTCATCTTCTCTTGCGGGCTGTGTCGCTAATACCAGCCAGTCTCGATCATCAACGCCAAGCTCGACCTTGGCCGACCATCCTCGCGCGCGGAGTTGCTCGGCTGCCATCTCAGCATCAGAGCTCCTGGGAAAATAAAGAAAGTGCTCGATGTATTCCGGGAACTCCTCGCTTGCCATATACCCATTTTCAAATGTTTTTTCTTTTTCCATGTGTCCTCACTATCGCCCCACCTCATTCTTATATACTTTGCCGCTCTTCATCACGAACACTAAAAAACCAGCTACATGTGGTTGTCCCCTTTGGCAGCCGGCTTTAGTCAGAGTGTTGCCGTTTGCGTCGTACGTGAAGGACATGGCAAGGCTGGTCAAATCTTCACCCGGTGATCACAATAAGACAGGCGCATATCGCTTGATCCAAAAACTCCAAGCATCCTCAAACTCTTGGTCGTGCCAATCAAGGCGGACGTAGCCTCCAGAAGGTATGTCGTACCGAAACTTTGCATGGTCATCCAATGAGATTTCCTTTCCAGGATGAATGGAAACTCCCGGATATTGTTTCTGTACGGCGGCTATCACCTGATTGCCATGGGAAGTTGAAAACTCTGTTGACATCAACTGGTCATCCAAGAAGACCAGTCTTAACTCTCCCTGGACACCAAATAAAAGAAAAGGGCCGGAAATAGTTCGAAAAGTGTATTCAGGATGAGAATCTGATTTGGAATGAGTCTCAACATGTTCCACCCATGAGTCAGAGATGCGAAGGTCTTTTAATCGATCGCGTGCGGCTGCGCTTGACTCAAAACTTTGAAAACCACCACCCAGTGCGACCGGTCTGTGCCTTCCCCTACATGCCTGACTGAGGAGCATAATACCGAGCGTGACACTCATAACGACAGGCTTCGATAATATTTTCACAAGGCCCTCCGAGGAGTAATCAACCGAGCCGAATGAATCCGAATTGCCATATACCTTTCCGTGTTTATTATTTGAAAACCCGGGGACAGACGGGACGTTTCCCTTTGGTTTTGCGGTTCGAAGCACAGGGTGGGACAGGCTAACTTCCCGTGCCGAACGGTGACACTACCGCCCCACCTCATTCTTATAAACTCTTCCGCTCTTCATCACGAATACTACTCGGCGCACGGCAGTGATGTCTTTTATCGGATCGCCATCCACGGCAATAATATCGGCCTGCATGCCAGGCGCGATAGTGCCGATTTCATTTTGCATGTTCAATGACTCGGCGGCGCGGGAGTTGGCTGCTACAAGCGCGTCCATGGGATCTTCTCCGGCGTGCACACGATCAATAAATTCTTCGGCATTGCGGCCGTGGGCTCCGGCTACTGCGTCCGTGCCAAAGACGATTTTCAGGTTCTTGGTCGCCAGCGCATGCTTGAACATCTCCGCAATCACCGGTAGCACTTCCTGCATCTTGGCAAAGCCTTCTTCCGTATAGGTGCCGCTGCCAAGAAATCTCTGTTTGTTGTCCAGATAGTTGTGGATGACGAGGCCGACTTGTGGATCGAAAAATGTTCCGTGCTGCGCCATCGCGTCCAGGTCTTCCTGGGTTGCGTACGTCCCATGCTCCACCTCGGTACATCCGGCGTTGGCCGCGGCGCGCACCGCGTCGCGATAAGCGTGAACCAGTGTCCGCAGCCCCTGCGCCTTGGCCTCAGAGCATGCGGCCTGAAGTTGCTCGTCGCCAAGTGTTCGCGTGCCGCCTTGCCGGATACTGCGGGAAGCAAAGATTTTTACCAGATCGGCGCCATCAGCCTTAAGCTTTCTCACTGCTTCGCGGATCTGCTCCGGAGTGAGCTTGGGATCTTCAATCGGTTCCAGTGAAGTCAGCAGACGTGGCCCCGGCACAGCGCCGCTGTTGATTGCTGCTCGCAGTTCTTTATCTTCCGGCGAGCCCACGCTCTGAATTGTGGTAAAGCCGGCCATCAAAGTGGCGTAAGCATTTCCGCTGGCGGCAAGCGCAGCCTGGTATGGCGTCTCGCTCTTGTCTTCTATGCGTCCGTTCGGGCCAAAATGCCAGACGATGTGATCGTGCAGATCGAGCCATCCGGGCATGATCGTCATGTGCGTGAGATCGTAAGCGGCAGCTCCGGGAATACGCTGGTCTTTTGCGTTCGGCTCAACGCGAACGATCTTGCCCTCCTGCACCACGATCAAGACGTTGTGCAGCGCATGGCCTTTGCCATCGAGCAAGGTCCCGGCGCGGATGACCACGGTCTGGGGCTTTACCGCTGGCTGAGGCTGTGCACCTGCAAGCAAAATCGAAACTAGAAAGAGGATAGAAAACCTGAAGAGTTTCATAGCGCGAGCATTGTATCAATCTGGAGACCGGTGCTGGCGCAAGACGGCTTTGGATTCTGCAAGGACCACCGAATCCCATGGTTGATATAGCCGCAGCCAACACAAGAGTGCGGGCCCAATGCCACTAGGCCAATACACCTCGGTTCATTGCTCCTGAAACCCGGAAAAGCCAGAATAGCCCAGTAACACAAGGAGATCCGTTGTGACTCGTCTTCTAACTAAGTCTATTTGTGCGCTTGCATTGCTGGTCTCTGCTTCTGTTTTTGGCCAGAACGTACCGGCTCCGGAAATGCAAAAAGGATTTACCGGCTTCGAAGAACTTCAGGGCACGTTGAACTCTGACAGCAAGATTTTCAAGCTTGATTCCAACGCTGGATACGACTTCAATAAGCATTTTGGAATATTCGTCGGCATGCCGGTGTACTTTGCCAACACGCAGACCACCACTACACAGGTGAACGGCAATGCCACGACCACGACGACGGACATAACCAATAACGGACTGGGTAACGCATATTTCGGATTCGCTATGCGCGCTCCGAACAAGACTCTGGATTATGGTTCCACCGTAACGCTTTCAGCCCCCACGGGCAGCACGTCCAAAGGATTCAGCAGCGGCCGCGGCAATTTTGACTGGGACAATCGCTTTGAGCACTCTTTCGACCGGCTCACGCCATTTGTAGATGCAGGGCTGGCCAACGCCGTGCCTGATACAGGATTATCCACCAAGCCTTTCACGTCGCTGGGTCTGCTCTCGCACATGGAAGAAGGCGG
>DASXKZ010000029.1:0-1703 GCA_036496525.1 Candidatus Angelobacter sp.
GTGTTTCATTTGAAAGAGCCGTCGTCCACCTTGCTGTGGAACCTGGCCGGTGAGGCCATGGGGATTGTGCCGTTTGGCAGCGGCGAGGAGGTCAGCCGTCAACCTATTGGCTCAGGGCCGTTTCGTTTTGTGAGCGCGGAATTGGACAAGGAAGTTGTACTGGAGGGGAATCCGGGATACTGGGGAGACAAACCGCATCTATCGCGAGTGCGCTTGACCGTAGTGCCGGATGTGACTACACGCGCGCTGGAATTGCGCAAAGGTAGCGCTGATATCTCTCCTTCAAACTCGCTTACCTCAGATATGGTGCTGGCTTTACAACATGAACCTTCACTTGAAGTATTGAGTCCTCCGGGGACGGTGCTCGCCTATATGGGGTTCAATTTGCGCGATCCCATTCTGAAAGACCGCCGCGTGCGTCAGGCATTGGCTTACGCATTGGATCGGCAGCCATTGATCCATTATTTGTGGCGTGATTTTGCCCGGCCTGCCAACAGCATTTTGCCGCCGGAGAGTTGGGCTTATAGCGATAAGACCGCGACTTACGATCACGATCCGGAGCGGGCGCGCAAGCTGCTCGATGAGGCTGGATACTCTGCGCACGACGGTGTGCGCTTTCATCTCACCATGAAGACTTCGACCGAGGAAAGTTCACGGTTGATGGCGGCTGTGTTTCAGCAACAGCTGCGTGATGTGGGGATTGTGCTCGATATCCGCACTTTCGAGTTCGCGACTTTTTTTGCCGATGTGACTCATGGAGAATTTCAGGTGTATTCCTTACGCTGGGTCGGGGGAAATGAAGATCCCGATATCTTCGAGCTAGTGTTTCATTCTTCACGCTTCCCTCCCAATGGCAGCAACCGTGGTTTTTATGCGAACCCGCAGGTGGATGCTCTGATTGACCAGGCGCGGCGAGAACTCGACCAGGGCAAGCGGAAGAAGTTGTATGCAGAGTTACAGCAGGTCCTCGCCGAGGATTTGCCTTATATCAACCTTTGGTATTTCGACAATGTGCTGGTGCATTCGAAACGCGTGCACGGCATGAAGCTGAATCCATCCGGGAATTACGATTTTCTGAAAACCGCCACGTTGCAGTGATTTGCAGTCAAAAAAGTCACGTTCTCCACGCGTGTTACCATCGAAGTAACTCATGCGAATTCTCTTTATTGGCGACATTTTTGGCCGCCCGGGGCGGACGATTGTGCAGGAACGGCTGCGCGGGCTGGTGCGAGAGCACTCGATTGGCTTGATCATCGCTAATGGTGAGAACTCTGCGGCTGGGTTTGGCATTACCCCCTCTTTGGCGGAGGACTTGTTTGAGCTGGGTGTTGATGTCATTACCACCGGCAATCACGTCTGGGACAAGCGCGAGATATTGGATTACTTCGAAATTGCCAACGGCAATCATCATGACCAAGCGCGGCGCTTGTTGCGCCCGGCAAATTATCCGCCCGACATGCCCGGCTGGGGAATGTATGAGGGCAAAAAAGATGGCGTTCCTTATGCCGTGATTAATCTGCAAGGGCGGATTTTTATGGCCTCGAATGATGATCCGTTTCGGACGGTGGATTTGTTATTGAAACAAATCCAGGCCAAAGTGATTTTTGTGGATATCCATGCTGAAGCTACTTCCGAGAAAGTAGCCATGGGATGGTACCTGGATGGGCGGGTTACTGCACTGGTGGGGACCCACACTCATATCC
>DASXKZ010000030.1:0-19231 GCA_036496525.1 Candidatus Angelobacter sp.
AAGAAGTTTCATCAATGCCGGGCGACGGATGAAAAATGCGGGCCGCCGCAGAGGTGACCCGCCATAAAACTAGCACTCACCGAGAGAAACGTCTCCGTCTCTTTGGCCCTTCGCGTTGATCGAGCAGAATGTGGCGGTACGGAGTCCTCCAGTCACGCGCTCCATTTCCTGAGTACTCAGGTCACGAGCGCCTCTGCGAATTAACACTCTGTTTTCGTCATTCATGCTTGTTCTCCTTTCATGATTGGTCCGTTTTGAGCAGACCAAGCTCTTCAAGAACGTTTTGTTCGGCCGCGCTCAAGCCCAGCCGAACGCATTAGCAGCCGACTTCACCAACATGCTGATCTCCATCCGGAGAGGGAGCGCCGGTGCAAAACGACAGGGTCCGAAAGCCTCCATTGATAAGTTCGGTTTCCGTGGGCGTCAACTCACGAGCACCCTTGCGGATCAATACTCTGGTCTGGTCATTCATGTGTTTCTCCTTTCGTCACTTTTTGAGTCCGTTGATCGGGCCCAAAGCTTCCAACAAAAATTTCTGGCTACCGAGCGGAGGACAAAGAAACGTGGCGCCGCAGGGCGCCACTCTGTTTCATTGGCAAACAGGCCCGCACTCACCAATGGAGGCATCTCCATCCTTGTTGGGACAAGCCGTGGTGGGGACGGTGCAAAATGTTTCAGTATGTAATCCTCCACCGACGCGCTCGATTTCCTCTTGATTTAAGGAGCGAGCGCCCCTGCGAACCAATACTCGATTCAGATCATTCATACTTTTCTCCTTTCGTCATTTTGGGCCCGTTAAAATCTGACCCAAAACTTTGCAAACAATTTCTCTCGGCGCGAAAGCGACGATGAAAAGGCGGACCGCCACGAGGGCGATCCGCTTTAAGAGCTAGCACTCAGGAGGACCATCTCCATCCCTGCCGAAATCAGGATCCCATGTGCAGGCCGTAAGGGTCCCGAGACCTCCGCTGACGCGTTTAGTCTCTTCCCGGTCCAGTTCACGAGCGCCCCGGCGAATCAATACTCTGTTCTGGTCATTCATATCTTTTCTCCTTTGTCGTATTTTGGGTCCGTTGAAGGGCCCAATCTCTTCAAAAGGGTTAATCTACCGCCCGTCAGCAGAGCATCGAGGCGGCCCGAGTGACTGTCCAGCTACTTCGATTTACGGACAAAATGTGTCTTCGTCTGAGCCGCCTTTTGGCAGGTGTGTGAACGTGAGCTGGCACGGAGGCCCGGACGCGCTTACGCTTTCAACTTCTTCTGCTGTTAATTCGCGAGCGCCCAAGCGATGGAGCACCCGATTTGTTTCGCTCTGATTAGACATAGCTTTCTCCTTCGTAAACTCGTGCACCGGCAGCACGCGCCGCGCGCAAAGAAGACGGTTCTTCAGAAATCTTTCCCGAGCGCGACAAGGTAATGACACGGTCGGCAATCCGGATCGTGTCAGGACGATGCGCAGCGAAAATTCGCGTCATACGCAGCTCTGCCAGCATGGCGGCGATACGCTGCTCTGTGGGAACGTCAAGATGGCTGGTCGCCTCGTCAAGAATCAGGATGGAAGGCCGCTGATAAAGCGCCCGCGCCAGCAGAAGGCGCTGCTGCTGGCCTCCGGAAAGGGCCGAGCCCATGTCACCGATCAAAGTGCTGTAGCCCATATGCATCTCGTTGATTTCGTCATCCAGGCAGGCAAGGCGGGCGCATTCTTCCACGCGCGACATATCGGCAACATCAGAAGAGAAAGCAATGTTGTCAGCAATCGTTCCGGCAAAAAGAGAATCATCCTGCAAGACAAAACCAACATTGCCCAGGACCGCTGCACGGCTTTCACAAACAGAATGGCCGTTCACCACAACATCCCCTGATTGCGGCTTCAGCAGACCGGCCATCAGCTTAAGCAACGTCGACTTTCCCGCTCCTGACGGGCCAACAATCGCCACGCACTCGCCGGGTTCGATTCTGAAGGTGACATCGTTTAACAGCCACGGCTCGGTATCCGAGTAGCGGAAGAAGAGATCCTTCACATCGATGGAAGCATCTTCCACTGCTCCTGCATCGTCTATGAACGTGGATTCAGGCTTTTCCAGCACAACATCCGCCAACCGTTGGACCTGGAGCGAGAGCATGCGGAATTCGTACATACGGTCAACCAGGGTTGTGACGCGCGCCTTGAATTGTTCCTGATAAGCGACGAAGGCAAACAACATGCCGACGCTAAACGTTCCGCTCAGAACCAGTGTTGCGCCAACCCAAACCACAGCTACCGTTTGCAGGCCGAAGATCAGTCCATTCGCAGCTTTGAAAAGCAGCGTGAGTTTTTCCGCGGCCACCTGGGCATTGGTTGTATCGGCAAGCAGGTTCATCCAGCGCGTCTTGCGGCCATCTTCACGTCCCAGCACTTTGATAGTCCGAATGCCCCGGAGCGTCTCAATCAGATGGGTCTGTTGTTTGGAGAGACACATGATCTGCTCTTCGGTCGAACGGCGCAGCGGAAGGTAGGCAAAATTACGCAACGCGACATAGATCAGCACGCTGGCAATCACGATCAGTGCCAGTTGGCGGCTATAAAAGAACATTACGGCCAGAACAAAGATCGAGATCAGTCCATCGAGCACTGCTTCAATAAAGTTATTGGTGAGTGTGCGCTGGATGGCTTCAGCGCCATCAAAGCGCGAGAGGATGTCACCGAAATACCGCTTCTCAAAGAATGAAACGGGAAGCCGCACCAGATGAGAAAACAGGTTGGCATACCATTGCAACTTCAGCGCCGTGCCGAAATAAAGAGTTGTCCAGCTACGCAACGCACTCAGGAAGGATTGCAGACCGATCAGCAGCATGAAACCGACGCCCAGAGTAAAAAGCAGGTCGCGGTCAAAGGCGGCTAGGACCTTATCCACCGTGAGTTGCAGGAATAAAGGACTGATGATGGAAAAGAGTTCCAATGCGGCAGCCAGAACAAAGATCTGTCCCAGCGCGCGCTTGAGACCCGAAACACGGCCAATGAGATCACGCAGACGGAGAGGGCGGCGATCTTCACGCGGCACAAAGCTGGGCGTGGAAGTAAGCTCCAGCGCAACTCCAGTGAAGTAACGGCTGGCTTCCGCAAAAGTGACCGTGCGCGGGCCCATGGATGGGTCCAGCAGGTAGACATATTTGCGTGTGACCTTTTTGAGGACCACAAAATGGTCCATTTTCCAATGCAGGATGCATGGCATTTTCAAGTAAGCCAGATCTTCCAGCTCCACGCGAAGCGGGCGTCCAACAAGATCAAGAGCGGCGGCGAACTTGATAATGTGGTTCAGCGTGGCCCCGCGCAATGAAACGGAGAAACGCTGGCGCAGCGCCGGCAGGTCAGCGTGCAGGCCATGATAACCGGCGATCATGGCAAGGCAAGCCAGGCCACACTCCGCCGCCTCAGTCTGAAAGACCATCGGCAGTTTTTGTTCCCAGGAAAATTTCATTGTCTGCAAGTACCGCGCACCGATTCCCTTTAACTTCCTGATCGTTCAAAAAACCACTTGATAAGAGGTTTATGCCCAAGCGGGATTTCAGCTTCCACTCTTACTCCAGCTTGTGTTGAAGGGTTCACTTGCATGGTCTGTGCCGCTTGTGGCGGGAGCGACACCTTGATTTTGTACAACTGGATTTTGTTTTCCGTCCCAACCAAATTCAGATTGGCTTCACTCATGTCCGCCGGGCTTAAAGGAGATTGCGGGATTTCCAGAACAGTTCCGACCTGACGAGCAAACTGCGCAGGACAGGAATTACATCGCACGGACAGCTGAGTACCTGGATGCAGCCGGGCAATCATGTCTGCCGGAACGTATATCGCCGCTTCAGCTTTTGCTGCGCCAGCGTTGGTGATGGTGCCGGAAACGCGTGCTTTTTCAGTGTATTGGCCGAGGAAGAAAAATCCCAGGACAGCGGCAGTGATCCCCAAAGCAAACCAGCACAGCAACATCAAGGGAAAAGGACGGATGAGAATGATTTCGCCATGAAACTTCTGCTGCAAGGCGGCAACGGCCTCCGGACGGAAAAGCGGCAACGGTGTTTCATTGCTAGGGCTTTCCACCGAACCTTCTTCCACCGAACCTAGAGTCTTGCCGGGGGCTGGCATCCGCTTGTTCGCTCCGTATAAAGACGAAGAATTCCATGGTACGGCGCGCAGGTTGAGAAAGGATAAAAAATCGCTTAGAAAAATTCAGAGCTGTCCCAAAACGGGAAGTGGGAGAGGCTGGAGAGTAGCAAAATTGGTGCATTTTTATTGAGGAATCAGCATGCATCGGGAGAGTGCACTGAGAGGTCACTGGAGCGGCGGAGTGGCTGTGCGTGCTCGTTAACCGTCTTCGGCGAGGCAGCAGCGGAGCAGACCCTCACATTCTCCGGCTCAGCAAGCCTCGCCGGTCGAAGTTCGGGATGGCATGGTCGTGGGAAAGAGGCATTATGGCCCGCTGAATTCTTGCCCTGTCAACTGGGCTGGGGGACTAGAGGGATTACGCCACAACGCTGGGAGCGGCGGCGCGCCTGGGCAGGATTTCTCCGATGCGGCGAATTTGTGCGCCAACGCTCTTGAGCTTTTCTTCAATGCGCTCATAGCCGCGATCTACGTGATAGACGCGGTCGATAATGGTTTCGCCGTCGGCTACAAGAGCGGCGATAACCAGAGAGGCTGAAGCGCGAAGGTCAGAACATTGAACAGCAGCGGAGCTTAGAGGAGTATTGCCGCGAACGATGGCACGGCTGCCTTCTACTTTGATGTTTGCGCCCATGCGCGCTAGTTCACCGGCGTGCATAAAGCGGTTTTCGAAGATATTTTCCGTGATTATGGAGGTCCCCTGCGACTGCGTTGCCAGGGTCATATATTGCGCCTGCATGTCAGTAGGAAAGCCGGGAAATTCTTCTGTGCTGATGTCGGCCGCCTGAAGCTGGTGACCGTTGGTCACGCGCATGGAGTCCGTTCCGGCTGTGATGCTTACGCCGCACTCTTCCAGCTTTTGGATCAGTGATCCGAGATGAGTGGGGTCACAGTTGGTAAGCTGCAGGTCGCCTCCGGTGAGTACGGCGGCAATCACAAAGGTGCCAGCTTCAATACGATCGGGAATGATGCGGTGTCGCGCACCGTGAAGCTTTTCCACGCCGTGGATGCGAATGGTGTGCGTCCCTGCGCCTTCAATCCGGGCTCCCATCTTGGTGAGCAGCGCCGCCAGATCCACAACTTCAGGCTCGCGCGCGCAGTTTTCCATGATGGTTTGGCCTTCAGCAAGAGTTGCGGCCATCATGAGGTCTTCAGTGCCGGTAACGGTAATCTTGTCAAAAATAATGTGGCCGCCGCGGAGCCGCTCCGCACTGGCTTCAATATAGCCATGCTCCTGCTTGATGGAAGCGCCGAGGCGTTCCAGACCTTTGATATGGAGGTCGATAGGCCGCGCGCCAATGGCGCAGCCGCCGGGCTGAGAAACGCGAGCACGACCCATGCGTGCAAGTAGCGGCCCCAGAACCAGCGTGGAAGCACGCATGGTCTTCACCAATTCATAAGCGGCTTCAGGGTTCATCAAGTTATTGCATGAAATCGTGGTGCGATGGGAAGCGCGACCGTAGCCCAGTTCCACGTCAGCGCCCATTGAGACCAGCAGGTTGCGCTCCGTCTGAATGTCGCGGACATCGGGAATATTTTCCAGAATCACGGGCTCATCGGTCAGGATGGCGGCGGCCATCGCTGGTAAAGCGGCGTTTTTGGCGCCGCTGATGCGTACGCTTCCCAACAGGGGATTGCCACCACGAATTACAAATTTATCCATAAGACTCTCTGGCGCGATCGTTCCATCCCTGAAGTCAATCCGGATGGTCCGGCTGCGCGAGACCGGTTTTCTGAAGCTGGGGTCGCCCAGAGAAAGCAGTGTCTCTGCCTTTCTGGAGCTGCCATTCGGTGACTTGGGAACAAGCTTCATTTTAAATGACCTCGTTCGATCGCCTCTCGGACATTACCCTTAACGGTCTTGAGTCTTTTAACTGCCTGCGCACGAGACAGACCGGTCTTCAACATAATCAGGGCTGTCGCCACCTGATTGTCCGCCTCTTCAAGAGTTTTGGATGCAGTTTGGCGGTCAACCCCAGCAGCTTTTTCTAAAACATTCAGCCCTCGTTCCATTAACTTATGATTCCTGGTATGGACATTCACCATCAGGTTGCCATAGATAAATCCAAGACGGGCCATTGCTCCTGTAGTGAGCAGGTTCAGGGCCATCTTCTGTGCAGAACCAGCCTTCATGCGCGTGGAACCGGAAACCGCTTCCGGGCCAACGTCTATGACAATCTCAATGTCAGCGCGAGCACCCAATTCTGAGCCACGATTGCAGACCACGGCCACGGTTTTGGCCCCTTTCTTGCGTGCATGTTCCAGCGCGCCGATGGTATAAGGGGTCCGGCCGCTGGCAGCAACTCCCACCACCACATCGTTTTTGCCGGGTTTGCGCCGGGCCATATCTTTGCGGCCGCTGATGCTGGAATCCTCGCTGTATTCATCGGCGTGGCCCAGAGCTCTATTGCCACCGGCAATGACATATTGAATGGTGCGGGGATCAGTGTTGAACGTTGGGGGACACTCGGCGGCATCGAGCGCGGCAAGGCGGCCGCTGGTGCCGGCGCCCGCGTAAATCAGCCTTCCGCCACTGCGAATCGCGTTGGCAATAGCGTCAATGGCGAGCGCGATCTGGGGCAAAGCCTGCTCCACGGCGGCGGCTACTTTATGGTCTTCGCGGTTAATGACGCGGGCGATCTCCAGCGCGGAGAGCGTATCGAGGCTGGCAGAAGCGGCGTTCTGCTGCTCGGTACGGAGATCACGAAGTTTGGCTTTGCGAGGACTCACGCCGTTTCAATACCTTAAAGCGCTTCGATGACTGCATCGTGGAAAGCAGGCCGAATTTGCTTAATGGACTGCGAACCACGGTCCGGCCAGGTGCGATTGGTTAAAAGAGTGATAGAAAGTTGACGATCAGGATCAATCCAGAGTGAAGTACCTGTATAGCCCAAATGGCCATAGGAGCGCGAGGAAAAATATCTTCCCGACTGAGACGGTTGGGAGGGCGTATCCCATCCCAAAGCGCGGGAAGTGCCGTGTGGGGAGTCCTGGCGCCGGGTAAAAATTTCCAAAGTTTCCTTTTTTACTAGGGGCGAACCGCCTTGCAACATGCACTGTGCAAAAACTGACACGTCGAGCGCAGTGGAAAAACAGCCGGCATGGCCGGCTACTCCACCCATGACGTAAGCGTTTTCGTCGTTGACTTCACCTTGGATTAGACGATGGCGGAATGTGCGGTCGTCTTCCGTGGGCGGGATTGCGGGTTTCAGGCCGGCTGGCGGGTTAAAGCAGGTGTGCGCAAGGTTGAGTTTGGCGAAAAGTTCACGCCGGCAGAACTGGTCCAGAGGCTCGCCGGAAAGCTTTTCCAGAGCTTGTCCCAGCAGGATGAAGCCGATGTCACTGTATTCGGCACGAGAGCCGGGTGCGGCCGCGAGCGGGACGCGGAGGGCCTGGGCGAGCAGCTCGTCCTTATTATGGGCGGTCTGAAAGAGCTTGATATAGGCAGGCAGCCCGGAGGAGTGCGCCAGGAGTATGCGGACGGTAATTTTCTGGCGGCGGGCGTCTATTTGCTCAGAGCTGTCGTCGGCGAATCCTGGCAGAAGCTCCAATAAAGGCTGGTCGAGCTTGAACAGGCCGCGATCGTACAAAATCATGCAGGCCGTGGTGGTGGCGATAACTTTGGTGACTGAGGCGAGATCGTAAACGGTCTCAGCCTGCACGGCTGGAGATGATTTGTCGTAAGTGAAATGCCCGAGGCCCTTGTAGGCGATCAGCTGTCCTTGATGGGTGACGGCGACTGCCGCTCCGGGGAAAGCGTGCTGGTCGATACCAGAGCGAAGAACGTCAAAGGCACGCTGGAATTGTTCATCCTGACGCTCGAACGACTGGGACAGCATGCTGTTGGTACTTTGGTGCAGAAAATCCCCTCGTGTTGCTTTTGTTTTCGGTTTATAACACATTAGTTCACAGATGACATTCCTGCGCAAAGCCATAGGCTACATTTCAATACTCATTTTGGCTGTTCAGAGCTTTTCGGCTGTGGCTGCGCCTGCGCCGAAGAAAAAGAAGCCTGCGGCTGAGGCAAAGGAAACGGCCAACTTTTCACCGGTGGATCTGCTAGTACAGGAGCAGATCAACGACCAGGCCATCACCGGAGCAGTGCTGGTGGTGGGCCATGGCGGAAAGATCGTGCACCAGAAAGCTTTTGGGCTGCGCGCCACCTCGCCGCGTCCTGAAGCTATGACGCTGGACACGATTTTTGATCTGGCATCGCTCACCAAAGTGGTGGCGACCACGCCGAGCGTGATGCGGCTGATCCAGTATGGACAGATCCGGCTGGATGAGCCGGTGGCGCACTACATTCCTGATTTCGGCATGAATGGCAAAGACGCGGTGACAGTGCGGCAGCTTTTGACGCACTACTCCGGGTTGCGGCCGGACATCGATCTAAATCCTTATTGGGTGGGACGCGACACGGCGTTCCGGCTGGCGCATGAAGAAAAACTGCAAGCGCCGCAAGGCTCGATCTTTATTTATAGCGATACCAATTTCATTGTGCTGGGAGAGCTGGTGCAGCGGCTTTCCGGTATGCCGCTGGACCAATACGCGACAGTGCATATCTTCCAGCCGCTGGGCATGAAGCACACACGCTTTCTGCCGCCTCCGGAATGGAAAAGCAAGATTGCAGAAACTTTCGCGCCGGACAGGAAACAGATCCTGCGTGGCGTGGTGCATGATCCGCGCGCGGACAGGATGGGCGGCGTAGCAGGACACGCGGGAGTGTTTTCCACGGCAGGCGATCTGGCGCTGTATGCGCAGGCGCTGATTAGCCGCAAGCAAATCCTGGACGGCGACATCATTGAGAAGATGACGACGCCGCAACAGCCGCCGAATGCGACCGAGGTCCGCGGGCTGGGCTGGGACATTGATTCTTCTTTCTCGTCGAACCGGGGATCGTTGCTGCCGGTGGGATCATTTGGGCACACCGGGTACACAGGCACGTCAATGTGGATTGATCCGTACACGAATACGTACGTGATCCTGCTGACGAATTCCGTTTTGCCCCGGCAAGGGCCGGCAATTATTTCATTGCGGGCTCGCGTGGCCACGGCAGTGGCGGCGCTGCTGAAACTGGATGTGAGCTCTGCTGACCGGGAAAAGCAGCTGGCGATTACCGGCTATAACGAAGCAGCTACGGCATCACGCCGGGTGGCAGCGCGCAACGGACATGTGCTGACAGGCATCGACGTTCTGGAGCAGGACAATTTTGCTTCTTTAAAGAAGGACAAGGAGCAAATGACGATTGGCCTGCTGACGAACAATACCGGAGTGGACGGGCAGGGCCGAAGGACGATCGACGTGCTGGCTTCTGCGCCGGGGATCAAGCTGGCGGTGATCTTTGCTCCTGAGCACGGCATCTTTGGCGCGCAGGATGACTTGAACGTCCAGAACACGACTGACACAGTGACGGGCGTCCCCGTGTATTCGATGTATGGCGGCACAGACGCTAAGAAGCGGCCTCCGCTGGACGTGCTCAAGACGCTGGATGCCGTGGTGTTTGATGTTCAGGATGCAGGGGGGCGTTTTTATACCTACCCGGCAACGCTGGGCTACCTGCTGGAGGCAGCAGCACAGACAAATACTGAAGTGATTGTGCTGGACCGGCCGGACCCGGTGACCGGATCCTTTGTTCAGGGGCCAATGTCGCAACCCGACCTGCTGAACTTCAACAACTATCATCCGATCCCGCTGCGCCATGGGATGACGCTGGGCGAACTGGCCCAGCTTTACAACGATGAGAAAAAGATCGGCGCGCGGCTGCGCGTAATTCCCATGCAAGGCTGGCTGCGTGGCGACTGGTTTGATTCCACGGGAATTGTGTGGATTAATACTTCGCCGAATCTGCGGTCAGTGAACGAGGCGGAGCTGTACACGGGCGTGGCGATCGTGGAGGGCACGAACGTCTCTGTCGGTCGGGGGACCGATACTCCATTTGAAGTGTTGGGCGCTCCCTGGATCGATCCGCATACGTTTTCTGACTATTTGAATGCTCGGCTGATTCCCGGTGTACGTTTTGTGCCGGTGACGTTTACGCCGGTGAGCGGTCCGTACGCGAACCAGTTGTGCAAGGGTGTGAATATTATTGTCACCGACCGCACGGTACTGGATGCTCCTGAGATGGGGATTGAACTGGCGGTGGCGTTGAGAAAGCTGTATCCCGATCAATGGAAGATTGAGCGTATGCTTGCTCTGCTTGCCAATCGGCAAGTTTTTGATGCAGTGGTGAACGGAGATGATCCGCGTAGCATCGCGCAGGGCTGGCAGGATGATCTGGAGAGGTTTAAGGAGCTGCGGCAGAAGTATCTTTTATATAAATAGAAAACACCTACCACGGAGACACGGAGGCACGGAGAAAGGCAGGCTTTAGCCGCGAATCAACGCGAAATACGCGAATGATTTAAGGGTCTTTGTTCAGCTTTGAGGTGTTCACCGCGGAGACGCGGAGAGCGATCCCCAAGCAAGGATGAAATATATCGTGCGATCCCTCGGCGGCAGCGGAGCCGATCCCTCGGGTCCTATTTGGCTGCTCTGCCCATTCACGCCAAAAGCGGGCGCGAATGGGGCCCGAGAACGCAGCCAAATTTACGGACCTTCTCGGGATGGCAACTTCCGGGCATCGGCATTTCGAGAGGGCGGGAAGACCCGGGGAACGAGCGGCAACTGTGTCATATCCGAAGATCGGGGTTCGACTATACTTCCGAAAATGGACCTGCACATTGGCACGTCAGGATGGTCATACGCAAGCTGGAAGCCGGCATTTTTTCCGGAGAAGCTGCCGTCGAAACGGTTTCTTGAGTTTTATGCCACGCGGCTGAATGCGGTGGAGTTGAACGCGACTTTCAGGCGCATGCCGACGGCGAGCGCCATCGCCGGATGGGTCGGCGTGACCTCGCCGGATTTCAAGTTTGCCGCCAAGGTGCATCAATCGATTACCCATTTCAAGCGTCTCAAGGATTGCGACGATTCGTTTCGGTTTTTTCTGCAAAGCATGGAACCGATGCGGCAGTCGGGCAGGCTGGGGCCGATATTGATCCAGACGCCGCCGAATTTGAAAGCGGACATCGATCTGCTGCGGACATTTGCGCAGCTCTTGCCGCAGGCCTACAGGTTTGCCTTTGAGTTCCGGCATGAGAGCTGGTTTACCGACGCGGTGTATGAGATTTTGAAAAGCAAGAATGCGGCGCTGTGCTGGGCGGAGAGCGAGAAGATCGTTGTGCCCAAGGTGGCGACGGCGGACTTTCTGTATTACCGCTTTCGCGAGCCGGAGTACAGCACACCTGATCTCCAGAAGGTGGCGGAAGAGTTGAAGGCGCAGAGGGCAGAGCGCGAGGTGTTCGCGTTTTTCAAGCATGAAGAGCGTCCAGAAAGCGCGCTGAATGCGGTGACGGTGGCGCGGCTCAATGGGATCGAGGAAAAGCCGTTCGTGATGCCGGAGAAAAAGGCAGGGAAGTAGGAGTTGCCCTCCTTCGCTCCGCCTCAGTCGCGCGGCGCTCCCTCGGCGTCGCTCAGGAGGGCAACGAATGAGTATTGGCATCTGGCGCGGCCATTGAGAGGTGCATCAATGAAAGTCCGATTTTGAAAAATACGCAAAAGGTCCCTCTGCCCTGCTCGCGCGCTGGTGAATTCGCGCGCTCGCTTTACGGGCATCGGGATGACGATTCTTAATGATTGGGAACATTATTTTGCACCCATCAATAAAACACTACCCAGCGATTGCCTCAATCGCATTCACAGCTTCCGGCGGCAATTTTAGTAATCGGCTGGCAAGATCTTGCCGCATGTGATCGGCGCTGCAGGTTCCTGTAAGAGGCAGCATGCCGACGGCGCGCGAAAAAGCAAAAATAATCTGGGCCGGGGTTGCATTGTTCTGCACTGCAAGGGTCGCGATGGAAGGATGTCGAAGGACAGCCATGTTTGCTGTCAGAAGAGAGAAGCCCTGATAGACGATGTTGCGCTCGCGGCAGAAAGCCCGCACATCTTGGTCCCAGCCGCGAGTTGCATAGCATCGGTTCTGGACGAATGCCGGCGGTTCCGCATGGGCGCGGGCCATCTGCTGGAGTTGACCGAGTGAAATGTTGCTGACGCCGAGAAGGCGCGTGCGTCCGGCATCGCGTTCTTTGATCATGGCCTGCCAGGTTTTAAAATCGTCGGTGGTCCAGTGGGAGTGAGAAGCGGGGCCGTGCAGAACAAAACTATCGACGTGGTCGGTGCCAAGATGCTCAAGCGAGCTGGCCATCGACTGCGCTACCTGAAGAGATAACGGCGCTGCTGGATCATAAGGCAGACGATGGTCCTGCCCGTCCTGATAAGTGAATTTGGTCTGAAGAAAAAGATCGGCACGCGTAACCAGACCTGCAGCATAGGCGGCTGCCAATCCTTGACCGACTGCAGCTTCAAAGTAGTGCTTGCGCTGATTGGCCGTATCAATGGCGCGAAAGCCGGAGCGGATCGCAAGCTCAGTAAGGGCGGCTGTGCGGTCTTCTTTCCAGGCGGTGCCGTAGAGGAAGTCTGGAATAGACGGCGGTTGGGCGTTTTGCATGGCACTATTCTGACATGGCCCAATTTGGGGGCAGGCTTATGAGGAATTTTTCACCGCGGAGAATTTTTTAAGAGATTTATATCAATCATGGTCGATTTCCATTGACTTATTCGCTTGATGTTCGCTATATTAAAAAGCGACATGGGAATCGATTTACAGCTGCGCAACGGGAAATCCGTTGCGTTCGTGTTTTGTGGAAGTTGCGGCCCTCTGCCGATGCTCTCAGCATGGGGTCATTTGGGGTCGGCTGGGGTCGAATGGGGTCGAAACCGGGGGGAGGGGGTAGGAGTAGCAAGAAAATTGGGAATTGCCCATCCTCGCCGAAATAGCGGGAGTTGATAAATTAAGAACTTATTAAGACCTGTGTGGATGATTGCCTGGGCAAAAGAGCAAATTTTCATCGTGGATTAACCCAGATGGGAGCAGAGCAGGAATAGAAGTGAAGAGTCAAATCTTAGCCACCGAGCGCAAGCTGTAAACAATTCGCGTTCTATGGACAAACGGGAACCAGCAGAGCTATTTGCCAGTGAAGAGGCAAGCGGGATACTGAAGATTATGAGGTCTGATAACAAGCGCAAGAGCGGCGATCAAGACGATCCAATAGTGAAGGGCTTTCTTGATTACCTGAATGTTGAGAAAGGGCTGACGCCGCTGACAGTGAGCGCTTACAAATCCGACCTGATTCAATTTGCGGAGTTTCTTGCGGTGCGTCGGCGGGAGCTGGCGGAGGCACGGCGGGAAGATATCCGGGCATTCCTAAGCCAGCTGTTTGCGAACGGAGTAAAAGACCGGTCAGTGGCGCGCAAGCTTTCCACGCTACGGCATTTTTACAAATACCTGCTGCTGGACCGGATCATCAAGGAAGACCCCACACTGGAGATTGATTCGCCAAAGCAATGGAAGGTGCTGCCAAAGTCGCTCGCTCTGAGCGAAATTGATTCGATGATGAAGGCGGCAGGACAGGCGGACGATGCCAAACTTTCCGCGGCGCTGGCACAGCGCGACCAAACCATGCTGGAGGTATTTTATGCAGGCGGGATGCGGGTTTCTGAGATCATCAACATAAAGTTGGAAGATTTGAAATTGGAACTTGGGTACATATTGGTGCGCGGCAAGGGTGACAAGGAGCGGATTGTCCCGATTGGAAAAGCTGCGCAGGAGCGAGTCAGCGCATATCTGGCGGATGGGCGAGTGGCGCTTCTGAGCAAAAAGATTTCGCCTATGTTGTTTGTGCGTCGCGGAGGAGGGCGGTTATCGCGGCAGCGGGTTTGGCAAATGGTGAAAGATGCTTCTGCATCAGTACGGCCCGCCAGCCCGCATATGTTGCGCCATAGCTGCGCCACACACATGGTGGAAAACGGCGCTGATCTACGAACGGTGCAGACGATTCTGGGCCACGCCGATATCTCAACCACTCAGATCTATACGCATGTGGCGTTGGACAGACTGAAGACCGTCTATCGCAACTTTCATCCACGAGGAAAGAGAAGCGCTGGGGCGGGTAAGCCATGAAGCAGCCTGAAAACCGGGTGAGCACGGAGATTCAACGCGGCATCGGCAAGTTTCTGGATTCGCTGCGCGGAGAGCGGAATGCATCAGCCCATACGCTGCGCGCGTATAGCAATGAGCTGGCCCGCTTTGCCGAATACCTTGGTCCGGAAGCGCGGTGGAAAGAGATTGACCATATCACGATCCGGGGATTTCTCTCGCACCTGCATGGTTGCCGGCTGAGTAAAGTTTCAGTGGCGCGGGCGCTTGCGGCCTTGCGGTCAATGTACAAATGGCTGGGGCGGGAAGGCATTGTCCAGCAAAACCCGGCCACGCTGGTGTCTTCACCCAAACTACCCAAGAAGCTGCCGCGTGTGCCCACGATGGAAGAGATCAACGGCCTTCTGAATACTGACATGCCGGAGAGCGCCGCGTTTCCTGAGCGCGATCGAGCGATCTTCGAACTGCTCTATGGTTGTGGACTCCGAAATTCGGAGCTGGTAGGCACGGAGTTGGGCGATATCCAGGAAGCCAACGGTGTAATCCTGATTCGCGGCAAAGGGAAGAAGCAACGCTATGTGCCGCTGGAAGGCGCGGCGGCTGAAGCGCTGGCAGCGTATCGAGATGCACGACAGAAGTTGTTGAAGGCTACGCGCAAGAATACGCGCCGCCTGTTCATCAATCAGCGGGGCGGGCCCTTGACGACACGCAGCGTAGGGCGGATCGTGAAAAAGATTGCTATCTCGCGGGGATTGTCTTCGGACATGCATCCCCATACCTTGCGGCATGCCTTTGGAACGCACATGCTGACGGAAGGCGCCGACCTGCGGTCCATCCAGGAGCTGTTGGGGCATGAGCGGCTCGCAACCACGCAGAGGTATACGCAGCTATCGATTACTCATGTGATGGAAGTCTATGACAAGACCCATCCGCGGGCGAAGTAACGCGGGGATTGGTTGGCGTCGTAGGCTGATGTTACGGGTTAAAATGATGGGAGTGGCCCTGTAGCTCAGATGGATAGAGCGACGGTTTCCTAAACCGCAGGTCGCAGGTTCGACTCCTGCCAGGGTCACCAGATTTCAAGGAAGGCTTTGCCAGTGCATTGGACATTGAAAGTGTCGGGGGCATTTCTCAGCCTGATGCTGTGCTGCAATGCAGGCGCAGCAGACATGCGCGTCCATGCTCTGCAATCAAAGCAACCGAATACACCTCAGCCAGGCGTTACTGCTAACAGCATTACAATCGGCAGCCTGGCGCCGCTGACCGGTGACAACGCAGAAACGGGCAGCGCGGTAAAAGCGCTCTTGACCGCCTACTTTGACGACCTGAATCAGCACGGCGGAGTTTACGGGCGGCGAATTGTGCTTCGCTTTGCGGAATCGGGAGACAGCAGCGCGGCAACGCTGAAAAATGCCAAGCGTCTGGCCGCTATTCCGGTATTTGCTATGGTGGCTCCCTTCGTCCCTGATGAGGAGCAAAAACTGGCAGCCGTGGCGCAAGCGAGCAAGATACCACTGGTGGGGCTGCTGGCGCTTTCCGTGCCCAGCGAACCAGTGAATCGCGAAGTGTTTTATCTGTTGCCCGGCTTTCAGCAACTTGAGCAGGAGCTGGTCCGTTTTGCCGCAACGAGGGAGAAATCGACCATCGAGAAGACGGCGGTGGTGGTGGCCGATAGCAAGCTGCAGACGGATGTGGCTCCAGCCATGCAAACAACCTGGAAGGAATTGAGCGTAGACAAACCGCAGGAGTTTGTGTTCTCTGCGGCGAAGGGCGCAGAGGTTATTCAGGACCTGCACAGCCAGGGAATAGAACGCGTCTTTTTTATTGGCGATGGAGAGCAGCTTGCACCGTGGATACAGGCTGCCGACAAAGCGGAGTGGGCCCCCAGAGTTTTTGTGCTGGGGCCACTGCTGGATGAAAGCATACTGGGTGCTCCGGCGCGTTTTCAGGGCAGGATCTTTGCCGCTTATCCGCAACTGCAGCCCGAGGTCGGAGCGGTGGATGAGTTCGACTATTTTCTGAGCAGTCACAATCTTGCCAGCGACCACAGACTGGTGCAGATTTCAGCGTATTGCGCTGCAAAAATCCTGGTGGAAGCCCTGGCACGAGCAGGCAAGAATATAACGCGCGAGAAACTGATTCAGACGCTTGAGCAGATGCGCGACTTCAGAACCGGCCTGCTGCCCGGAATTACCTTTGGCGCGAACCGCCGAGTGGGATCGTTCAAGGCTGAAATTGTGTGCGTTGATCTGGCCTCACACTCTTTTCAACTAGAATGCAGCAAGACAGCTAAGCCTGAATGATATTAAAAAGTAGTCTACCCAAAGGCAATTCTCACCACTGATGAACACTGATAAGAAATCAAATCTGTCAGTAAAATTAGGCGCGAAGCATCGATTTGATCAGTGTCGTCAGTGGAAACCAGTGGTAAATGCGTTTTTGGACAAAGTCATTAAAACTCGATGAGCCCATCAACACAAGCCAGCCACGATCCGTTCACAAGGTGCGCATCAATATGGTGCATGCCGGAAGCATTCCATGAGCTGCCGTCAGGCACAAGAATAGGCGACTCTTTGACTTCATGCTCTTTGTAGTTTGTCGGCGTGAGCTCAGTAATTTCAAAGGCGCGGACCTGTTTACCGTAAGTGGGATAGCAATCCTGGGTAAAGCGAAGGAGACGACCGTTGTACATGAGCACGCGACCGCCGGGCCGGGCGATTGATTTATTGCCGGCGATAATTGGGCTGGAAGGATGTTCAGTCCAAGTGCAAGTCGGATCATCGGCTGAGTAAAGAGCCAGCGTGTCATGTTTGTGCGGCGTTGGACAAGTGAAGAGCCACCATTTTCCGCCGTGCTGGAAGATTGAAGGATCAGCGTGCGAACCGGGAATCAGATCTTTGACGAGAGTCCATTGATCGGGGAACGAAGTGGCGCGGTAAAGACGGACAGCATTGGCGCCGAGGGTTTCCGGAGTCATATAGAAATCATCGTTCCACCGGAACACGTATGGATATGAAAGATGAAACGGCTCCTGCAGGACGATTCGTTCGTACCGCCAGGTGAGACCATTGCGGCTGGTGGCGCGGCCAATGTCGCCTTTGTTGGTCTGGTTATTTAAGACCTCAAAAAACATGTGCCAAGGGCCATCGACATTGACCATGAATGGATCAGCGACAAAGCGCGCAGGAACATCGGTTACGCTGGCGGCAGAAATGACAGGGTTGGAAGCGCCGGGAGCGGCGGCCATGTGCAAGGGCGATGGGCCGGAATACATGGCAATAGACCATGTCCATGGTCGGCTGGCGTCTTTGGAGCGTCGTCCTACAGCGTTGGGATCAATGGTTTCCATGCGTTGAGATAATTTTATCAATCTGCCATTAGGGCTGCTTGAACGTCTGGGTTAGCGCTGCTGAGGCGTGAGTAATCTAAATTTTTGTCGACTTAACCCATTATTTCTAAACCTCGCCGAGCTGAGCACCCAGAACGACAACGAAACTTAATGCAACAAATCCAGAATACCTGCGTTCAACGTATTGAAAGTGATGTTTAGAACACAAAACAGTGACAATTTGTGTCATCGGAGATGTGGAATTTAAGTGAAACGAAACGAGGGCTGAAACCACTACTTACAGTAACGAAGGTATCAGGCCCATGGTCTGACATCCTGAGTACCAGGTAGTGCTGAGTGAGGCTGTTAGAAGCAAGCGCTTGATGCAACAGCCAGGAGGAGATTGTGAAGCTTTTTGACGCTTTGTTCGGATGCTGGCACAAACGAATCAGCTTTCCCCAGACCAGCAAGCCAGGACAACGCCGCTGCGAGGCCGCCACGCAAACGGGAACGTACGTGGTTTGTCTCGACTGTGGTACCGAGTTCGCTTATGACTGGAAAAAGATGCGTGTTCTCTCCCCCATTGAGAAGCAGTCTTTTGCCCATGCACGTGTGGAAGTTGAGGCAAGAGGCTAAGAGATTAGGGAGAGGTTGGGCCATGAAAAGGCAGTGGCGGTTTCGGGTGGTTGAATCGGCGGGCCTGGTGTTTGCTTCCTTCTGGTACAACGCAAATGTCCATGCAGTGCTGGCAAAAATACTTTCATAGAAATGAGCGGCCTGTTTTCCGGCGGGCTGCATGTTGATGAAGAGCACAGTGCGTAACGCTGTGCTCTTGCTTTTGTGCTTGATTTAAAGAGCAACTTGGGCGGGCGGCTTTACTTTTGTGGGAGGCCGGGCAAAGCCGACGCCACAGAAGACGGCTGGTCCATTTCCAGAATCGCTACCCATTCCGCTTTGCTTCTGGCCAGGAAGACGATTTTTCCGTGAAGAAATTCCGCAGCTAATTCCGGCGAGACGTCGACATGGGAGCCGAAGAATCGCCGGTTGAGTCTCTCCCATCGCTCAGAATGGATCAATGGCGGCACGTCAACCTTGGTGGAAAATAAATAAGCCACCTGATACTGTGAGCGCATCTGCCGCGCTTTGATCATTTCTTCAACGGTAAAATCCTGCACTTGAACAAATGAAAACGATTGCTTTACGTAGCCGAGATATGGACGAGTAAGCTCATCTGTCGCCGGCCATGCGGTAAGAATCGTGGCGTTTTGTTCGTGTTTTTCCAGAAACTTTGCGGCTTCAAAGTGCAAATTAACGAAGTCTTTGTAAGTGAGGTTATCTTCTGGGGCAAAGCGGTACGGCGGATCAAAGAAGAGTCCCAGCACAAAGACGATCACCATTAAGGCTGCGGGCCATTCCCATCGACCAATGCGGCGATGCAATGTTGACATACCGAGCATGATTACCAGCGGATACACCGGCAACAAATAGCGAGTGAGCAGCGCACCACCGAGCAGGGAAAATGCGATGAGATGCGCCAGCATGATCAGCCCGAACTGGAGTTGCACGGGGATGGCAATGCGCGGGCGTTCGACGGTGGAATCAATGACTGGCGGAAAGAACATCGCAACTATCGTAGCTGCCGTGAGCGCCAGCATGTTCATGGTTCCAAAGAGATGCCAGACTCGTTGCACCAGCGCAAGAATAAACCGCAGCGGGCTGAGCGCCTGGGTCACGTTGTATT
>DASXKZ010000031.1:0-38328 GCA_036496525.1 Candidatus Angelobacter sp.
ACCCCCGGGCTCAGCAGCGCAAAGTCAGTGAACAACCGGCCGGCTATGGGCAGTGACTGGATCTGTTGCGCATCCACTACCTGGCTCACTTCTGTACGTGTGGGCTCAATGGTCGGCGCTTCAGTGTTGACGGTGACTTCCTGCGTGGTTCCTGCCACTTTCAGGCTCACATCAATCGTTGCCACTTGTGCCACGCGCAACGCGATGCCCGTCTGGGAGTACTTGGCAAATCCCTGCGACTCAGCTGTCAACTCATAATTGCCCGGCGCTACGTTGGTCAGGATATAGAAGCCCACGCTGTTGGAGGTCGTCTTATAAGTTTGGTTTGTATCCACATTGCGCAGCGTGACTGAGGCCTTGGCGATCATGCTTCCGGTCTGGTCGCGGACTGAGCCGTTGAGCTGTGCTTCTGCGGCGCTGATCTGCGCGTGCGCCGCGTTGCGGGAGATAAAAATAACAAGAGCGAAGATGACCAACGTGAAACCACGTTTCATATTTCCTCCAGCTGGGAGAAGCGGGGTCTTACGAACGTTTGTTCCAGCTTGCTCCATGAAGAGAGCAGCGGCCGACACGATTTCGGGCACCCATCCCTGAGCGGGGACATTCTCTAACATGCAAAACAAATGTCAAGGAATTAATTTTTATATCAAAGTAATTTGCTTGGGAAGGCGAGACAGTTGCAGAGAACGAACGTCGCGGAAACGAGAAAGGGAAGTCCCAAAACGGGAAAGCGGGGGACTCGCCTTGCGCAGGCGGCGCGTCCCCCGCTCATAGCTACTTTACCGCGGGTTTCTCGGCCCGGTCGATAACGAGCACTGGCAATGGAATCGTTTGCGGATCCAACTTCAGGCCAAGCTGCTCATCAATGGCGGAGAGCAGCATGGCGTTATGCGCACTGATTGAGTTTACGGGCATTGTGGTTTCCTTTGCTCCGTTTGGTCCATGATCGTGCACTGCGGCTAGGCTCTCCGGTGAAAACTTCAGCGTGAAGTCGTAATCGCCTGTGAGCCCTGTTCTGTCCACAACAGGTTGGTCTAAGTGCATAGCCAGGTTGTTCGCCACAAATGACATCGGAAGGGCCTGAACGATCACTCCGTCAGCGCCAAAATTGAACTTGTGTGGCCCTGCCGGAAGTCCATCCGGGCCCTTGATGCCGTTGGGATAGGTATCCCCAGGCTTTGCCGGCTGAATTTTTGGGCCGTTCTTTGCGATTACCAACACTTGCGCTGATAGAAGCCTGCTTTCTCGATGGAGCGCCACCTTGAACTGGTCCGCCAGCAGATTCTGGAACATCAGGTCCCGTTCCATCTTCTGCTGCTCCGGACTAAGCTTCTTCAACTCAGCAACAGTTGATTCGTCCAACTTGGCGTCAACATTGAACATGGCAGTGGCAAGCCAATCTGGCCCGCCTGAAATCTGGCTGGCCTGGACCCCATACGCCAGTTTGAGCAGCTCCTGCAATGTTTGGTTCTTTGCCCTGAAGCTATCGGGCGTGAATATGATTCTTGTTTGGATCACGCCGTTTCCACTCTCGCCGGGCGTGACAGATACCTGCTGATATCCACGAGTAAAAGTAAACGTCTTTGCGCTCGCATCTTGTCCGGACGCCTGCTGCTGGCTGTGCGCCGGCTTTGCCAATCCAAACACGATCGGCAGGGCGATGGCCGCTGTTGCCAGCGTGCTAAGCAACAATTTCTTTCCCAAGTTCAATTTACTGACAATATTCTTGTTCATGATATTCGCTATCCTTTTCTTAAGATCGGATCCTGTTACTCCTGCGACGCAAGCCAGCGGAGAGCCCACGCAGAACTCGCAAATCTTCAAGATGCTTTCGGCATAGACCTGTGGCTGGCTGCACAGCAGCACTTCTTCATCGCAGGCGCGCTCGCGCTCGTCCACCATGCGTGCTCCCAGCCACCAGACCAGGGGGTGGAACCAGAAGATGGCCTCTACCACCATGTGGGCTGCCGCTGCCAGATTGTCATTGCGACGCACATGCCACACTTCATGCGCCAGAATGGCGTCCAGATGCGCATCGTCCAGCCGGTCTGAGATTCCCTGCGGCCATATCAGCACTGGTTTCACAATGCCCAAAATTCCCGGCTCCAGTGAAGCGTGCGACAAAAAGATTTCAATCTTCCTTCGGATTCCTCCTGCCTGTTCCAGCCGGCGCAATGCCGCTACTTCGCGGCCTCCGTGCAAAGGCGCGGCATTTCTGATACCCGCGTAAACGCGACGCCAGCGCGCGAACCACACTGCTAACACCACGGCAAATCCGCAGCCCCATATGGCAGCAAGAATTGCCGGTAGAGCTGCCAAGATTGCTTGCACAGGTCCCCGAGAGCTCGCTTGTTGCGCGAAGGGCTGGCTCACCTGCTCAATCACAAAAGCCAGGGATCCCTGCGTCGCCGCCGACCCTCGCGACCACGCCATGCGGCTGCCTAGCGAGGTCAACAGCGAAAAGGGAACCAGAAATTTCAATGACGCGGCAAGCCACAGCCAATAGCGGACGCGCGCATGGTTCTTGCGCAGCGCCAATGTCAATAATCCGGCCACGGCGGCAAACAGCGTCGATTGCCACAAATGATTGCCCACGGCCGGAGCCAGGGCCGTCCACATCGAGGACAAAGATTGCAAATTCATTTTGATTTGTCCTTTCTTTCCAGTTGCCGCAGAAGGCCTTCCGCTTCCTTCACGTCCTCCAGCGTCAGTTTGCCCGATTCAATCAGGTGCGCCATTACTGGCTGCGTGCGTCCGCCAAAGAGCGCCAGCAAATCGTCAATCAGCCGTCGCTGCGCCGCGCTGCGCGAAACGGCGGCTTCAAAGACGTGGAAATTGCCTACCTTCTTCACCCTGCGCACGGCTTTCTTCGCTTCCAGCCGGTACACCGTCGTTTGGATCGTCGTGTAGGCAGGTCTTTTCTTTTCAGGAAAGTTTTCCTGTATCTCGCGGATTGAGGCTTCGCCGCGCGTCCAAAGGGCTTCCATGATCTGCAGTTCCAGTTTTGTCAGTTTGGGTAAATTCATAGAGTCAGAGTCTTTGCTACTATGCTCGTCTGTTAATCTACTACGCTTGTTTGTTTTGTCAATAGAAAAAATGGCTTAAGCCAAATTATTTTTATTTGAGGATCAATGCGTACCCGGCTACAGGAAAATGTCAGGGGACAGGCGTTGGCGTATTCGTCGCCACCAGCGTTGGCCGGTCGTATAGCTGTATGCGAATCGTGACCTGTTTGCGCTTGTCAAACGTGGCTTTATCCACGGGATAAGAAAAGACGGCCGTCCCGTTATAAGACGTCTTGGTTGGAATCTTCAGATCCTCTTTTATCCAGTCGGCCTTGGCTTCAGCCAGGGGAGGGAATGCCTCGACATAGCGCGGCGCGTCCACTGCTGGGGCCGCGTTGTCGCTATATTTCTTGCCGTCAGGCGTTTCCACCTCGGCCTGGATTTGCTTGATCCATAGCGGGCCTTCCACCTGGTTATCCAGCTTGATCTGGATGGCCACCATCGTATTGCTTTCCTGCGCTGCAGAAACGACTTTGGTAATGGCCAGAGCGGCGCTCGGCTTTGTCCGATTCGAGAGCGCTACCACCGCCACCAGAATTCCCACGACCACGACAGCTATCAGCAGCGGGATGATCGGAGGCAGAGTCCACTTGGCGCTGTCCATTTCTTCAGTGATGGGAATGTGTCCGTGGTTCCGCTCATCGGCGCCTTTGGCTTTGGCGGGCGCATTGGTGTTCGGTGGAGTGCTGCTGGGCGGCGGTGGCGTGGGCTTGGTATCGTCAGGCATAGAGTTGCTCCGGAAACAGCATACTCTTGTGAGATGCTGAAATCACGGCGCAAAATAGACGAAGTTTCCGCTAGGAAATCTCCGCCAGCACCGGCCTGCCCCGCCTTACGATTTTGGCAAATTCCGCAGCCGGCAACGTGTTAAGCACGTCCTGCCTGGTAAGCCATGCACGGCGGAGCTGCAAGACGCCGTAGCGGATCTTTTCCATGTGCGATGTGTGGTGCGCGTCTGTATTAATGATGAATTTTACGCCTTTGGCTTTGGCCATCCGCAGGTGCTGGTCGCGGAGATCGAGCCGATCGGGATAGGCATTTTGTTCCATCGCCACGCCCGCCTTGGCCGCGGCGGCAAACACCTTGTCATAGTCGTAAATAAAGCCCTCGCGACGCAGAAGCATACGCCCCGTGGGATGTCCCATCAATGACGTGTTCGAATTCTCAATCACGCGCAGCAGACGATCGGTCATCTGCGCAGGTTCCTGGTTGAAATGCGAATGCACGCTGGCGATCACGATATCCATCTGCTCCAGCACTGAGTCTGATAGATCAAGCTCGCCATCCGCCAGTATGTCAACTTCAATTCCGGCAAAGATCGTAATGCCATCGATGGCCTTTGAGGCCGCGCGTATCTTTTTTATGTGCGCTTCAGCACGTTGGTCATCCAGGCCATTTGCGAACGCCAGGTTCTTGGAGTGGTCGGTGATGGCCATGTATTTATAGCCGCGATCGCGTGCCGCCAACGCCATTTCTTCAATGGTGCATTTTCCATCTGTCTCGACGGTATGCATATGCACGTCGCCCTGAATATCAGCCTGCGTTATCAGGTCAGGTAGCTTATCTTCCGCGGCGGCCTGTATTTCGCCGCAGTCTTCGCGCAACTCCGGAGGAATAAACTTCAGGCCCAGCTTCTTGTAAATTTCTTCTTCGGTTTTTCCGGCGACGCGCTTATTGTCTTCTACGCGCACCAGCCCATATTCATTCAGCGTATAGCCCTGCTTGATTGCGCGCTGGCGTAGTTGGACGTTGTGGTTCTTGGACCCAGTAAAGTATTGCATTGCCGCGCCAAAAGAATCCGGGGAAAGCAGGCGCACGTCTACCTGCATGCCGCTGCGCAGCTTGATGCTGACTTTATTTTCGCCCTTGGCCAGCACTTCAAGAATTCCTGGGAAGCTCACGATCCGATCAATGACCGCATTGCGCTGCGATTCCGTATCGCAGCACTTGCCTGTCACCAGCAGGTCAAGATCACCCACGGTTTCGCGCCCCCGGCGCAGCGATCCGGCGGGCGTCACTTTCTCAACCCCTGGTAGTCCAGCCAGAAACTCTGTCATCTTGGTAGCAATCTCGTCGGCGGTGTTGAGCAGGAAGCGTCCGGTAAGCTGCCTATAATTCTCAATAGACTTCAATATCTTCTGTTCTGATTTTTCGCTCAGGCGCGGCAGAGTCCGCAGCTTGCCTTCACTGGCCAATCTGGCTACGCCTTCCACGTCGCAAATCTTGAAGGCATCCCATATCAATGCAATGGTCTTGGGCCCGAGCCCGGAAATCTTGAGCAGCTCCAGCATTGATGGGTGGAATTTCTCGAGCATCTGCTGGTGGAAGTCGAGTTTGCCGGTCGTGTTCAGCTGGCGGATGTTTGCCGCCATGCTCTTCCCGATCCCGGGAATTTCCAGCACCTCCTTCTCTGACATCGTGGAAACCTGCTGCGGCCAGCCTTCCAGGGCCTCCGCCGCGCGCTCATACGAGCGAATGCGAAACCCGTCTTCATTGGCGACCTTCATCAGGTCTGCGGTTTCATAGAAGATGTTGGCGATGGCTTTGTTGTCCATGTTTTCTCAATCTCGAGCGAAGCGAGAGATCCCTACTGCAACGATTATATTGAGGGTTCACCCAAATCAGATTATTCTTATCGAGCTGAAACTGTGAAGCGAGTAGGGTTCCCTCACCCGCTTCGCGGGATTCGGGATTTCAGAAAATGCCCACCATCAAAGTCAACGGCGTAAATATCTTCTATAAAGAGTCCGGCAGCGGCCCTGAAACAATCGTTTTCTCGCATGGCCTGCTCATGGACCACACCATGTTTGAGCCGCAGCGCGCTGTGTTTGAAAAGCAATATCGCGTGATCGCGTATGACCATCGCGCACAGGGCCAATCAGAAGACATAGGCCGGGGCTATGACATGTCCACCATCGCCGATGACGCAGCCCTGATGATTCGCGCGCTCAAAGCCGCTCCGTGCCATTTCGCGGGCCTCTCCATGGGAGGCTTCGCCGGCATGCGCGTGGCGGCGCACCATCCTGAGCTGATAACAACTCTCACGCTGATGAACACCACCGCGACCAAGGAGAAGCTGCCGAACCGCATCAAATATGATTTTCTGGCCCAGATGGTGAAGGTCTTCAGCCCTGCGCCTTTTACGCCAATCGCGGTGAAAGAACTTTTTGGACGCACAACGCGCATGAGCGCAGAACGCCGTCCCATGCTGGAACAATGGACGGGAAAACTCCGGGGGCGTCCACGCAATATTGCCAAATCATTATCAGCGGTGATGAACCGGCGTGCATTCCGCGCCAGCGAACTGGCTGCCATCCGCTGCCCCACGCTCATCATCACCGGTGAAGACGACACGGCTCAGCCGCCTGCCAATTCAAACAGCTTGATCGCCGGCATTCGCGGCGCTCGCCATGTGAATATCCCCGGCGCGGGTCATAGCAGCTCCCTGGAAATGCCGGACGCGGTAACTGCTGCAATGTTGGAGTTGCTCCAGAGTGTTTCTGCTAACCAGAGCACCGCCAAACCATCTAATTGCTGAGAGGCCAGAATGAAAACTTTGCTCGCCATAGTTCTGTCGATGCTTTCCTGCCGCTTGTTCGCTCAGCAACAAAATACCCCGCTCGGAACGCCGGGCCAGATTAAAGATGAACTGATCCGTATCGAGCACGAAATAGGCCGCGCCAACCTCCAGTGTGACTATCGCTATTTTGAGCGGATAGAAGCGGAAGAATTCATCTTTACCGATGCCTCAGGGAATGTTTCCAACAAGCGCCAGGATCTGGCGGGAGAAAAAGATTGCCGCAAATCCGACGCTAAATACGATGTCGATGATACGGATGTGCGCCTCTATCCTCTCTCCGCCGTGGTGACGGGCCGCGTCACCATTACCAGAAAAGACAAAGACGGCATAGTGATCACGCGGAAAAGCCGCTTTACTGATGTGTTTGTGTGGCGCGATGCAACCTGGCAACTTGTGGCGGGCCATTCCTCACGAATCCCCGATACGGCAGCACAAAAATAGTTGCGTGCTGGTATTGGCCGCTCACGGGAAGCGTTGTGGCCGCGGTTTATAATCTGTGCAGCCTAATATGAGACGAATCTTTCAAGTCGCATCAGCCTGCGCTCTTTTGATCCTGGGTACTCTGGTTTTTGCGTCGCAGGCCCAGCAGCCCGCCCAGCCGCAGCAACCGGACGACATTCCCGCCACTGACGCCGCTTCCGGCCCTTGCTCCATTGAGCTCTCTGTTACCAGCGCAGACGGCAAGCCGGTCTATGCTGCAAGAATCGATTACCACGCCGCATACGGGGCCTTTGGCGCGCACAAGCTCGATATGGGTGTTTACACCAATGCTCAAGGCAAGGCAAAGTTCACCGGCATCCCGGCCAAAGTAAAGAAGCCGCCAATCGAGTTTAACGCCAAGAAAGATGACTTGGTTGGCGTTGCTACGATGGATCCCGCCACGGAATGCCAGGCGAAACACGATATTTTGATGGACAAGAAGAAATAGCTGGTTATGAAGTCAAAGAAGTTCTGGATGCTCTTTTCTATCTCGCTGCTGATCGCGTTTCTCAGTTGGATCGCCCCGGTTCGTCAAATGCCTCTCAATTTTAACGCGATGATCTGGCGGACCATCCCTTTTGCCAGCGTCTGGTTGCTTGCTGTCGTGTATGCGCTCCTGCGGTAGAAATGGCGTGGGCTCGTGTTGCTGCTAGGAGCGCCAATGGCGCTTTATTGGCCAATTTGGCTGATGTTCAATCACTTTCCCTCCTGTTATTACGCTGGAGATTGCCAATAACTTCCTTCTTTTCCACACACCTGGACAGAGTTCCAAGCGTGCATAAATAGCTATAATAGAAGGCAAGCTCTCCCATGTCTGAATTCGTCCATCTCCACTTACATACCGACTACTCCCTGCTGGACGGGGCCTGCGGCGTTCCGGGCCTGGTAAAGCGAGTGGCTGAAATCGGCCAGAAGGCCGTGGCCATGACTGACCATGGAAATATCTATGGCACAGTGGAGTTCGTAGACGAAGCGACAAAAGCCGGCATCAAGCCCATCGTCGGCTGCGAGCTTTATGTCTGCAAAAAGGACGACCATCGTGCCCCGCCGGAAGGCGATACGTACAACCATTTGCTGGTGCTGGCGGAAAATGAAGAAGGCTATCGCAACCTGATCAAGATCACCTCTGAAGCCAGCATGCACGGCTTTTATTACAAGCCGCGCATCAGCAAAAAGTTTCTGGCGGAACATTCCTCCGGTCTCATCGGCTTGAGCGGATGCCTAGCAGGTGAAGTCTGCGAAAACCTGCTGGCGGGGAAGTACGATGCTGCGCGTGGAGCTGCCAGTTTCTATCGCGAGATTTTTGGCAAAGACAATTTCTTCATGGAAATTCAGGACCAGGGCCTGCCGGAAGAGCACCGCATCCATGCCGACCTGATGCGCCTGGAAAAAGATCTGGGCATCCCCATGGTGGCCACCAATGACAGCCACTATCTCTGTGAAGATGACGCGCACGCTCAGGATGTGCTGGTCTGCGTCCAGACCGGCAAGTCAGTGAATGACACGAACCGGCTCAAGTTCCACGGCAACCAGTTTTTTGTGAAGACCGCCGACGAGATGAAGCAGCTCTTCAATGGCCGTGAAGACGTGCTGAAGCAATCACTGGCCATTGCTGAACGCTGCAACTTCAAGCTCAACAAGGTCAAGAATCCGTTTCCGGAGTTTGTGGTTCCTGACAGCTACACGCTGGACAGTTATTTTGAGCATGTGGCGCGTGAAGGCTTTGCCCGCCGATGGGAAAGCCTCGGCCAGATCGAAGCCGCGGGCCGTCTGAAGAAGTCGCGTGCGGATTATGACCAGCGTCTGGCACGTGAAATCGCCATTATCCAACAGATGAAGTTCTCGGGATACTTTCTGATCGTGTGGGACTTCATCCGCTACGCCCGTGAAAATTCCATTCCCGTGGGGCCGGGCCGTGGATCGGCTGCAGGCGCGCTTGTGGCTTATGCCATGGGAATCACGGACATTGATCCGCTCCAGCATGAGCTGCTGTTTGAGCGCTTCCTGAATCCTGAGCGCGTGTCGCTGCCCGATATCGACATCGATTTCTGCATGAACCGGCGCGGAGAGGTCATCAACTACGTCACGCAGAAATACGGGCGCGACAACGTAGCGCAGATCATCACTTTCGGCACGATGGCGGCCAAAGCGGCCATTAAAGATGTGGGCCGCGCCATGGACATTCCTTATGCAGACGTGGATCGCATTGCCAAGATGGTGCCCACCACGCCTATAGGCATCCAGTTGAAAGATGTGCTCGACGAAGCTGGGCCACTCCAGGAAGCCTACGAAAAAGAAATCCAGGTACGTGAGCTGATCGATACGGCGTTGAAACTTGAAGGGCTGGTACGTAACTCCGGCGTACATGCTGCGGGCGTGGTGATCTCGCCAAAGCCGCTTACCGAACTTGTCCCGCTGCACAAAACCAAGAACGACGAAATTGTAACCGCCTATGACATGAAGGCGATCGAGAAGATGGGCCTGCTCAAGATGGACTTCCTTGGGCTCACCACTCTCACGATCCTGGATGACGCACTCAAGCTGATTGCGCAGCGTGGCACGGCCATTGATCTGGAGAAGATTCCTCTGGACGATCCCAAGACCTACGAAAGCGTTTTTCACACCGGTCTGACCTCCGGCATCTTCCAGTTTGAATCCGGCGGGATGACCGACGTGCTGCGCCGCTATAAACCAAACTCGATTGATGACCTTACGGCCCTCAATGCGCTCTACCGTCCCGGGCCAATCCAGGGTGGCATGATCGATGATTTTATTGATCGCAAGTGGGGACGCAAGAAGGTGGAGTACGAACTGCCGCAGTTGGAGGAACTGCTCAAGGAGACGCTGGGCGTCATCGTGTATCAGGAACAGGTGATGCAGATCGCCAACGTGCTGGCCGGTTATTCATTGGGCGAAGCCGACCTGCTGCGCCGCGCTATGGGCAAAAAGAATATCGACGAAATGACAGCCCAGCGCCAGCGCTTTGTAAAAGGTGCGGTGGAGCGCGGCTTCCCGGAAAAGAAGATCGTCAAAATTTTTGATCTCATGGAGCAGTTCGCGGGCTATGGCTTTAACAAGTCACACTCCGCAGCTTACGCGCTGCTGGCTTACCAGACGGCCTATCTCAAGACGCACTATCCCGTGGAGTTCATGGCGGCGCTGCTGACCTCGCAGATGGGCAATACCGATAACGTGGTCAAGTACATCAATGAATGCCGTGAGATGGAAATTCCGGTTGAGCCGCCCAATATCAATGTAAGCGACGCTTATTTCACTCCGCACGACAACGCCATCCGATTTGGCCTTGCGGCAGTAAAGAACGTGGGTCGCAACGCCATTGAGTCGATTACTGCAGCGCGAAAAGAACTGGGCCGGTTCAGTTCAATCTTTGAATTCTGCGAGAAGGTCGATCTTCGCCTGCTGAACAAGCGCGTCCTGGAATCTTTAAACAAAGCCGGCGCTCTCGATGACTTTGGCTATCGCGCACAGATCATGGCGGTGCTGGATAAAGCTATGGAACGGGCGCAGAAGACACAACGCGATGCGGAAATGGGGCAGCACGGCTTGTTCGGCGTGTTTCAGGAAGAAGAATCGAATGGCACCGGCGAGAAGCTCCCCAACGTTCCTGAGTGGGACGAGCACCAGCGCCTGGCGAATGAAAAAGAAGTTCTCGGCTTCTTTATTACCGGCCATCCGCTGGAGAAGTACAAAGACAAGCTGGAAGATTTTCGAGCGATGTCGGTGGAAACCATCAGCGCCATGACCAGGGGAACCGATCGAGACGAGATCAATACCGCCGGCATGGTTTCCAATGTACGCGTGCTCAAGTCGCGCAAGGGCGATCTGTACGCGCAAGCCGTGATGGAAGACATGACGGGCACCATTGAAGCTGTCGTCTTTCCTGACGCATATAAACGGCTGGCGACCATTCTGAAGCAGGAGATTCCCATGCTGGTGCGCGCCAGTGTACGCGTGGAAGAAGGCTCAAATCCCAAAGTCATCATTACCGGACTAACGCCGCTGGAAGAAGCCAAGCCAAAGTTGCCACGCTCCATCCGCATCCGCGTTCCTCTTGATAGCGCGACGGAGGCTTCAGTGGACGCATTACATGCCATCTGCGACGAGCGCAAGGGTGAAGCCAAGGTCATGTTTACCGTGGACCGACCTGGCGATTTTATGGTGGTGATGGAAATGGAATCTGGCAGATATAATGTATGTGCAGACCGCAGCTTTATCACGCGAGTGGAAGAATTATGCGGACGGGGCGCGGTCCAGGTTATTGATTGAGGTACTAGCCAGGAGTTCTTTTGGATCCAGCCGTAAAAGCGCAAAGGCAGTTGGAAGTAATTGAAGGGCAGGTTGCCCAGCTTGAAACGCGCGCCGGCGCTGACAATGAAGCACGTCTGCAGTTGAAACATCTGCAACACCAGATCAATTTCCTTCGCGAGCAAATCCGTCTCCACATCAATGCCTGGCAAAAGACTGAGCTGGCCCGCCATTCCCAGCGTCCTTTTACCATGGATTACGTCGACCGCCTTTTCACTGATTGGAGTGAGATCCACGGTGACCGGGGTTTTGGCGACGACTTGGCAATCATGTGCGGTATGGCCCGCTATCGCGGCGAAAACGTCATGGTAATCGGCCATCAAAAAGGCCGCGACACCAAGCAGCGCGTGTACCGGAACTTTGGACAGGCGAATCCTGAAGGCTATCGCAAGGCGCTGCGGTGCATGAAAATGGCGGAAAAGTTTGGCCGCCCTATCTTTACTTTTGTCGACACACCAGGCGCGTATCCCGGTCTGGGAGCAGAAGAGCGCGGCCAGGCGGAAGCGATCGCGCGCAATTTGCGGGAGATGGCGCGGATTGAAGTCCCTATCATTACCACCGTTACGGGCGAAGGCGGCAGCGGCGGTGCGCTGGCCATTGCCGTGGCGGACCGAGTGTTCATGATGGAAAACTCGGTGTATTCGGTCATTTCGCCCGAGGGTTGCGCTTCCATCATGTGGCGCGATGCGTCCAAAAAGGAGATTGCGGCACAGGCGCTGCGCATTACGGCGCCTGACCTGAAAGAAATGGCAATCATCGACGAGATCATCCCTGAGCCTGACGGCGGCGCGCACCTGGACCACGACGCGGCAGCCGCCATGGTGGATGAAGTCCTTCTCAAGCACTTTAACCAGCTGAAGCACCAGCCGGTGCAACAGCTCCTTGACGGCCGTTACAACAAGTTCCGCCAGATGGCCCAGTTTTATACGGAATAAAATTTGCCTCCTCCCGGTACGATCGTCGCGCACGCGCCCTGCCGGGTTGATCTGGCGGGTGGTACTCTCGACCTCTGGCCGCTCTATCTGTTCCATCCTGGCGCCGTTACCGTAAATTTTGCTGTCAACATCCTCACCCGATGCAAGATCACCCGCCTCACTGACGACAAAATCCGCTTCCGGTCGCTCGATACCAAAGCAGAAGAAGAATTTCGCAACTTCGCCGAACTGTGTGCCGCGCGCAAGTTCAAGCATCCGCTGGCTGGGCATCTGGCGCGCTTCTTTGCCCCCGATGGCGGATTTGAAATAGAGACGCACTCAGAATCTCCGGCCGGCGCTGGCATTTCCGGCTCTTCCGCGCTGATGATCGCCACCACAGCGGCGCTGGCGCGTTATACCGGCAAAAAGCTTGACCGCGAGCAGATTCGCGTGATCGCACAAAACGTTGAAGCCCAGCTGATCAAAGTCCCCACAGGATGCCAGGATTACTATCCCGCTTTATATGGCGGCGTAAGCGCCATTCATTTGGATCCCGATGGCATTCACCATGCCGCAGTACGCGTTGCGCCTGAAGAGTTAGACCGGCGCTTCGTGCTGGTCTATACCGGAGCGCCGCGCAAGTCAGGAATCAATAATTGGGAAGTATTCAAAGCCCATATTAACGGCGACAAAAAAATCTTCCACAACTTTGAGCGGATCGGTGAGATCGCTCGCGCCATGCATCACGCGCTATCCATGGCCGATTGGAAACAGGTAGCAAAGCTGATTCGCGAAGAATGGAAGCTGCGCAAGACCAACTCCCCCCGGATTAGCACTCCGATGATCGAAAAGCTCATTGCCGTCGCCCTGCGCCAGGGGGCTTTGGCTGCCAAGGTTTGCGGCGCGGGTGGAGGCGGGTGCGTGGTCTTTCTCACCGAACCAGAGAACCGCGAGCATATCTCAGCGGCCATCCGCAGTTATGGCGGCCATGTTCTGCCGGCTATGGTGGCCAGGGACGGATTAACCGTGAGTGGCAGGTCTCTGGGGGCGGAATAGCTTGCACAAGAACCTACCCTTACCACGGATAACACTGATATCACTGATTTACACAGGGGTGGAGTAGGCACTTATGCTGTCTTAGAAAATTGCCTTGTCCCTCACGGGGTGGAGCAGGACTTCAGTCCTGCGGTAAAGCTGCTGAAGAAATCGGCTTCAGCCGCTGAGGTACTGGGTCCAGTTGGAAGCTTGGGTTTGCCGAGTTGTAGGGATATTCTTCCGGAGTCCTGGCCAGAAAGCGCTTTACCGGATTCTGCCAGATGTAATCTTTGAACTTCTGGTATTCGAGCGAGTCTCTGATCCGCCTGTCCATGAAGCTTGGTTGCCATACATCTCTTTTGGCTTTCAAATTCTTATTGAGTTGGAAAGAGAAGCCTCCCTTGATGCACTGCATGGCCCTTTCCAGCGTGATTTTGGTTGGAGTAATGATCAAATGAAGGTGGTCAGGCATGACAACAAACTCATGCAGAAGATACTTTTTCTGTGTTCTGTAATCCATCATGACTGCAATGAAGAGCCGGGCAATTTTCTCCACCTGGAAAAGGCTCTTTTTGTTGAGCACATTAGCAGTGACAAAGTAGGTGGATTCAGTTGTTCTTCCTCGATAAGGAATCGTCAAGAAGTCACCTCAGCGGCTGAAGCCGAAATTGTAAAGCAGCTTTGCCGCAGGCATAAATGCCTGCTCCACCCCGTGGAACCAGAAATCATCGCTGTGCGTGGCTCAGCGGAACTCATCACTTTTTATAGAGGTCAAGAAAGTGCAGCCGTTAATTTTGACTTGAGCACATGCCGTTGTACAGCCTCTGTTCTTGGGTGCCAGGGGTAACTGTTCGCCATCCGCTGCCTGCTTCCGAGTATTTCAGCGCTTTGTCGTCCGCATCATAAATTGTGTTTGAGGACAGGTTGAGTTTGGCCTTGTCGCAATCAAATTCATAGGCGCGTACGACGTAAGTTCCATCTTTCGCCAAAGTTCTAAGCATCAATCCCGCAGGCAATATTCCTGAAAGCCGTACCCTCTTTACATCGATTTGTTGTTCTGCGCCATCGCGATTGTTGCCATAAACACGCCATTTGTCTATCGATTCAGCATAGTCCGGCAAACCTTTATATATCCGTTCAAAATCCCGTGCAGCCCGGCGAAAATCATTGTTCCTAACATAGGCATCGCCGCGTTTTTGATAGAGATCATGCAGATCTCCAATCGCCCATTTTCCTTCATTCTTCATCACCGCATTGGCAAAGACCTGATAATCCATCTGCGGCATAAAGAGATCGCGAAGCTTTCGCAGAAGTACGCCATCGCTCACATGGTCATATTCGGGATAAAGTGCTCGAATTTGCTTTAGGCTCATGAGAAAGCTTTCTCTACCGAATTTAAGCCTGATCGTTTCCCCATAATCAGCGATCGCGTGGGGCCAATCCCCAACTGCAATATACGCATTTGCCCTGTGCTCGTAACTGTATTCGAGTGATGCATCGTCATCCTTCTTGCGCTGTATCGCATTGCTAAAATCGGCAATAGCTGCAGTATAACGCCGAGTTTCTAATTCCGTCAGTCCACGATCAGCGTAAGCTGTCTTGTTCTCTGGATCGAACCTGAGCACTTGATCATAATCGGCGACAGCCCTCTGATAATCTCGCCCATCAAGATATTGGCTTGCCCGCTCTTCATATGCTGGCACAAATTCCGCATCAGCGTGTATCGAATCGGTCAAAGCTCCAATCGCTTTTCTTCTAATGGCGTCTTGGCTTTCTTGCGAACTGGCTGCAGCTACCGTAAAAATGGAGGCTCTTACATAAAGGGTTCCCAGGAAATAGCGCGGCAATGGTGATGTCGGTTTGAGAGTGGCCGCCTTGTCAAAATCCTGAGCCGCCTCAGGATAGTACTTGCCTTCAGCGCTGAACCCTGTAAAAGATTTGAAATACAATCCTCGCAATAGCACTGGCAAATAATCATTTGGAAAAGCCGAGATTAGAGCATCAAGATCGCCCAGATTCCATTCGCAGGCATTTGATGTGCGAGTAGGCTCAGTGCCGCTGACATTGAATATCTTGTCAGCACGGGACAGATTTATCTTCATTGCTGCTTCAAGATCGCTTAACGCCTCCTTGCGTAGTCCCAACAGCATTTTGACCTTTCCACTGAGTGAGTAATGGTCTGTGAGATCGCTATAAATGTTGTCGTTGCGATCAGATTGGTGTGTGGAAGTGCTAGCGTTGATATCGCGCAGGATTGCAGGAAAATCTCGATTGTCGAGAATGCAAAGATTGATCGTGGCCCGCAAAAACAATGCGTCGGAATATGTGGGGTGTTGCTCGATGAATTTGCTCAGCTTGTCTTCAGCAGCTTTACTTTTCTCTTTGTCCTTTTCAGAAATGCTGGTAACGATATCCCCAAACTCTCGTAGCGTCGCGGTTGGCTTAATGAACTGTTTCGGAGCACCTGACAACTCTGGCGGCTCAATCACCCCAGCGATGCTAATAGCCCATTTTGCCTGCTCACTTGAAACATCGGGAATTGATCCGGGCGCAGATGATTGGGCAGACTGAGCTAAACAAGGGGCTACGACAGCGAGTATCCAAAGCTTGCAAAGATATCTCATAGCTGATCTCCAACTCAAAGCATGAACATTACTTTTGGACAGATCGGAATAAAAATATGCAACGGCATCAAAGGGAGTGGATGCGGAAGTGTATCAATACCGGCTATAAAGGCAAGTGTAAATTACAGGCTCTGTATCACCGCGTCCTCTGTCACAAAGCTATGCCTTTATTTCTTCAAGCCCCTCTTTTGCAAATATTGAGACAAGTTCAAAACCTTTACCTTGAAAACAATCACTGTGCCTGCTCCACTCCGTATGGGACGCGGCAGCTGGAGTTTACTCGATCGATCAAGCCAGAGTCGCTGCGGGGCTGCTGCGCCAGAGGGTGGTCGCGCGCCGCTACGCTTCATTGTTTTTTGCGAAGGACTGGAAAAAAATAAACTACGCTCCCTTTTCTGTTGACTCTATGGGCGAATAAATGGTAGAGTATGCATTCGGCTCTAGGTGGAAGTGTGTCCTATGGGCTATGATCTTTGACAACAGAAGCTTCTAGCTACTAGCCGCTAGCTCCTAGCCGGAAAAAACCAACTCCAACTGCGTCAAGTGCACGCCAATCTGGAATGTCGTGGGATGACCGAAGGTAAGTGCTTTGGAATCCTAATTGGAAGGATAGGGGGAGGGGTACTGGATCGCCGGAATCGCCGTGATCGCACGACATCGCGCGGAAGCGGAGGCCCGTCAACTCTACGTGCCTGTCTCAAATCAGGGGTTCACCCTTCACAATCACATCTGTGGGATAAATTTCCTGTCTCACTTCAGGGGTGCACCTCACAACTCACGCCAATCTGGGATGAGCTGGGATGACTTGGGATAATCTAGGAGGGGGAGGGGTGGCTCCGCCGATTTAGGTCCTTCACTCCCGGCAAAAGGCCGCTCGTTCAGGATGACAGTTTGTGGCTCGGCGAATTTCTACCCCGCCAAGCCAAGAGCGGGCTCGTCGGGGGCCCCGGTTGCGCCGCGCGGCTTACTGATCGCCGGAATCGCGACATTGCGCGTGATCGACCTACTCTGGGACGAAATGCAGGGAAAATTGCACGTTCCGCACGGCTTTGGCATCTAACCCAAGTGGCTGCTAAATAGGTTGAAAATTCGCGCGAATTAGCGTCTCATTAGAGAGACAGCAAGCAGCCATAGGTGCCCCATGCTACGCAGTCCCGCATCCTCTTTTTTCCTGGTTTTAACGGCCTGCAGCCTTGCTGTGGGCCAGGTTCCAGCGCCGCAAAATCCGCCGCAAGTCCCCAAGGGACCGCCTCAGCCGGTGATCATCGTTAGTCCGGGAAGTGCATCCGATCCAAATATGCCGAAGCCCGTGGACGCCCAGACGCCGCAGGCGCCGGATACTACTCCCCACTTGAAGCCGGTAGATCTGGACAGTCGGCAAAATCTGAGTGACGGCACCAAAATGCAGCTCATCCGGGTAATGGATGCCGAGTTTGTTCATGTGCGCAAGAACTTGCCGGTTGGCGAAAAGGACCTTATCATCGCGCCGGATGGCCTGGTGAAACCCGGTGATGCCCAGCTCTATAGGTTGGCGCAGACCTATGGCGCAGCCGCCAAGGTCGGTGATCGCGTGCAGATTACCAACATCGTTTTCAAAGAAAAGTCGATTTATTTTGAGATCAATGGCGGCCCAAAAAAGAAAACCAAGTGGTACCAGCATATTGAGGTTTCCGGCATGGGTGGCAGCACCGGCGGCGTAGATCCCAACCAGGCCCAGCCTACAGGCGCAGCGGTGACACTGGAATTCAAGAAGCATGTTCCGGAAATGACAGGCGCGGAGTTGAAGCAGATGCTGACTCCAGTGCTCGACTTTTCCGTCAAGACGGCTGCAGAAGTTTTTGTCGATACTCTTCCGCCCAAGATCAGGGAAGCCGTGAAAAAACATGAAGTATTGGTGGGCATGAATCATGACATGGTAGTCATGGCCAAAGACCGCCCTGAGCAAAAGGTCCGTGAAAAAGATGACAAGGGCAAAGAGTATGAGGAATGGATTTACGGCTCTCCTCCAAAGGACGTGGTGTTTGTACGCTTTAACGGCGATGAAGTAATCCAGGTGAAGACGGCAAAGGTCGGTGGGCAGATCATCGTCAAGACCGAGAAGGAAGTTGATGTAAAAGATGGTGTGCCTACGCTGGCCGCGCTGAAGTCGAGCGCCAATCCGCAAGATGTGAGCGGTGCGCCGCCGCAGGAGCAACCCGCCCATCGGCCAACATTGAAGCGGCCCGACGAGCAGCCTGATCCCATGACGCAGCAGGCTGGAAGCGGTTCTAGCACACCCCAGTTGCCATCAGGCGAACCAGATGAGCCGCAGTGGGGCACCAATGGCAAGCAAACCGGCTCCACCAGCACAGATCAGCAACCGGCGCAGGAGAAGCCGCCCCAGGACCAGACGAAGACGCCTCCGCGGTGAGGGCTGACGAAAAATTAAGCAGCGGTTTAAACTAGAAGTGTGAAGATTGCTCTCGGGCAGATCAACCCAACTATTGGTGATTTCACCGGAAACTCCAAAAAGATCATAGAGTCTTCGCGCCAGGCCCTTGCGCAGGGCGCGGAGATGATTCTCTTCCCTGAACTCGCTGTCTGCGGCTATCCTCCGCGTGACCTGCTGGAAAAACCCGCATTCGTGGAGCGCAACCAGAAAGTGGTGAATGAGATTGCGCAAGTTGTTCCGCAAATTACCATCATCTGCGGCTTTGTCTCGCCCGCCAAAGTGGAAACCGGAAAGTCCGTGATGAATTCCGCCGCCGTGCTGCGACAGGGCGCAGTGCAATTTGTGCAGTCAAAAATGCTGTTGCCTACCTATGATGTTTTTGACGAAATGCGTTACTTCGATCCTGCTGAAAGACAGAAACTGCTTCCGCTCGGAGGAAAGGAATTCGCGCTTACTATTTGTGAAGACGCGTGGAACGACAAGCATTTCTGGCATCGCCGCTTGTACCCAGTAGATCCTGTCGATGAACTCCTGCATGCCGGCGGCAACATGGTACTGAACATTTCCGCCTCGCCATTCCATCTGGGAAAGCGCGAGCTGCGCCGCCAGATGCTGGCAACTATTGCGCGCGACAACAAAGTTCCTGTGCTATTCGTAAACCAGGTGGGCGGGAATGACAGCCTGATCTTTGATGGTTCCAGCATGGTCATCGCGCCCGATGGCCGCATTGTGGCCCAGGCAAAGTCCTTTGAAGAAGACCTGGTCATTTTCGATTCGGAAACCATGCAGGGCGATATGCATGAGCAAGTCCCGGTAGGTGTACCCAGCGCCTTTGCCGCTCTTGCGCTGGGAACGCGTGATTACGTTCGCAAATGCGGCTTTAGCAAGGTCGTGATCGGCCTGAGCGGAGGAATTGATTCTGCTCTTACCGCAGCCATCGCCGTGGACGCGCTGGGCAAAGAAAACGTTACCGGCATTGCGATGCCCAGCCAGTATTCTTCTGAGCACAGCATCAAGGACGCGCGTGAGCTGGCGTGCAAGCTGGGAATCCGCTTTGAGGTGATTGCCATCGGCGATGTTTTTTCGGGCTACCGCAAAGCTCTGGCGCCTTTATTCGCGGACATGCCGGAGGATATTGCGGAAGAGAACCTTCAGTCGCGCATTCGCGGCAACATCCTCATGGCTTTCTCCAATAAGTTCGGCGCGCTGGTATTGACCACCGGAAATAAGTCTGAAGTAGGAGTCGGCTACTGTACTCTTTATGGCGACATGGTAGGCGGGCTGGGCGTGATTTCCGATGTCCCCAAAACCATGGTTTACGACCTGAGCCGTTATGTGAACTCTCTGAAGCCGGTGATTCCGCAATCCACGATCGACAAGCCTCCTTCCGCCGAGCTGCGTCCTGGCCAGAAAGACTCTGATACACTGCCGCCGTATGAAGTTCTGGACAACATTCTGGAAGATTACGTGGAGGATTACCGCACCGCGGAACAGATTGCCGCTGATCGCGGCTATGAGGTTCGGCTGGTGCGCGACGTGATCCGCATGATTGAGCGCAGTGAATACAAGCGCCAGCAGGCTGCTCCGGGACTAAAAATCACGCCAAAGGCCTTTGGCCTTGGCCGCCGTTTTCCAATCGCACAAAAATCGGAAGTCTAAAAATTCATGATGAAATCCATAATGAAATTCCCAATGAAATTAAAGACCAATGTTCTCTTGGCTCTCATTGCTTTTGCTTTCGGCTTGCTGAACGCGCAAACCGCTTCGCCGAAAAAACCAGCAACCCACTCAACCGCCGCTTCTGCCACGCCGCAAAGCGCGCAAAAGAAAGCCGCGCTGCCCACCATGGAAGAAGTGGAAGCTTCCATGAAACGCAGCTTTGGCTATGATCCGGGCGTTACCTGGCAGATCTTCGATATCCGCGAATCCAGCATTCCAGGACTGGCGGAAGTGCTGGTGTCAATGAACAAGCAACAACCAGTGCATCTGTTTCTGGCGCCGGGCGCACAGATCGCGATTGCCGGACAGATCCTTCCCTTTGGTACAGATCCATTTGCGCCCGCGCGAGCTCATCTGAAAGACGCATTCGGCCCCAGCCGTGGCGGCCAAAATCCACCTATCGACATTATTGAGTTCAGTGATCTGGAGTGCCCGCATTGCAAAGTGGCACAGCCCGTTCTTGAAAAGCTTTATGCCGATTTCCCCCAGGCACGCTTCATCTTCCAGCAGTTTCCCTTGCCTGCCAGCATGCATCCCTGGGCATTGAAGGCGGCACAATATGCCGATTGTGCCGGGCAAATGAACAAAGATGGCTTCTGGAAATATGTTGACGCCATCTTTGAAAACCAGGGCGGAATTGCGTTGGCCACAGCCGACGATAAATTAAAAGAACTGGCCACGGCGAATGGCTATGACGCACAAAAAATCTCTACCTGCGCTGCTTCGCCGGAAACCGATGCCCGCATCAAGAAGTCACTGGCGCTGGGTGCGACCCTTGAGGTAAATGAGACGCCTACCGTTTTCGTCAATGGCCGCAGGGTACCCGGCGTAGCCAACATTCCGTATGACAATCTGAAGCAACTGGTGCAGTTTGAAATTGATCACGCAGGCAAGTAGAGACTAGTTCGAAAACAGCATTAACTAGCCAGTGGCCGCCCTATCAGTGGTAAACAGGTTTTTTATGGACCCACGTTCCAGAAAACACTGCTGCCCATATCATGGAAGGGCTTGCGCACCACGTGCGGCGTAATAACGATCAGCAACTCATTGTGAATGCGCTCTTTTGAATTGGAGCCAAGCACAGTTTTTAAGCCGGGCAGGCTGCTTAGTATCGGAAAGCCCTGAATCGACCGTAGCTCCTGCTCGCTCATCATACCCATGATTACGGATTGTTCACCATCGTGTACGGTGATGGTCCCGACATAAGAACGGCTGGTGATGTCTGGGATGCTATTGACTAACAGCGTTCCCAACGCTTGAACTTGCAGGTCCATTGCCAGGGTTATGTCGCCATTGGAGTGGTAGTGCGGCGTTGCCTTCAAGGTGATCCCCAGATCTTCATATGTGAACTGAGGAGTATTTCCCACCTGGACCTGGCCGCGCGTGCTCACGGCAACGTTACTGAACGTGCTGTTCACGACCGGGAAGCGTGTACCCACACGGAATGTTGCGGCCTCGCCATCAATGGCGCGCAACGTCATTGCTTCCAGATTGGTCGCGATGGAGGAATTAAAGGCCAGCTTCGCGCTGATAGGCGGCGCAGTGATTCCGGTCAATCCATTGCCTTTGCCGAAAATCAGGAAAGGTCCTAACAGAGGAGAGCCCGCCAGGTTGGCCAGCGCCGTAGGTGAGATGGTGCTGGGATCGATTGTCCCGGTGCGGTTCAGCTGATCAATCACGCTCTGTGCGTCCGAGCCCAGCACGCGCCTGATTTCTGAAGGGATGTTGAATACCTGAAAGCTGGTAGGCAGGTTCAGGCCCATGTCCCGCGTGCGATCTGTATCAATTTCGTATTCCGTCACTTCAAGCGAAATCTCGGGCTTGGCATCCATCAGGTTATCGAGCATGCTCGCTGCCGCTTCCACTTGTTCCCTGGGTGCCCGGACTGTGATGGTGTTCTGGCCCGGCTGGATACTGACGAACTTCATATCGAAAATGGTGCGCATTACATTGACAAGGTCGTTCAGATCGGTCTGCGCGGACGCGTTGCCGATATAAAAAGTACGCAGAGCCAGACGCTCATATTGCTTTCTGGTTTCGACCGTATCGCTGGCCACCATGGCAGCATTGCTGGAGATTGGCGACCAGAAGGACTTTGTCATCTTGCCGGCCAGGCTGGCTGCCGTGTAAAAGTCGACGTTATCAAGATCAAAGCGGATGACGCGGCTCGTCAGGTTAGAGTCGAATTCCATAAAGACGCCAAAAGCGGCGCCAATCTGCGTATAGAGTTGCCGCGTGTCGCCCTGAAGATGAAAATTCTTTCTTCCCGGCGCGGGTTCCAGATTGATCTGGTCTACTGACGCCAGCAATTGCAGCACATGCTTGTGTTCGGCGTCGCCATCCGGCGGGTCTACGTCACGCAGGCGCTGGGCAGCATAAGAATTTTGCGGATCAATAGACAGAGCCATCCGAAAGCGTTGTGCAGCGCCCATGGAATCGCCCGCTGCGGCCAGGTGATTGCCCGCCTCCATGTGCTCGCCCACGATCTGCTGCCGCAGCATTTCGCCCATGGTCATAAACTCCACGTTGCCAGGCATCAGCTCCTCGGCCTTAAGCACCGCCACCAGGGCGTCATCAGGCTTGCCTGCCCGCTGCAGGTCCTGCGCGTCCTTGAATTCTTTTTCCGCGGCTTTCCTGTCTTCTTTGGAAACCCCGTTTGGCACTGCGGACTTCGGCTTGTCCGCGGCCATGCAGGCAAGGCAGAAAAATAGCGTCAAAATGGCGAAGTAAATCTTCATGCGGGAAATATCATTGTACCGTCATTAAGAACGATTCATGGCAGGAATATTGCGCCAATTACCGAAGTTTATGAACTCGTCATCCCGGTAAATGCCAGCAAATCAGTGCCGCAGGCAAAGCACGCGTCTGGAGCATGGGTCTGAAGCTGCGCAAAAGAGTAGATTCCGGTAGCGAGCGCGATTACCGGCACGCCCACTGCCCGCGCCGCCTCAATATCGGCGGGTGTATCTCCGACAACGGTCACAGACGCATGTTCGCCCAGCTGCCGGCGGGCCAGGTCAATTCCGTGCTGGAAGATTTCCGCACGTAATTCTCGCGGAAAGGAGAACGATCCAAAAGCAAACATCGGCTTGATTCCGGCTTTCTCCAGCTTGAGCCAGCCTATGGTTTCAAGGTTTCCTGAAGCTGCTCCCAGCAGCTTGCCTCGGCCATCAAGATAGTTGATAAGCTCAAGAATTGATGGACACAGCTCTGGATTCAACTGCTCGCGGTTCTGCTGGACTTCGGCACACATTCGAGCCACGATCTGCGGCATGTGCGCGTCGATTGCCCGGTCTTTCATCCCTGCGCGCTGTAGCACGGCACGCAGTATCCCCACGTCAGTATTGCCGTGAACGGGCACTCCTTCAATGCTTGATTCAATGCCAAGGACGTCGCGTATGGCTGCGCGGAAGGCGAAATAGTGGACAGCGTCCCGGCTGTTCAGCAGTGTACCGTCAATATCGAAAAGAAAAGCGTCTGCGCTGTCCCAATGGAATCCAGTGCGCACAAAGGCTTTTTGATTGGCTGAGTCAGTCTTGAGAGTGGTCATCAGTGTTTAGATTTTAATTTTATGGCGTAAAAGCGGGCAACAATCAGACCAATGCCAAAAATGTCAAAAAGAAGGAATCGCGAGGATCGGCTGCACTCCCACGGAAAATTGCCTTATCTCCCGCAGGCTTGGAGCGTCGATGACCGTGATCTTCGCCTGCTCAGCATTCACGGTGAACAGAGTGCTTTCATCATGGCTCCTTGCGACCTCAAAAAAGGGCAGGGAAGTTGTCATGGTTCCCGTGGTGGCCATTGTTGCCGGATCAATGCGAACAATACTGTCATACCTTTCAAAATAGCTGTTTGTTCCCTGTGATGTGCCGAAATAGACAGACGAGCCGCTGCTCTCAAGGATGGGTTGAATGCCGCTCTGTTTTCCCAGGCCAGACTCATGTCCCATGGGTGTTGTTGCCTCGCTTGAAAGATCAACTGAGAAACGCGATCCGTCCTCCAGAATGAGCCCCACGGTTTTTTGTTGTGGCCGCAAAAAGACAGGCCCAATTCCTTTGGCGGTAGAAGGGCGGAGGACTTCACACGGGGCCGTTGCTGTACCAGGAGTTTTCTGTGCCGCACGCGCGCTGGTTGAGGATGGAGGAATTGAAATCGCAGTGTAGTGGTGTGCATTGTTCACACCGTCTGCACGCACGGCGATAGTAAATGTGTCGATTGCGGCTCTCGCTGTTGAGACCAAATAAAATGTCTGTTCCTCATTGGCGGGCAGCACTGCGACCCCGCAATCTGAGACCGAAATGTTTATTACAAACCGGCGGCTCTGCGTATCGAAAACTGATGTGTAACAGCCGGTGGGACCAGGGCGCTCCGGTACCCAGTGATACTTTTCAATGTAGATCCGGTTGCCGTCGGGCGACATTACCATGGAACTCCCGTAAACGGGGACCTTGTGCTGCAGGGCCTCAGGGTTGCTTATATGGTTGAGCAATGCACCGGATGCGGTGTCATAAATATCCAGAAAACTTTCCATGCCGGATGCGGCATTCTCAAAGCTGGAAGAAATGTAGAGTAGTTTGCCGTCAGGGGAGAGAGTCATGTCAGGCTGATCTCCGGCGTGATAAGTCCGGATTACCTTGCCGTTGGAAGGGTTCACTACAAGGACTTGCGGTTTTTTTCGACTATTGCCTGCATCAAGAACATACAGCTTGCCGGGCACATCGTCTGGCACAGGCTGGTTTTCTTGCGCGTGACCTTTGGGAATTGCCACCAGACTGATCAGGAGAAAAGAAAGGGGCCGAAAGATTGCTGGCATTCGACACACATGAGACATAAGTCCCCTCGTTCAAGGTTCATGATAGGAGATTTTGCCCCAGGGAGTCGATGATCTTTCAGTTAATTTGTGTGGCGCGCCGCCGTTTCCTGCCAGGATTACTGGAATTGCTTACGTCCGATCTAGCGGACCAGCTTTTGTTTGTCCAGCAGCGCCGGCTTCTCGCTACGTACAGGCCGCCGTCCGCCATCGCGCAGCTGGCGCACATCCAGCTTCAACTCAGCGATTGTCCGGCTAAGCGTGTTACGGTGCATGCCCAATTCGCGGGCCGCCTTGCACTGGTTCCCCCGGTTCTGCTGCAGGACGTTCATAATGAAGCGCTTCTTAAACTCCCGCACGGCTTCTGAATAAAGAATACCGCTGCTATACATTTGCGCTACGAGTGCTTCGAGCTGGTCCTTCACAGAGTCTCCTCACTTTCCAGATGCGCCAATCTTTTTGATTTGTCGCTTCGCTCCACACCGCCAGGCAACTACCGCCGGCTGCAGCTCTTCTCTTGCTACAGGCCGCTCGGCGCGTGTTCGGCCTCGCGACTTGATTTACTTATTTGTCGCTCCCGGACTGGGCCCACCACGGAGTTTGATGATCCCGGCGCGAAACTTCTGGCGGACATCGGAAGGCGCCAGCCAGCTTGCGCCACGTCCCGCCACCAGAAAGTAACTTGCCAGTTGTGAGCCAGACAGCTCGGTTGACTCAGGTACAAAAGCCGTGATCGCCATTAAACCGGCGGTCACGATCACCATGCCGCGAACAAAACCAAACGCTGCTCCCAGCGCGCGATCAACTGATCGGAGCCCTGCTTCGTGCACCATCCAGCGGGCTATCCTTGCAACAGCACCCGCCAGCAGGACCACCGACACAAAAATCGTTAAAAAACCCGCCAAGTCCGCAAATGCCGGCAACTTGACGTACTGCAAAAACCACGGGGAAAGCTTGCCATATCCCCACGCCGCCAACAGGAACCCGACGACTGCCCCTGCCAGACAGATAACTTCAAAAAAGAACCCCTGGGCCGCCGCCAGAAGCGCCGAAAAGAGCATGATCACGAGAATGATCCAATCAAGCGCGTTCATGCCATCCGGCTTCTCAACCTGCGGGCAACTCCTGTCCCGCCAAAATTCTGTACGCCTCTATGTACTTCTCACTGGTCTTGCGCGCAACATCTTCCGGCAATGACGGAGCCGGAGGCTGCTTGTTCCACTTGATGGCTTCCAGATAGTCGCGCACAAACTGCTTGTCAAAAGATTCCTGCGCTTTGCCCGGCTGATATTTATCCGCGGGCCAGAAACGCGATGAATCCGGAGTAAGGACTTCATCCGCCAGAATGAGGCCTTGCGACGTCTGGCCAAACTCAAATTTTGTATCGGCGATGATGATGCCGCGACCGGCGGCATAGTCGGCCGCGGTCTTATAAATCTTTAACGTCAAATCGCGCAGTTTCTCTGCCAGCTCTTTTCCCGTGCGCTTGGCCATTTCCTCGATCGAGATATTTTCGTCGTGGCCGGTCAGCGCCTTGGTGGCAGGAGTGAAGATCGGTTCGGGCAGCTTGTCCGATTCTTTAAGGCCCGCCGGCAACTTGATTCCGCAAACCGCGCCGGTCTTTTGATACTCTTTCCATCCCGATCCGGAAAGATATCCTCGCGCCACGCATTCAATGTCGATCATCTGTGCTTTGGTCACCAGCATGGAGCGGCCGCGCAGATCATCGGAATATTTTTTGAGCGGAGCGGGGTATTGGTCCACGCTGGCCGTGACCAGATGGTTCTTGACTACGTCTTTTAGAAAATCAAACCAGAAAAGTGAGAGCTGCGTAAGCACGCGGCCTTTTTCCGGAATGCCAGTGGCCAGAACGTAGTCAAATGCTGAGATGCGGTCCGTGGCGACAAACAGCAATTGTCCGTTCAAACTGTATAAATCGCGGACCTTGCCGCGAGCATGGAGCGTGAGCTCCGGAAAATCTGTCTGTAAAAGAATTCGGCTTTGTGTGCTTTGGCTTGTCATGGCAGAAATACGTGGGCGAGGTCGTATTCTAGCCTCTCAACTATTTTTGTCAACCGTGGAAATCACAAATTTGAGACGTGCAAAAAAATGCATGGCGCAAAATGAAGCCGCGAATTGCACACACCCTGAAACCCGCATGAATCAAGGATTTCTTTGCATTGATTTTCGCGGGACTTTGTAGTACCCGTTACTAAAAATTAAACGCACGCAGAAAAATATTTTTTCAAAACAGGAAAATATTGATCTGCAAAAATTCGCGAACGCTTGCCGGCGCTGGCCACCTTGAACGCCGATTCAGAAAATGTGCTTGACGAAGAAAAAAATCTTTGAATGAGAGCACAGAAAACTATGGACGGATCTCAACCCTTGTTCCTACCGGAACGAGCTTCCATATCTCTTCAATCTCTGCATTCGTCACGGCAACGCATCCATCGGTCCAGTCGGTCTTGCGGTGCAAAGCTCCCAGATAGGCAAAAGGCGCGGCCAATCCATGAATCATGATTGCCCCGCCGGGCCGCGATCCCATACTGCGTGCGCGTTGCTGGTCTGCCGCGCTGGGATATGAGATGTGCAACGACAAATGGAACTGGCTGTGAGCGTTCTTTGCATCAATTACGTAATTGCCTTCGGGCGTCTTGTGATCGCCCTCAACCTGTTTAGGGCCCACAGGCCTCGATCCCAGGGCAACTTTATATGTCTTAAAGACTTTTCCCAGCGCTCAACAAAGTCATTTGGCGAGCAGATTTCAAGATGACGATCTTATCTGCTTGAATCGGTGGCGCAGCCGCGCAATAGAGTCCCAAGATGAGGACAATCGTGAGCTGAACGCGGCAGTCGCGCATAATCGCGTTACGCTGAAGCTGCCCTTGGTATCCCATTCTCGGCGCCGAACTTCACCGACACAATCTTGGATACGCCCGGCTCCTGCATGGTGACTCCATACATCACCGGCGCAATCGACATGGTCTTCTTGCTATGCGTGATGATGATGAATTGCGTCTGCACGGCCATTTCCCTGATCAGTTCAGTAAAGCGCCCAATGTTGGCTTCGTCCAGCGGAGCGTCCACCTCGTCCAGTATGCAGAATGGGCTGGGCTGGTACTGGAAGATGCCGACGAGCAGTGACAGCGCCGTGAGCGCCTTCTCTCCGCCGGAAAGCAGCAGCACGTTCTGCAGCTTCTTGCCCGGAGGCGAAGCGACAACATCAATGCCGCTTTCCGCCGTGTTCAGCTCGTCGGTCAAGCGCATAAATGCCTGTCCGCCGCCAAACAACTTGCGGAAAGTGAACTGGAAATTCTCATTGATGCGCTCAAACGCTTCCTGGAACTTTTGTCTTGAGAACTCGTCAATCTCCTTGATTGTCGCCTGCGTGTTTTCGATGGACTCCAGCAGGTCTTTGCGCTGAGTTTCAAGGAACTGGTGGCGCGTTTCGGTCTCCTTGAATTCCTCCAGCGCCATCATGTTGACTGGGCCCATGTTCTCAAGCTTGGTTCGCATCTCGCGGTAAGTATTCTCATCGGCGATAAGCTGCTCGCCTTCAACCAATGGGATTTCGGTATTGGCGCGCAGGTCGTCGGCGCTGATGCCCAACTCGTTCAAACAGGACTCAGCCATGTGCGCCAGATCAGACTGCAGCTTTGCCAGCAGCGTGCCAATCTCGCCTTTGCGTTCGCGCGCGGCGTCCAACTCAAGGCGGGCTGCTTTCAATTCATGATCGATTTCGGCAATGCGGGCGCGTACCTGGTCAGACTCGTGCTGTAGCTGTACTCCGGTAGCTTCAGCCGCAGCCTTCTCCGCGCTCAGCGCTTCCAGGCGGTTCGCAATCTGCATGTTCTCAGCTTCACGCTGAAGCTTCTCAGCCGCCGCAGATTGAATTTGAGTCTGCAACGCCGCGACCCGCTGTTTGGCTTCCGTCGCCAGTGCCTCAATCCGCTCCAGCGCTGATGCGGCTGTCCGACGGCGCTCTTCCACCACAGCCAGATGCGCCGCAGCCTGGGAAGCAGTCTGCGCGGCTTCATCGCGTGCGGTCTTTAATGAGACGACGCGTTGCTGCGCCACCTTCATCTCATCTTCCAGCGCCTGCCTCTTTTGTTCCAGAGCCTCCGCCTGCTCGCGCTTTTCAGCGACGACAACTTCTTTCTCGTTCCGGGCAGAGCGTGTCCGCTCCATCTCCAAACGATAGGTGTTGAGGCGCTGCTCGGTGCGTGCTAGATCAGATTCCATCTGCTTGAGCGCGTGCCCTGAAGTGAGTGCTTGTTTTTCCGCTTCACGCCGCTCTTCTTCCAGCGTGCTGAGCAGTTTCCCCAGTTCTGTCAGTTCGCGTCCCAGAGTCTGCACGCGAGCCTGCTCGTTTCGAATGGCTGCTTCCAGATCAGAAGCAATCCTGCCAATTTCGCGCAGCTCGCGCTTTAGGGATAGAGGACCCTCTTTGCGCTGCTTGCCGCCGGTAACGGTCACGTTGTGGAAGCACTCGCCGGTGGCGGAGAGGAAATAGGCGTCGGGATTTTCCAGCGCCAGATTGCGCGCGATGCTGGCGTCCGCCGTTATGTAGCCATCGCGCAGCTTGGGCAGCACGACTTCCAGCGACCGGCCAAAACCATCGAGCACGCGAATGCAGTTCTTTAAGGACACCAGTTCTTCATGCCGCTCTGAAGTCGGCGCGGGAGCGTCACTGGCGACAAATGAGAACCGGGCTTGCGCGTCTTCCGGATGGACCAGGAAGGTCGCGCGGCCATCTACATCAGACTGCAGCAGCCGCATGCCTTCATTGGCCGAATCCCAGGACTTGACCACCACGTAATTCAGTTCGTCACGCAGAAATTCTTCCACCACGCCTTCATAGCGCGTTTCGACTTCAAGAAAATCTGCCAGAACGCCCGCCGGCGTAAATCCGCGGCCCATGGCGTTTGACTGGAACAGACGCTTTACTGACTCAGTAGAGTAGCCATGCTCGTTGATCACCGATTCCAGTGAACTCTTTTTGCCCAGCGCAGTGGCATATTCGCCACGAAGCGTATCCAGGTTGCGCTTGCCTTCTTCTTCCTCTTTTCGCTTGCTTTCAATCAGTCCGCGAATTTCCTGGATGCGCGTGCCCAGCGCCGTTGCGGTCTGCGTAATGGTTTCAAACTCAAAGGCGATCTGTCCACGCTTGCCGCCGAAACTCTCAATATCAATTTGCGCGGCAGACGCCTCGCGATCCAACCTCATTGCCTCGCGCTCCAGGGCCGTCATGTGTTCTTCCGCCTGGATTACCTGATTCCGCACTTGTGAGGCCGATGACATTGCTTCCATTACGTTCTGGCGGCGCGCTTCCTGCTGACGCTCAAGGTCGGCAAGGGCCGTGGCTGCATCTTGTGAAGACTGCTGTGCTGCCTGCCATTCATGCTGCGCTGAAGCAACCTCTGAAGCTGCGGATTCAGCAAAACTGCGATTGGTCTGGACTTCTTCCACCAGAGAAAGCAATTGTGCCTGCGCGCGCTCAAGCTCTGCTTGTGCGGCGGCGGAACGTGCGTCCAGTTCAGCGCAACGTTCCTGATTTGAGCCGCGGCGGGAGATCGCACGCTCAGTTTCCACGGCCAGTGCGTTCATGGTCTGGCTGTTGTGAGCAATCTCACTCTCAATGGCGTAGCCGCGCTGCGTGCGTTCTGAGAATTCCGCTTCTTTGGCGCTTACGGCTTCAGCATGCCCGCGAATTTCTTCGCCAACAGCTTCCAGCGAATCGTTCAGACCAGTTTCATCGCGGCCCATCTGGGCGAACTTGCTGGCCAGCACCACGCGCAGTTTTTCTTTCATCTCGTCGCGCAGGCGGGCATAGCGCTCAGCCTTTGATGCCTGGCGCTTGAGCGAGTTCATCTGCTTGGTGACTTCGTCAAAGATGTCGTTGATGCGGGCAAGGTTGAGCCGCGACTGCTCTAGGCGCGCTTCCGCCAGACGCTTCTTGGTCTTGAACTTGGTGATGCCGGCAGCTTCTTCAATGATGGCGCGGCGATCATACGGCTTGCTGCTCAGGATCTGGCCAATACGGCCCTGTTCGATGATGGCGTACGACTCCGGCCCCAGGCCGGTGCCCATAAAGATGTCCTGGATGTCTCGCAGGCGGCAGAGCTTGCCGTTCAGCAGGTATTCACTTTCTCCGGTGCGGAACAGCCGCCGCGTAACCATGATTTCACCTTTGGCGAATGCCATGGGCTTGAACTTACGGCGACGGATCTTGAGGACCACAGCACCGTTTGTCTGTGCGGCTTGAGCATCGCGTTCGACAGACGCTGGCTGCTCTGAGTTCGTTGAAGCTGCTTCCTGCTGTGCTTCAGTGGTAGCTTCTTCGGCTGCGGCAGCAGCTTCGACTTCGGCCGGCTCGCCTTCCATTCCTTCTTTCCAGTCGAGCGGCCCAGGCTGCACTTCGGCTACGTGCGCTTCTGTGGCATCGGCGGCGGTGGCGCGGACAGAAGCTTCATCCCAGTCATCTTCTGACGGCATGTCATCCTGAACGTCAATCTCAGGCTGGGCGCTGACCTCGCCCTCATAGACCTGGGGATCGATCAACGTAAGTGACACTTCAGCCATGCCGGTTGGCTTGCGGTCGCGCGTGCCGGCAAAGATCACGTCTTCCATGCGCACGCCGCGCAGGCTCTTGGCAGATTGCTCTCCCAGCACCCAGGAAATGGAGTCAGAAATATTGGACTTTCCGCACCCGTTGGGGCCCACCACGGCGGCAATGCCTTCGCCCGGAAACTTCAGCTCCGTGCGATCACAGAAGGACTTGAATCCAAGGATTTGCAGCTTCTTAAGTTTGAGCAACTTCCTACTCCTTCAGGAATGGCCAATGGTCGCACGACTGTGGCTGGCAGGTGCGTTTTTCTCTTTCGGGCTACCGGCTGGAGTAGCTAATCCGCGTTCCAGCTAGAGTACCCAGAGAGATACCAAGGGTCAAGAGCAAAGCCCACAATATGTTGTGGATAAGTGCGCCTGACCACAGGATGTCGCACCGCTTGTGCAACCAGTGCCCAAACCACTCCTGTGAGGTTTATTTTTAAGAGGTCGGAAGAAACGCGAGAGCTACAGAAACTGTAGCGCGAATGGTGCAGGGAAGCAAGGTGGCTTAAGGCGCGAATTGGTACACCAGAGTGCAAGGGGCTAAAGGATTAAGGCGACAACCGCCAAAAGCTGGCTCGGCGAATGCCGCCCTTCGAAATCAATTTGCGCTTCTTACTCCAGTGGCTGCCACAATGTCATCATGACGCTTCTTGAATTGAGCGGCTTCGGCAGTTTTTCCCTGCTTGGTCAGGACGTCCGATAGCATCTGCAGCGAATCAGCCAGTAGTGGGCTATCTTCACCGTATACTTTTTCACGCTCCGCCAGCGACTTGCGGCAGTATGTTTCAGCTTTATCCAACTTGCCCCAAGCCAGGTAAAGCTTGGCCAATTCAAGCAGGTCGCCCAGTGCGGTAAGGCCATCGCCGCCATTGGCGCTGTTAGCTTGCTGCAGTTGAAGCCGGATTGGCTCCGCCTTGGCAAAATCCCCCATCAGTTGATAGACGCTGGCCAGGTAGTAAAGGTCCCTTCCAATGCGCATGTCAGAGGAGCCAAAGAGCTTTTCATTTAATTCAATGGCACGCGCATAAAAACTGGCGGCAGTTGCGTAGTCCTTTTGAAAATAGGCGCATGCTGCGATCCCTTCCATGGCGCTGGCCGCGTCCAGTGATTCAGGCCCTTCAATTTTCTGGCTGGTCTTAAGATTGTATTGCCATGCTTCTAGCGCCTCAGCATATTTCTGTTCTTGCGTTAGGACCCAGGCCATCAGCCGTGTCGATTCCACCAGCTTTTTATCAGTGAATGATTTTTCAGCCATGGCCAGAGCGGTTTTTGCAGATGCTTCCGCCTCACCTACCCGTCGTTGCTGCAGAGCTTTCATGCTGGTATCAAGGGTTTCCCGCCATGTCTTTTCGTCTACAGGGCCAGTAACAGATGCTGCTGGAACAACGGGAGCGGAAGCGGGGGCTGCTGCAACTGGAGCCGTATGGAGTGACGGCTTGACCTTGCCTTTCAATCTTTCCATTGCCGCGGTATATGCTTTTTTAGCTTCATCTGTCTTGCCGATTTCCGCGGCCAGCCGATATTGTTCCAGCGCGCCCTCGAAATCACCATTCTTTTCCAGGATTGGCGCAAACCTTGACATTGTTTCGGGATATTGCGGAGCCAAGGAAAGCGCGATCCGCATTTGCGTGATCGCGCCAGACATATCTCCAGTGGCGGCCAGGGCTTCACCCAGATCGCAATGAATGTCGCGATAACTTGTGTTCAGTGCATCCGCTCGCCGCAATTCCGCAATTGCATGCTGATAGTCTTTGCGGTGAAGATAAACCCGGCCCATGCCTGCATGCGCCTGCACTGAGCTGTCGTCTAACTGCGCTGCGCGGACGAATTCCGCCATGGCTGCATCATACTTTTGCTGCTTCTCAAAATCAGATCCAAGGTTGCTGTGCGGAATGGGATCAGACGGATCCAGTTCCATGGCCCTGCGGTCTTCGGTTTCCGCTTCTTTCCAGCGGCCAAGGCGTGCAACTGCCATACCCAAACCAATGTGACCCAATTCAAAGTCCGGCGCCATGGCCACAAGTTCGCGAAACTCACGAACTGCAGAAAAAATGTCTATGTCAATCAGCAGAAGAGACAAATTGTGCCGTACATCAATTCTTTCCGGATCTATCCGCTTGGCCTCGCGATACTCACGGACCGCTCCTTCTGTATCGCCAATGCTTTTGAGCGCGATGGCCAGATTGTAATGGCTGTTAACATAATCTCGATCCAGGGCATTAGCTTTTTTATACTCTTCGATTGCAGATTTTGTATCGTGCTTGTAGTCAAATATCAGTGCAAGGTTCATGTGGGCGGCAGCGTAGTCACCCTTGATGCGCAAGGCTTCGCGGGATTCGGCAATAGCTCCATCAAATCGACTCATGCTGAGCAGGGCAAGCCCTAAGTTTTTGTGGGCCTCTGCGTTGGAAGGATTTTGGGCCAGCACGCCCGAGGCTTCCTTCATGGCGCTGTCAAAATCCCCGGTCTTGTAGAAAATATAAGCTAGCTTGGTGTGGACTTCAGGAAATCCAGGGTCTTCACGAAGGACGCTCTGATACACATTGGCAGCCATGTCATATTGTTCTTGTCGGCGAAGCACTTCACCCATCACAAATCCGGCTTCAACATGTGCGCCGGCCTGCAGGGCCGCAGTTAGTTCGCGCGTGGCTTCCTGGTATTGTTTTGCCCGCAACATCCCGCCCGCAGAAGAAAGATGGTTCTGCAGCGCCGCTTCTGTCTCTCCGTCCGGTTTGTCAGAAGCATGAATCGTCTTGGCGCTTGCTACGGCTGTGAGCAGGTTGAAGTCCGCCCCGGCTGTGGAAAGCTGCCTTTTGAATGCCTCGTCAACGCGAAAAGAAAGTCCTCTGGCCTGGACCTCACGGACAACGTTTTCACTTAGAGCATTACCTGCAACCAGTGCCAGCAACTCGCTTTTTGAAACTGGTTTGCCTGCGGTTTGACAATAAAGAGATGGAACTCCGATTAAAAAAGCAGTGAAGAGTACAAGAAAGCGAGAACTGCGAGACAACATTCATTTCTCCTTGTTGAGACGCATCTTAAATCGGGCAGCTCAGATCACTGTAATTACCTAAGTTCCAAGTGCAGTAATGTGAAAGGAAGAAGATCCGCCACAGCACGGCAACATGACATAGCGCCCGTCGAAGCAACATTTAGAATTCTTCCATGAAAATCTTTCTCACCGGCGCCACTGGCTTTGTGGGCAAGCACATGCTGGAACGATTGCTTGCGGAAGGCAATGCCGTGCGAGCGGCGCTGCGGGGCTTGCCGGGACAGAACGCGCGACTGGTGTCCCATACTCAACATCTCGGACGCAAAGATGATTTTCAATGGGTCCACGGCGACATAGTGGAAGGCACTCACCTGGATGAAGGCATGCAGGGCTGCGATGCGGTGATCCATCTGGTGGGCATCATTGTGGAGAAGGGAACGAATACTTTTGAGCGCGTGCATCATCTGGGGACGCGCAATGTGGTGGAAGCGGCAAAGCGGGCGAGCGTCAAGCGCTTTGTGCAGATGTCGGCGCTGGGAGTGCAGGCTGACGGCGTTGCCCCATACCAAACCACCAAATGGAAAGGCGAAGAAGAAGTCCGGCAGAGCGGTATCCCTTTCTGCATTCTGCGGCCGTCATTGATCTTTGGCCAAGACGACGGTTTTGTGACGCAGATGATGGCAACGATGCGGTCTGCTCCCCTGTTTCGTCCAGTGCCGGGCGATGGCACACCAAAATTCCGGCCGATTGCCGTTGAAGACGTGGCGGCTTGCTTTGCGAGCGCGCTGACCTGTGAAGCCGCGACGAACCAGACCATCGATCTGGGAGGCGCAGACGAGTTAACGCTGAATGAAGTGCTGGCGGAGATCGCGCGTTGCGCGGGTGTGCGTAAACCTGCGGTGCATATCCCCATGCCGCTGATGATGGCGGGTGCAACGGTCGCGCAGAAACTGTTGAAAAATCCCCCTGTCACGGTGGACCAACTGCACATGCTGCAAGAGGGATCAACGTGCGATATCGGGCCGATGAAGCGCATCTTTGGCATCAATCCGCGCGGGTTTGCAGGGTGCGGACGTAGCCAGGAATTAAGCTGATTTACAGGGCACCCCTAGGGCTGAATTCAGCGACTCTGTGCCCTGTCTGGGGTTAGAATATGAGAAGCAGATGGGGACCCTCTGGCCGAGTGAAAATCTGCTCTGGCGTACACCCGTAAGTGATTGATTTACAAAATTTTACACTGCAGTACAGTCGAATTCAGCTGCTCTGCATCTAAATGGATATACGCCCAAAAACTATGAGGGAGTTTATGGTCATGAAGAGAAATCTTTCTGTGGTGCTGATTGCCGTGACGCTGCTGGCAGCAAGCTGCTCGCGCGTGGGTAGTCGCACAGATGCGCAGGTCGCCTCTGATGTGCAGAACAAGATCAACGGGGACGGCAATATCCCCGACAAGCAACTCAACATCAACGCGAATAATGGAGTGGTGACGCTTACGGGAACCGTTGCCAGCGATGCCGCGCGCAACGCAGCAGCAAACGACGCGGCGCAGATTGAAGGCGTGAAGACGGTTGTGAACAATCTTGAAGTCGCGCCAGCCTCGGCGGCGAACCAAACGGTGCAGCCGGAAGAGCAGGCGAACAATAATCCTGCACCGCCGGTAAGGGACGAGCGGCGTCCTTCGCCCAGCACGCGCTATCGCAGCTCCCATTCTACTTCCGGCAATACCGGTGACAACGGATTGCGCACTACGGTCCCGGCAGGAAGCAGCGGAAGCGCGAGCAGCGGAAATAGCACCAGTAGCTATGACTCGTCACAATCGACTGCTCCGGCGGTCCCAACACCGGTGCCACCGCCGCAGAAAATTACAGTACCCGCTGGAACGCAAATCAGCGTGCGCCTGAATGATGAAGTGGATTCAGAAAAAGCGCAGGTAGGCGATGTATTTCACGGATCGATCTCAGCGCCGGTAACTGTTGGCGAAGAGACGGCCATTCCGACCACAGCCGATGTTGAAGGCCGCGTGGTGGAAGTGAAGTCGGCTGGACGTTTTGCGGGACAGTCAGTGCTGACGCTGGAACTCACCAAGCTTACGCTGAACGGCAAGACCTATAGCCTGCAGACCAGCCAGTGGACGAAGTCCGGCAATGGCCGTGGCAAGTCAACGGCGGCCAAGGTTGGCGGCGGCGCGGCAGTAGGCGCGGTGCTGGGCGGAATCTTTGGCGGCGGTAAAGGCGCAGCCATTGGTGCAGCAGCAGGCGCGGGCGCGGGAACAGGCGTTTCCGCGGCCACCAAAGGCCAGCAGATCATCCTGAAGCCAGAAGCAGTGATTGCCTTCCAGTTGCAGGGACCGATCACTGTAACGCCAGGAGCAAGCCGATCAGCGATGAATAATCAGTAACGTCTCAACAGCAGTGATCAACGCCGCCATTCGTGGCGGCGTTTTCATTTTTTAACGCTGCGATCCAAAACGCTCTAGCGATTTTTATGAATAGCGTAGACCTTCGAAAAGAAAACACAAGGTCCCTCTGGCCTACTCGCGCGCTGATGACGGCGCGCGCTCGTTTCACGACCATCGGGATGACGAATTTGAGAAAGACTACGCTAGTGCGAAACTGCTTTAAATAATCGGCCTAAGCTACCATCGTCATGCGCCTGATGTGGGACGACGACCGGCGCAAGGCGAGCGCGAACCTGAGATTTCCAGACCCGCTGGATGCGAATTCGGCATCTAACTTGTGAACGGCACGACCCCAAAAGGCTAAACACTCAATGGCAAAAACAAAAATAAGCGCCTTGATCCACACGTGTGACAATGCGCGTTCACTCGGGCGCGCCCTGGATTCACTGCGTCCATGCGACGAGGTGATTGTGGTGGACCACGGTTCGCAGGACGAGACAGTGAAAGTGGCAAAGGAGCATGGCGCAAAGGTGATCAATGCGGTTCCTGGTGTGAGCAACGGCGCATATGCGCAGAACACGCGTAACCAGTGGGTGCTGTGCCTGCTGCCGCATGAGGCCATTGCGGAAGATCTTGAAGCATCATTGCTGGAATGGAGTGAGGCCGAGCAGGACGCAAACCAGATGGGCTTTAACATGGCCATCCGCGAGCAGAATGGCGCAGGATGGAAACCTGTTGACGCGGAGATGCGGCTGGCCAATCGCAAGCAGATCAACTGGACCGGAGATCTGCCGCCTGTGAATCCGAAGTTGCCGGAGCTGCCGGGACATATCCTCCGCATCCCTGAGGGAGATTGAAGCTTCTTAGATTTGGTAATTGAGTTAGGGAATTTGGTGATTGAGTAATTTGGTAACGGAAGTATATACATTACGCAACCCTGCTTATTTTATTTTTGGCGGGTTTTGGCGGGAGATCGCGGGAAGTCGCGGGACATGGCGAAAAGTGGGAGAATGGGTCTCAGCCGTTCTCCAAAAAGTCACACGATGGCGGTGCAGCATGACTCCCGCCTATCCGCAATCGTTAACAATAAAAGGCAACGGAGAACGCATTGAGGAGAAAGATATAGTGGAATTCAGGTTAGTCTATCAAGGCGAATTACTCCCAAGCAAAAATACAGGCCGCCCTTTAGAGAACCATGCGATAAGACGTAAACTTCATCCCCAATTGCGACGATTATGGAATTTGCAACCAAATCTCAGAGTGCTAGCTGCCCACCAAGGGGATGTTTTAATTACAGAATCGAGTCAGCGCGCTAAAACTGAGCAGGAAAGGTTTGATT
>DASXKZ010000032.1:0-5900 GCA_036496525.1 Candidatus Angelobacter sp.
GAATCCAGAACATGCAGCTCCGGATGTCCCGGCTGCCTGCCGTAGGTGATCTTCAATACTTCAGGACACAGACTGGAACCGCCCATGCCAAGCAATAACGCGTGGGTAAACCCCGCTTGAGCCGCCTCTGTGGCCGCGTCATTCAACTGCTTCAAATGTGCAAGCTGGTCTTCAACAATCGGCAGCCAGCCAACCCATTTATCTTCATCTTCGCCGGTCCACAGCGAAGGATCGCCGCGCCACAGCCGCGCCAGCTTGTTGTTTGTCTGCCAGTCTTTCAAGGCGGATTGCACCGCGTGCGTGAGCGGCGCGGAGAATTCCCAGCGGGGCAACTGGATACTTGTTTTTGTGCTCACGGTTGGGCTCTCTTTTGATTCACAGCCTGAAGGAGCTGAGTGAAGGCGTCATCAAAAAGGCGGATAGCATCATCAAGCAGCTTGCCGGTGACCTGCTTCATGGAGATGCCAGCTTTTTCCAGGTCAGACATAGTTTTGTCGGCTGCGGCGAGATCGGCATCCAGCGTGCGCCGTAAGACGCCGTGATCGCGGAATGCGTCCATAGTGGCGGGCGGGATGGTGTTCACCGTGTCCGGCCCGATCAGCTCTTCAATGTAGAGCACGTCTCGGTATTTTGGATTCTTGGTGCTGGTGCTGGCCCAGAGCAGCCGCTGGCTTTGTGCGCCGCGCGCAGCCAGAGCTTTCCAGCGCGGGGATTCAATCATCTTCTGATAGTAACGATAGGCCTGCTTGGCGTTGGCAATGGCAACTTTGCCGCGCAATGAGTCGAGGAGCTGTGCATCGGTTCCCTTGGCGGTCTTCAGACGCTCGTCAATGTTGGAGTCCACCAAACTATCAATGCGGCTGACAAAGAAGCTGGCTACGCTGGCGATACCGCTGATGTCCTTGCCCGCTTTGAGCGCGGCTTCCAGGCCATCGAGGTAAGCTTCAGCCACCGCAATGTACGCTTCCTGGGCGAAGAGCAGAGTGATGTTGATATTCACGCCTTCGCTAATCAGGCGGCGCACCGGCTCTACGCCTTCCGGCGTGCCGGGAACTTTAATCATGATATTGGGGCGATTGACGGCCTTCCACAGGCGGCGCGCCTCTTCAATGGTGCCGTTCGTGTCACGCGCCAACGTGGGCGAAACCTCAAGACTCACGTAGCCGTCGCGACGGTTCGTGGACTTGTAAACGGGCAGCAGCTTGTCTGCAGAGTCTTGAATGTCACGCACAACGATGCGTTCGTAAATGTCACCAGTGGGCAGACCCTGCTTGCCGAGCTGGGTAAGAAGATCGGTATAGTCATTGCTGCCCGCGATGGCTTTTTCAAAAATTGAAGGATTGGAGGTAATGCCGCGCAGGCCGTCCTGGTCAATCAACTTCTGCAGGTCGCCGTTGAGGATGATGTTGCGGCGGATAAAGTCCAGCCAGACGGATTGACCGTATTTCTGCAAGCCGAGCAGCGCGTTTTCAGTGCCGACGGTCTGCGTTTTCTCAGGGGTAGTAACGGGGTTCATGAAATCTTCTCCTTGGCGACCGAGCGGAGCGAGTAGCGCTGCTCAATCGAGTGAATCTTTTCCAAGCGGCGGCGATGCCGCTCCTCACCGGTAAAACGGGCGTTAATGAATGTGATGCATAAATCCTTGGAAAGTTCCGTGCCGATGACGCGCGATCCTAAGACCAGGACGTTCATGTCGTCATGCTCGACGCCCTGATGCGCGGAATAGCCGTCATGGCACAGCCCAGCGCGAACACCGGGAATCTTGTTTGCCGCCACTGATGCGCCTACGCCGCTGCCACAGATCAGGATTCCGCGTTCTGATTTACCCTGAAGCACGCTCAGGCCAACCGCTTGAGCATAATCAGGATAATCCACCGGAGAGGTGCTGTCAGTGCCGACGTCGAGGAGTTCGTGGCCGCATTGGCGCAGGTGGTCGATCAGCAATTTCTTGAGTTCGAAGCCTGCGTGATCAGAGCCTATGGTTATTTTCATTTGTGCCGCCCCGAAGGGGCTCGGAAATCCTTGGCCTTTTCCCCAGCGCTTACGCGCTGGGCTCAATAATTTCGCGCCTGCGGTGCTTGATCTGCGTAACGTAACACCCTCTGTTTCGCGCCTGTGGCGCTCGAGCTGCGTAACTTAAAGCAGTTTTATAGATAGCGTGGACTTAAAAACAAACACAAGGTCCCTCCGTCCTACTCGCGCGCTGGTTAAAGCGCGCGCTCGCTTAACGGCCGTCGGGATGACGAGCTATAAAAAGTTTACGTTAATACTAAAACTGCTCTAGCCAAGAGCCAACGGCCAAAAGCTAAGAGCCACTTTTCCCCAGCATCTCGTGTGCTGCCGTTACCACGGCGTCCGCTGTGAATCCGAATCTTTTCTGCAATTCCTTGAGCGGAGCGGAAGCGCCAAATGTCCGCATGCCGAGATTTTTTCCGGCATGGCCAACATATTGTGCCCACCCAAACGTCGACGCTTGTTCCACCGAGATGCGCGCGGACACGTTTTGCGGCAGCACGCTCTCACGATACTCTTCCGTTTGTTTCTCGAATATTTCCCATGAAGGCATACTGACAACGCGCACTTTGCGTCCTTCCGCGCTCAGGGTTTCATAGGCGGAAACGCAGAGAGAGACTTCGCTTCCTGTAGCCATGAGGATCAGCTCGGGTTTCCCATCTGGCGCATCGGCCAGCACATAAGCGCCTTTTGCCACACCGGCGGCAGAAGCGTACTTGCCGCGATCGATGGTGGGCAATGCCTGCCGCGACAGAATGAGTGCGGCGGGCTCATGCCGAAGCTGCATGAGTACGCGCCATGCTTCCGTGACTTCATTGGCGTCTGCCGGACGCAGCGTGATAAACCCATGCATCGCACGCAGAGAGGCGAGCTGCTCAATCGGCTGATGCGTAGGACCATCTTCACCCACACCAATAGAGTCATGAGTGAACACATAAATGACAGGAATTTCCATGATCGCGGCCAGCCGCATAGGCGGACGCGAATAGTCGCTGAAGATCAAAAATCCGGAGCCGTACGGACGGATTTTGCTAAGTGACAGCCCGTTCAGGATGGAGCACATAGCATGCTCGCGAATGCCGAAGTGGAAGTTGCGTCCGCCGTAGCTGCCGGCTTCAAAGTCGCCTGCGCCCTCAAAGGTGAGGTGCGTTTTGGTTGAGGGAGAAAGATCGGCTGATCCGCCGATGAGCCATGGTACGTTTTGCGCGATGATATTCAGCACTTTGGCCGACGATTCACGACTGGCCATGCCTTTAGGATCGGCAGGGAAGACGGGCAAGTTTTTGTCCCAGCCCTCAGGAAGCTGGCGATGCTGCATGCGCGTGACCTGGTCCGCAAGAGAAGGCGACTTCTTTTTATATTGCTCGAATGTCGCTTCCCATGCAGTGCGCAGATCGTGCCCGCGCTTGCCCATGCCTTCCGCAAAGTGTTCCCGCACACCGTCAGGCACCAGGAACTTTGCATCCTCAGGCCAGGCGTAGGCGCGCTTGGCCCCGCGGATTTCTTCTTCGCCCAGAGGCTCGCCGTGGGCTTCTTTGGTGTCCTGCTTTTTGGGGGCGCCGTAAGCAATGTGGCTGTCAATAATAATGAAGGTCGGGCGGTCATCCGTCTGGTGAAATACGTTAATGGCGCGGGTCAACAATTCAATGTCATTGGCATCACCCACGCGCGTGACGTTCCAGCCGTACCCCATAAATCGGGAAGCAATGTCTTCACTGAAAGCCAGCTTGGTCTTGCCTTCAATCGTGATGTGGTTGTTGTCATAGAGCCAGCAAAGATTGCTCAGCTTGAGATGGCCTGCCAGCGATGCCGCCTCACTGGAGACGCCTTCCATCATGTCCCCATCGCCGCAGATGGCATAGACGTTGTAATTGAATAGTTCAACATCGGACGTATTGAAATGGGTGGCCTGCCATTTGGCGGCAATCGCCATACCTACACTGTTGGCCACGCCCTGGCCCAGCGGACCTGTGGTGGTCTCAATGCCAGAAGTCAGCCGGTATTCGGGATGTCCGGGACATTTGCTGTCTAACTGGCGGAAGTGCTTGATGTCGTCCATGGAAACGGCAGGAGTGCCCAGAGTTTCATACTTAGGGTTGACGGCTTTGACACCAGCAAGATGGAGCAGACCGTAAAGCAGCATGGAGGCGTGCCCATTGGAAAGGACAAAGCGGTCACGGTTGGGCCAGATTGGAAATTCAGGATCGTAACGGAGAAAGCGCTGCCAGAGCAGATAAGCCACGGGCGCCAGGGCCATAGGCGTTCCCGGATGCCCGGAATTTGCCTGCTGCACCGCGTCCATGGCGAGCGTGCGGATGGTGTTAATGCAGAGCTGATCAATATTGCCTGCATTCTTTATATCTTTCGTTTGGTCGGCAACTTCTGGCAAGGTCACGGGAAGAGCCATTCTCTTAAGCAACCTCCACAGATAAGCCTACGCTAAATTGTGGCCATCTGGGGAGTGCGGAACGGGCTTTTTGAGAGATGCCGGAGGAAGAAGCTGAGGAAAATTGGGCAGATTCCCGCCTTTGCACAAAAACCTTACCGCTGATAACACTGATGAAACTGATTTACGCGGATTAAAACCTCAAAGAGGTGTTGTTTCTAAAAAATGCATATAACTTGCTGATGCAAAAGATAGCGATTTTTGCAATTTCGTTTGCGCCAAAATGTCCTCTGACGAGACTCTATTTCCGGGTGTATTGCAGCACCACATCCAGAACGCGCCACTCGCCGTTCAACTTGGAAAGATGCATGTAGTCGATCCAGCGGCCGGTAACAACCTTTACGCTGGCTGCGTCGCGGTAAACGTCCAGCACTTCAATCCTTTTCACCCGCTCGGAGACCGGAATTTCTTTTCCGCTGTCTAAACGAACTCCTTCAACCATGGACTGGACGGTATCTTCACTGATTTCCGTATGGCCATTCACGGTTTGCAGGGTGCGCTTGTGGAAGTCAGGATGCAATGTTTTCTGCATTCGAGCGGCATCGGCAGTGTAATAAGCCTCCATATAATTTTGCGCCACTGCGGTAACGGCGCTCTTTTCATCGGACCTGGTATTGCTCCCCCAGGCCAAAGCAGCCACACTGAGTACAAGCAGAACCAACAAAGCAAGTCTTTTGCGCATAGATTCCTCTTTTGTGAAAGCAATGCTCGGGATATTGGCGGGTTACCCGGCAATTTATTTCATCTGCAAGTCACGATCCATACTGTGAAAAACTTAACTTGCTGATGGTAGTGATGTTGGCTGATCTAAAAGGCGATCTTCCTGCCACGGCGGTGTTCGTTTTTGTAATCGATGTGCGAAGTCGAACAGTCAGTTCGTAAGGTGGAGATGGCTTGCACAAAAAACCATACCGCTGATGACGCTGATAAGACTGATTTACACTGATCAAAAAAGAGTCAAATAGGACGTTTGAATTCGTAGTCCATGTCATTCGTGGTGGGATTTTTGCAAGCCCAGTGAGAATTAACGTCGAAGCTAAAATGCAAAAGCGCGGCCAGGTAGCCGCGCTCTTGTTACTGAAGAGGCAAATAAGGAGCTACAATCCCAGTTTCGGCGGTGACACCCCCTTGGCAACCACCGCCGATCCTAGTTTGTGCTTTTTCCGTTCATCCTATTGAGTAGTGCGTCTTAGTGAGGAAACGTTTCATCAAATCGCAAATTTTTTTAGGCCGGGTGAAAAAGCGGCCAGCTGTTCGCTCCGAAAATATACTAATTCTTGCTTTTCTTTCGCCATGAATTCGGCTAGGATACGGCGTGGAACTGTTAATCAAATCGTAAATGTTTTGTATGAGCAAGTTCGGGGGATGGACTCCGTGTCCTCTTACATGCTTTCTGGGTCAAACCCACGCCAAACTGGGATAGGGTGGGATATCAAGGGAG
>DASXKZ010000033.1:0-4283 GCA_036496525.1 Candidatus Angelobacter sp.
TTGGCGAAATCTTCTTCTTTAAATCCACGCTTTTCGGATAGTGCGACTGCCAGAGCGTCACCCAAAGCGAGCATGCTTGTTGTGGAAGCGGTAGGAGCAAGACCTAAAGTGCACGCTTCCTTGGCGACGGAACAATCAAGTGCCACATCGGCAGCGGAGGCTAATGTGGATAGCTTCGCACCGTTGCCAGAGAAAATTGGATCGCAAGTCAAACTGATCAGTGACACCTGCAAGCGTTTGATCGTTGCCAGCAGATGCAGCATTTCCTGGGTCTCACCACTCGCCGAAAGCGCCAGCACCACATCTCCGCGGACGATCATGCCCAGGTCGCCGTGGATTGCGTCCACTGGATGCATGAAAAAGGCGGGGGTGCCGATGGAGCTTAGAGTCGCGGCAATCTTATGGGCGATCAGCCCGCTCTTTCCCATGCCTGTTACTACGGCGCGACCCTTACAGCTGAATATCAATTCGACAGCACGATCAAAAGTGGTAGCCATTGGCCCGGCGATACGGTCAGCCAATGCGCTCAACGCCTCAGCCTCAATCCGCACCACATTTTCGCCAACGCGTTTCATAAACATCAGGATGTTAGCACGCGGGTACAGAGACAGTATCGTGTGCGAGGCTTACGAAGGTATATGCCCGGAACTAGGCGAAGAAATATTCTAAAAATCGTCTTTCACTCTGTGATTGTGCGTCATTTCGCCTAACCCGTGCGCCTGGATCAACCGGTCCCACGGGCCGGCTTGCCAGTTGTCTTTCTTGTTAGTGGCATGTATCCATGGCGGCAAGTCTATGAATAAAGTCTTGGCCATCGCCTGCGCGTAAGGCTCGTACATCACGCGCAATTCTTTTAGCTTCTGCTCGGCCTCAGAACCGTCGCGTAAATGCAGCTCGTGTTCTTTCAAGTGAGCACGAAGGCGAGCCAACTCGTTTGCCGGTAAACGGTCGGGAGCATACGGATTGTAGGGAGAACGGAAAATCTGGGCCAAATCCACTACAGCGTGCCGTGCCATGGCAAATGTAAGTTCGGCCTGTTCGTTGCGCACGCCATCGATTTCCACCATCAGCAAGGCACACGTATCCAGAATGATGGTCAGCGCACCCAGCCACGATTGATTGCTGTGCTGGGAGCGAAAAAAACTCAGACTCGGATACGAGATATGGCTTTCCAATACTTCTGCCGACCACCGTTCCCAGCTTTGCAGAATCGCTTCCAGCCCTCGGCCGTCAGCGCAGTTACCCAGGCGTCCAAGGAGTTCTGCTGCGGTTGGAGGTGAGCCGGCCCGCGCATCCAGTAGAGAGATTTCGACCTCGCGCCGGGAAAATGATGAATAGATCGTCGGGAGGTATCCGATCACCAAGCCGAGAAATGCGAATCCCATGCCTCCTTCGAGCACGGTTAAGGCACGTTCTGAGCCCGTCATGGGAAGCACATCGCCAAGACCCAGAGTGAAGAAGGTTTCCCCGCTCAAGTAGAGCAATGTCCAAAAGGTGATGGGTTCACCACCAAGCTGGACGTGTTCGCCTGATCCCCAATGCAATAGAGCGAATGCCAGAACCAAGCCAAATGCCCAAAGGGCTAGCAGGAAGATGAGCGATAAAGGCCCAAAATATCCTAGAAACGATTCACGGATAGCCGACGATTTTATTTTCCTGGCGATGCGCGACCATGGACGCCAGGTGTTGCGATAGAAAAGGGTGGTCAGGCGGAATACGCGACGCACGCGGCGCGGCAGGACTACCGTTTCAAAGGCATCCAACAGAACAATAAAAGCCAGCCAGGCTCCGACAATAACGCTGACGATATGCATGAAGATCAGATGTTGCCGAATGTTAGCAGATTCATATCAGCATCATGGTTGATCTATTGTGGCAGCACGACTGTTTTGCCAGTGGCTGCCGAGCGTCTAGCTGCATCGAGAATTTCGCTGACGACCAAATTGGTTGCCAGAGAAGACGGAGCACCGGGGTCCGCTCCATCAACGACAACCGCTCGTAACAACTTCAATTCATCATCATAGGGTGCTGGCAGAGGGCTGCCGGTAGTTTTTTCTTCGTCCTTGCCTTTGACCCGGACGCGCACGTCATCGTGGCCTACGGTCATTAGAGTGCCGCTCGTGGCATACACTTCCATATCCTTGCGATCGAAAGTCCAGTTCCAGGAGGCTTGCAGGATCGCCTGCGCTTTCGGATACGTGAGGATGATGGTGGCTTCGTCATCCACTTTCGGATATTCATCTGGTTTGATGCGCTGGGTGACGGCGGTTACGGTGAGTGGACGCTTGCCATCCATAAGCCAGGTGGTTAAGTCCGCGCCGTAGCATCCGAAATCGTAGAGTGCGCCTGCGCCGTTGAGCTTGGGGTCGCCGAGCCAGTTCATGAATTCAGGTTGTACTCCGATTTCTACTGGGCCCTGATGGCCGTCGTGTACGACTACTTTGCGGAGTTCCCCCAACGTTCCTTGATGCAACATTTCGTAGGCAGCACGATTACTGCGGTACCAGGTGGTTTCGTAGTTCACCAAGACCTTGATTTTGCCTTGCTGCGCCGCCTTCTGGATGGCGAGCGCGTCGTCGTAACTGACTGCCAGCGGTTTTTCCATCATCACGTGAACGCCATGCTTGGCGCAGGTTTCTACGACCCGGCGGTGATCGAACGTGTTGGTGTAGACCAGAACTGCCTGGGGATGAGTTTTCTCCAGCATTTCATCGAGGGACGTAAATAGAAGTGCGTGGTCGAGCTTGTTGTGATCGGCGTAGGAAGCTGCCAGTTTGGAGTCGGGTTCGGCGATACCTACAAGCTGAATATCCGGGCGCTGTAGTCCGTGTTCCAGAAACCAGCCCACGTGGCCGTGGACCAGACCTACAATGCCGACCCGTAAGGGCGTTGTGTTTTGTGCAAAGAGTGCTGATGATGTTAGCAGGACAATGAAAGCAATTTTGGTGATGACAGATCGCACGTGGTCCTCCGTGGACTGCAAACTCAAAGTGTAATGCTTAAGGCGTTATATGAGAGGCTGGAATGCTGTTTTGAATCGCCAGCAATTCCTTCAGTACTTCGCGGAGCTTGGTTGATTCCAGAGCATTGGCTCCGTCGGACTTCGCTTCTTTGGGATTGTCGTGGACTTCCATGAATATCCCATCCACTCCAGCTGCTACTGCGGCGCGGGATAACACTGGAATGAACTCCGGCTGGCCGCCGCTGGAGGTTGGCTTATCTCCATCTGCCTGGGCCGCAGAGGGCAATTGCACGGAATGCGTGGCATCGAATACCACCGGCGCAAACTTACGCATGATGGCCAGCGAACGCATGTCTACTACCAGATTGTTGTAGCCGAAGCTGGAGCCGCGTTCGGTTAAGAAAACGCGGTCGTTACCGGCAGTCTTGCACTTCTCGACTGCATTGCGCATGTCCCAAGGAGCGGCGAACTGCCCCTTTTTAATGTTTACGACTCGTTCCGTCATGGCTGCGGCTACGATCAAATCCGTCTGACGGCATAGGAATGCTGGGATTTGCAAGACGTCAGCTACCTCAGCCACCTTGGCTACGTGATCTTTCTCATGAACGTCAGTAAGGATGGGGACGTGTACTTCATCCTTCACTTTTTTCAGGATGCGCAGTCCCTCTTCGAGGCCAGGGCCGCGGAAACTTCGCATGGAGGTGCGGTTGGCTTTGTCGTAAGACGCTTTGAAGATGAAGGGAATGTTCAGGGAGCGAGTGATGCCTTTAATGACCTCCGCCATGAAGAGGGCATGCTTTTCGCTTTCGATGACGCATGGCCCCGCAATGAGAAAAAGATGACCGGAGCCGATTCTGACGCCTTCGACTTGGAAGGAGATGCTCATAAGCTAACTACGCAAGACACAGGATTCTATCTAAGAAAAACCCTGATTTTTGTCATTCCGACAAACGAGCGTAGCGAATGAGGAGGAATCAGCTGTTTGCTGACAGCGTTTGTGGCGCTGTATGCGAAGAGCAGATTCCTCCTTGTCGCTACGCTCCTCGTCGGAATGACAATGGATAGTTTTTGTTCTGCGTTAAAGATCTTACCGTTGCCCGACCTTCTCCGGCCGGTGGAACATTTCTACTTCAGCGGCCACTTTTTCCGAACGCCGCTTCAAACCTGTTTCGTAGGCTGCACCCACGAATGTTTTGAACAGCGGATGCGGCTCCAGCGGCTTTGACTTAAATTCAGGGTGAAACTGGCAGCCGATGAAGTGAGGATGATCGGGAAGTTCGACCATCTCAACGTAAGTTCCGTCTGGTGTTGACCCGGAAAT
>DASXKZ010000034.1:0-7826 GCA_036496525.1 Candidatus Angelobacter sp.
CAAGCTTTTTCATTCGTTCGTGGAGTCAGCCCGCGAATGGAATGAGCGTAATCCTTAACGCATGGCTGAGCTTGCGCCCATAGCGTGTTGTTCCGTATCGTACTTGCCATGTCGGGAAAAGGAATTGTCCTGTCGCTGGAGGATCGCGTCGCCGTTGTTACCGGCGGTTCACGCGGAATTGGCGCGGCAATTGTAAGAATGTTCACGCAGGCCGGCGCTCGCGTGGTCTTCAATTATCAAAAGGCAAGCAAAGAGGCCGACGACCTTTGCTGGGAGTGCGGCGGAGCAAAACAATGCATAACGGTCCAGGCCGATCTTTCGTCAGCTGAGTCGGCAAAGCCATTGCTTGACTCGGCGATCCAGAACTTTGGCAAGGTCGATATAATCGTTGGAAACCATGGCGTCTGGCCGCCACAAGATGCTCCCATTGACCAAATGTCTGACGATCAATGGCGCTCCACTTTGGCCATTAACGTCGACAGTCTTTTTGGCCTGGTGAAATATGGCGTGGCCCAGATGAAGCGCCAGCGCTCCGGCGGTCATATAGTATTGATCAGTTCTACGGCAGGTCAGCGCGGGGAGGCCTTCCACTGTGATTATGCCGCGAGCAAGGGAGCGATCATCAGCATGGTGAAGGGACTTTCCACGGAGCTGGCGCGAGACGGTATCTATGTGAATTGTGTCGCTCCGGGCTGGGTGGAGACGGACATGGCCGCGCCGGCACTGCATGACTCCACAATCAGCAAGCGCGTTTACGCCACCATCCCTCTCGGTCGCGCGGGCAAGCCGGAGGAGATTGCGGCTTCAGTCCTGTTTCTCTGCACGTCGCATGCCGGCTTTATCACTGGTGAAATCCTCAACGTGAACGGCGGCGCGGTGCTGGTAGGGTGAGTGCAAAAGCAGCAACTCGGATTGTTCCTGCATCTAAGAAAGCATTGAATCCCATGAGAATAGTTGCTCTTATCTGCCTGTGCGTGGCCAGCCTTTACGGCCAGCAAGCTCCTTCCGCCAAGCCTGCTGATGCTCCCACCAACCAGCAGAAGGCCAGAGCGCTGGTTGATCAGATGATTCAGGCATTGGGAGGGCAGGCATATCTAAATGCCCAGGATTATTACGCTGAGGGCCGGTCCGGCAGTTTTCACAATGAAACACTTCAGGGTACCAGCTTGTTTTACCGCTTCTGGAAGTGGCCGGACAAGGACCGCATTGAGCTAACAAAGCAACGTGATATCGTGCAGCTTTATGTAGGTGATGACGCGTATGAAATTACCTATAAAGGCATTCGTCCCCTGAGTCTGCAAAAAGAAGAAAAGGTCAATCAGGCGATCATCCGCCGCCATTACTCGCTGGAAAATGTTCTGCGGAACTGGATGAAAGAGCCAGGAATCCTGCTGCTGGATGAGGGGCCGAGTATCTCTGAAGGCCACATGGCGGAAAAAGTGACGATCATCAATTCTAAAAATGAATCGGTAACAATTCTTGTGGATCCCTCAACGCACTTACCGCTGGAAAAGAGGTTTTCAACCCGTGATCCACGTTATCGTGAACGTGATGAAGAAGCATTGATTTATGGCGACTGGAAAGAATTCCAGGGAATCAACACCCCGCGTATGACGGTTATCAAGAGAAATGGCGAGACCATTTCGCAGCAAATTATTCTGAATATCACTTACAACATCCATCCTGCTGACTCACTATTTGACCCAGCCGTGGCCAAGATCAATCCTGTGAAAGAGAAGTAGCATCTTTGTGGCCTGATGTGTCGAAAGTGTTGCAAAAATACAACATGCCATGATGCGTCGTCCAATGTAATCTGTTTCTTTGGAATAACTTGCCATTTGAACAGACAGTTCGGGCCCCCGTAGAATGCAAGGGCATAGGGCTCCACAGCGGAGCTGCGGTGACCCTTCGGATCCTTCCTGCCTCCGCCGGAACAGGCATTGTTTTCCGCCGCAGTGACCTCGACGGTTTTGAGATTGAAGCCATTGGCCGCAACGTAGCCCGCGTTAGCTACGCTACCAGCCTGCAAAAAAAAGGCGTCCTGATCTCCACCACAGAACACCTGCTCTCAGCTTTCATTGGGATTGGTCTGGATAACGCAGTGGTTGAACTTGATAACCTTGAGCTTCCCATTCTTGATGGCAGTGCCAAGCCATTCGTGGATATGGTGCTGCAGGCGGGCCTACGACAGCAGAGAAAAAAGCGCACGTATCTGCGCATCAAGCGCGAGATTGAAGTCCGTGAAGGCAATAAATTTATCGGCGCATATCCAGCGTCGGGTTACGCCGTGGCGTACAAGATTAATTTCGCTCCGCCCATTGGAGCGCAGGAATTTGAAATTGATCTTTCACAGGACCTCTATCGCAAAGAGCTGGCAGCAGCCCGCACGTTCGGATTTCTTAGTGAAGAACAAGCCATGAAGAACATGGGCCTGATTCGCGGCGCATCAGAAGCCAACGTGATTGTGCTGACAGCTACCGGCGTTAAAAATGGTCCACTGCGTTATGAAGATGAATTTGTCCGCCACAAGGTACTGGATTTAATTGGCGATCTGGCATTGCTGGGTAAGCAGATTATCGGGCGCATTGTGGCTGACCGCGCCGGACATGCCATGCACACAGCCTTGGTTTCACGGCTGTTGAAAGACCATTCTTTATGGGAAGAAACAACCGAAGTACAGCAATCGGACGATCATGCTGAGACCGCTTCTGTGGCAGCACAAACCGCGCGCGAAATCTAAATTGTTGTAGCGTTAATAAACATGGCTCCGCCACCCAGCGTGAGCGCGCGTTTTTCCAGCCAGATATCCAGCTCTTTTTTCGCTTCGGCTGAGAGCACCTGAAAACGAATTCCCGCGCGGCCTTCCGGCGTGGACCACGCAACTTCGCCCTTAATGTCCAGTGATCGCTTTGTTCCGGGCAGTTGCAGCCGAACTCGAGCAGCGCCGCCTTCATCCAGCCGGCGGGAACATTCTATGGAAATACCTCCCTGGCTGATGTTGGTAATGTTCAAAGGAAGCTCCGCGCCCTGGTCCACCAGGATTGCTCCGGTTGCCTTGACCAGATGGCGATGGTAACGACGCCGCTCACGCATGATCAGTCCCTGCGCAGCGCGTACGCTCCGTGTGGCCCGATCCAGGGCAATCGGCTTATCCAAAACAAAGTTAGCGCCCATTTCAAAGGCTTGTTGAATGTTCGTTTTGCCGTTTACCACTGCGAAGGCGATACAGCTTTTATTCGACTTTCCCAGCCTCAGCTCCTTGAGGACCAGCGGACCATGGGGCATGTCGTCACAATCAACTAAGAGGGCGTCATACTTGCGGCGAAGCAGGATGTGGCGCGCCTGGTCAGCATTGTTGGAGAGATCCAGATCAATATTTGCCGCATCCAGGACTCGGCGTATCGTACGATGAACTTCAGGGTCATTGCTGAGGAGGAGTGCTTGTAGAGCCATACACGCAAAGGGTATCTAAATGGTCACAGTACGGCCAAGTAACCAACGTAACGGGCCTGCGTTTGCCGGGTGGCAATACTTTCGATAAGGCTCTATCTTCTATGAAAAAGCTGGTTTACCTATCACTGGGATCGAACCTGGGTGACCGCGAAAACTACCTTCGCGAAGCGGTCTTGCGGCTAGGGGATCTGGGGGTTATCAGGCAAATTTCGGCTTTTTATGAGACACAGCCCGTTGAGGTGCAAACCGATCAGCCGTGGTTCCTGAACTGTGCCCTGGCCATGGAAACGGAGCTGATGCCGCTGGCATTCCTGGCTCGTATGCTGGCTCTTGAGCAATCCATGGGTAGGGTTCGGACGGAGCCCAAAGGCCCGCGCACAATTGATATCGATATCGTATTTTTTGGCAATGACGTATTGGATACGCCAGAACTGACTGTTCCCCATCCCGCCATGCATCAGCGACGTTTCGTTCTGGAGCCACTGGCAGAGATTGCGTCGGCATTCATGCATCCTGTGTTGAAGCATACAGTGCAGGAGCTGCTGGATTCACTGCCTGCCAATTCCGGTTTGGTGAAGAAGTCTCTCCCCAATTAATTTACGATTGTGTGCGTGGAAACCGCTGCTATTGCCCACTTGCTTCAACCCTTCATTGAGCTTGATGAAACGCGGCTCCGTGCTATATCGACGTATATCGATTTATTGCTGAAGTGGAATGCGCGCATCAACCTGACGGCAATACGGGAGCCCAGCGAAATCGTGCAGCGCCATTTTGGTGAGTCGCTGTTCGCCGCGAAATACCTGCTTGATCAGCATCGGACGCAAACAGCAATCGACCTGGGATCAGGCGCCGGCTTTCCCGGAGTTCCCTTTGCCATGCTCGCTCCCGATGTTCAAGTCACCTTGATAGAGTCCCAGCAAAAGAAGGCGACGTTCCTTAAGGAGTTGGTCCGTGTTCTAGAGCTCAAGAACGTGAGGGTTTTTGGTGATCGCGCAGAAGGCTATCGGGAAAGCGCTGAGCTGGTAATGCTGCGTGCTGTTGAGAAATTTGAGAAGGTTTTGGATTTGGCGGTACGACTGACGAACTCCGAAGGGCGGATTGGGCTGATGATTGGCTCTGGGCAGGTTGAGCTTGCCTGGAGATTAGGCACCGAAATAAGTTGGGGCGAGCCTGTGCAAATTCCGTGCAGCAATTCGCGAGCATTGTTGGTGGGAGCCAGATCGTAAGAGTGGAGCAAAATAGCGTGGGCGGATGCTTTCTTAGAGATCTAATCGTACTTGGTGGTTCTGATTGGCGAGCAGAGTGGGAAACTTCTGCCGATGAACCAAAATGGTTAATATCTCAGCCACGAATCTGCCAAGTTGTGTCTAAGATGCCGACACCTAGAGCCGAGATAGTAAAAGTGGCATAAGTGGCGTCCTTATGGCCCGCTCAAGAGGGCTAAACCGAGCGTTGTCTCGTTTTTCAAGGTCTGAGTGGGAAAATATCACATATGGAATCAGGGCAGTAAACACAATGTTCCACGTGGAACATTGTGTACTCTCCAATCCGGGATGTTCCACGTAGAACAATGCACCATTTTCCGGCGTTGCGCTTTCCTTCCTCGCTCGTCTACAGTCAACAGAAAGCATTCTTTTCACTAAATAAACCATGGGAATAATAATCGCGGTTGCGAACCAAAAGGGCGGTGTTGGAAAAACCACTACTGCAATTAATCTGGCAGCGTCCTTTGCTGCAGCAGAGGTTCGATCTCTGCTGGTTGATTGTGATCCCCAGGCCAATTCCACTGGTGGATTGGGCTTTGCTCGCGATCCAGACCGCATTAGCACGTACCATTTGCTCACTGCAGAGGCCGCCGCTGGCGAGGGAGTGGTTCCAACGGATTTGGAAGGCTTGAGCCTGATTCCATCTCATAAGAACCTTATTGGGGCCAACATTGAGCTGGTTGGGGCAGAAAACAGGGAATTTCGCCTCCGAAACGCATTGGAGTCCGTCCGTGCGCAGTTTGATTTCATTGTTCTGGATTGTCCGCCAGCATTAGATCTGCTGACGCTCAATGCGCTGGTTGCCGCCGATTCCGTCTTGGTTCCCATGCAAGCCGAATACTTTGCACTGGAAGGCGTAAGTGAGCTGTTGGATACAATTGAACGGCTGCGCCAAACCTTCAATCCCGGGCTGGAGATTGAAGGCGTTGTGCTTACCATGTATGACGACCGCACGAACCTGGCCCAGCAGGTCACGCAGGAACTGAAGCGCCATTTTGGCGACAAGCTGCTGGATACGATCATTCCGCGCAACATTCGCTTGGCTGAAGCACCCAGCTATGGCAAACCGGCGCTACTTTACGATGTCCGCTCCCGCGGCGCCGAAAGCTATATACGCTTGGCCAAAGAGATCATGGACCGCAGAATGCGCCCTGCGGCAATCGAAACCGCGACAGCAGCCGCAGAACAAGCTCCAAGCACCACGACAGCCGATCAACCTGAAGACTTCTCCAATAGCAATGAGCTCAAGCGAGTAAATGAATCATGATCAATGACAAGATCAACGACAAGCGCAAAGCCCTGGGACGCGGTTTGGAATCCCTCCTGCCCAATCGGCCATTGAATCAGCCGATCACCATGCCGGCAGCACAAACGGGATCAACGCAGGAAATTTCTGTCGACAGCATTGACCCCAACCCCTATCAGACCCGTAGGCGAATCAACGAGACTGCGCTGGAAGAGTTGGCTGAATCGATCCGCGCCAGCGGTGTAGTGCAGCCTGTCGTGTTGCGGCCGGTAGCCAATGGACGATATCAACTCGTCGCTGGCGAGCGACGCTGGCATGCGTCAAAACGCGCCGGTAAGACGACGATTCCGGCAGTGGTTCGGCAGATTTCCAACGAGCAGGCTATGGAGATCACGATTATTGAAAATCTCCAGCGAGAAGACCTAAATCCAGTAGAACAGGCCAGGGCATTCGAGCGGTTGAGTAGAGAATTTGGCTTGACTCAGGAGCAGATAGCTTCCCGGACTGGTAAAGATCGCGCCAGCATCGCCAATTTTATCCGTCTGCTGAAGTTACCGGACGATGTGCAGAACGCCCTGGAAGCAGGCACGTTGAGTTTTGGTCATGGAAAAGTTTTGCTGGCACTGGCAGGATTTCCGGAACACCTGGAAAGGGCCGCGCGGGAGATTATCGAAAAACAGCTTTCGGTACGGCAAACCGAAGAACTTGTCGCCCGGCTGCTGAACCCGCAGACGGCAGAGCAAAAGCAGGAAAAACCGGCTGTTCCGGTCGATCCTAATGTCCGTGAGGCCCAGCGCAGTCTGGAGAGCTCATTGGGCGTGAAGGTTGAAATTCATGACCGCAAAGGCAAAGGCAAGATCATTCTGAAGTACGGCTCGCTGGAGGACTTTGATCGGATCGTGGAAGCACTGGCTGCAAAGTAAAACTATATTGATGTTTATCGATATAGTTATTGCCAGCAATTTGGCGTGCGATAGAACAGAAATTTTGCAAGTATGTTGAGTTCTAGTTGCGCAGGCCGGTCCAATTTTCTGAGATCACAATGGAATTGCCGGGATTGCCCGGATCGTACTTGATTGAGGTCATCAATCCAGAGCGGCAGGAATGCAGGTCCACCATGTGGCGCAGGCTGCTTACATCCTGCGAAGCCTCGTAGCTGACGCCTGCGACATCATAGTGATAAATCAATAGCTGCAGCTCGCCGGAACCGTTCGTCTGCATTTCATTTACGTCGATCACAGTGCCGTCAGTGATGCGGCCCATCTCGCTGATGCGCATGCGGCGCTCGCGCTCTTTCTGGTCAGGAGTTTTGCGCCTGCTGCGGGCCCAGGCGTTTGCGCCAAACAACAAGCTGGCGCCGGCAATTGCGATAAGAGAATATAGACGAAGTTCATTCATACATATATAACGTCCTTTAAACACCAAGGACGCAGGCACATTCTGTAGATGAGTTTAATTCAACTTCGGCTCACAGAAAATCCGAAGGAACACTTATTCCTAACCCTCAGGTCTTGAAGAAATCCTGGATGAATCTGGCCCCACCAGAATCACCTTTGAGGCATAAAACTGCAAGGTAACCATAGTTTCTGCCCTTTTTACACGCATAAACTCATTCTTTTCTGAAACATGAACAGCGAGTTACTGCCGACCCCAAGAAACACAAATCAATCGCCGTCCACCACGGGGTTACGTATGGAGCCAATACCCTCAACGGAAACACTCACCTCGTCGCCGGCCACCAGCGGCCCGACGCCTGCCGGCGTGCCGGTCAGCACCAGATCGCCGGGCAGCAAAGTCATTACATGTGAAATAAAGCGCAAAACCACGTCCACCGCAAAAATAAATGCCAGCGTGCTTTCAGA
>DASXKZ010000035.1:0-4567 GCA_036496525.1 Candidatus Angelobacter sp.
TAGCGATTGACGCTATGAAGGAGCAGGACTGGCCCACAGTGAGCAAAATATACGAAGAAGGCATCGCGACCGGTAATGCAACCTTTGAGAAGTCAATTCCAGACTGGCAGAAATGGGACACTTCTCACCTTCGTACTTGTAGGCTGGTTGCACGATCAGTCCATGAAGTGTTGGGCTGGGCCGCGTTGACTCCTGTTTCGGGCAGGTGTGTGTACGCCGGAGTTGCAGAAGTAAGCGTCTATGTCGCCCACCGCGCTCGCGGCCAGAAGATTGGCACAAAGCTGTTACGTGCGCTGGTGGAAAGTTCCGAGCAGGAAGGTATCTGGACTTTGCAGGCTGGCATTTTCCCTGAGAATGTTGCCAGCATCGAATTGCACAAGCGGTGTGGTTTCTCAATAGTAGGAACCAGAGAACGGCTGGGTCGCATGGATGAGCGGTGGCGCGACGTGATCCTGATGGAACGCAGAAGCAAAGTTATAGGAATCGATTAAGCCCCTCAAGTTCACAACTTCCTTCAGATTTATCGCGGCAACCGAACTCATTTTTGCTTTGGCGTCAGCTCAATCGCGCATTTGGTCCACTGCGCTTCCTCTCCATCGGATTGCACTTCGTAGCTGCCACCGTTGACAAGATCCACGTTCTCAAAAGAACAACTGATGCCCTGACTCGCGTAGCCGGGGTGGCGAAGGACTCTGCCGTGGTCGTTCATTTCACAATTCCCGATCGTGTCGATGGTGATGCTGAGCGAGCCCATACCACCGGGCCCGTGGACTTGGGCCGTTCCCTTACAGGTGTAGGTTGTTCCTGCCTTTGCGGAAACCGCTTTCGATTGGATCTCTGCAGTGCCAATCACGGTGACGACAGATTCGACCGGTCCGCGTTGAAGGGTAAATGTGCCTTGATATAACCGGGTTTCGGTATCCCCATTCTGCTCTTTGTGCATGGTGTATACGATGGTTCCATCGCCTTTGGGTCGATCCTGAGGGTTATTTTCGGGACACAGCACAACTGACTTTTGAATGTCGGCCATCTGTTGAGTGGCGACATCTTTCAATGTCATATCATTCAAGAAATTGATACCACCCAGGATTGGCCCCCAAGGACCTTTGAGTAAAGCCCCGGCTCCGGTGGATGACAGTTGGCCCAAATATCTGGCGGCGGTCACCTGCTGGATTTGTGACTTTGCACCCTCAATCCCAGACAGCGTTTGCTCCTGGTAAGTGGGATTCTTGTTGTACTCTTGCTGCGTCAGCGGGTTCGTAGGATTCTTTACGCAGTCTTCCAAAACATCTAACTCATCCAGCCAATTCTGATTGTCTTTGCTCTTTCCCATCGCGCCATAGATGCCCATGAGAGCGGAACCGACGCCGCCAAAAACCGATTTGATTCCCACTCCTCCACCTGCAACGCCGCCCGATTGCGCCCACGCCGATGGCACAAGCTGGAACCATGACGCCGAGAGTGACTGGTCATGCATCGCTTGCTGCACATCCGCTGGAAGGGCGCTCAAGGGAACAAAATATTCCAATGTGATCTGACTTCGGTCCGGCGTGGCGGAGAATTTCACGTTATAAATTTGTCTGCCGGTTTGCGCCGCCTGCTGTAATTCTGCCGGTGTCGGAGTGTAGTGCTGATCGGGCTTAATGGTCGTAATTTGCTCCGAAGTTTTTCCGTCCGGGAATGTGAAAGCCAGATGGATAGACGTTTTGTCCTGGCTTACCACCTGAATTCTTGCTCCCGCAAGATACGTTGCAGCTTTGAGATTCAGACCGTACTTTGTCATCAGCGCATTGATTGCCGGATCGCTGCTGACGGCAGAGGTTTGGCTCACGGTGGTAAGAGAAGGTTGCGGATTCGACGTGCTCCGCTTGTCCTCTGCCAGATTCTTGTAAAAGAAATGCAATTCAAAGCCGATTCCAATAGTGCCAACCACCAGCATTACAACGATGATTGCGATTATTTTCCCGTAGCCTTTCACTCTCCCGCCCCCTAATGCATAAGGCGGAAGCAGGCAAGCAAATTGGTTCAGGAAGCTGAAGGTTTTACCACAGAAGAAAATTCTACGAATTACCTCGATTTCTTGAGCCAACCTGATGCTTTGTTTTCGCCTTTAAGAAGTAGGGACGAATTCCGAGTTTTGCATCGAGAAAGACATGAAAGACCCTAAGCTTTACAAAAATACTTTTGCCCATATTCCACAGGAGGCAATATGCAGGTTCTTCGGATGAGGAAATCATTATCGATAATGGGTTCAATACTACTGCTGGCGCTAAGCACTGCCGCGCAACAGGCACAACCAGCATCGGAACAGTTTCAGAGTACGTTTAAAGTCCACGGACACTGGATCATCGACGTGCGAAAAGCAGATGGCACGCTGGTGTCCCACACCGAATTCGAGAACGCTTTGGCCCAGCCTGGCACAACTCTACTTACCGAGTTCCTGGGCCGAACTTCTATCCCTGGAGATTGGGTGATCTATCTCACGGATGGTGGACAGGCCGGCGCCTGCGGATCAGGGTTGACCAACCCTCAGGAAAAATGCGTGATCAGTGAAACAAATGATCAAGGCGTTATGAGCAATAATTTGACGGTAACCACCGCAACACCAGGAAACAGCAACGGAAGTGCACAGCTGATTCTCAAGGGAAGTGTCGCCGCAATGTTCAACTCATCGGTGGTGGTAGTTGAAACTGGATTGGCCCACTGTAAAAGAACAGCTACGGCAATACCCACAACTTGCGCCCAGTACGGTTCAACCCCGACTTTCCTCGGATATGAAACCTTTTCTCATGCAGCTTTGAGCACACCTGTTCCTGTAAGTGCCGGCCAGATTATTCAGATCACCATTACCTTCACTTTCTCTTGATTTGCAGCATCGTCCCGTCGTCCATCAAGGGTGGCCAATTTTAGGATTTTGAAGTTTCGGCGGGGGTGCAGCAGCTGAAGACGTACTCGCATCCCCCACGTGGACCGTCTCCGCTAAAATAATATCTGTCGAGCGTGTTGTAGCACTGCCGTCGGCGACGTGGAGAGATTCACTAAGATTGATCAGCGCGGCCGGACTCGGGGCATTGCTGTCGCCGACATGAACCGTTTCGTTCAAGTTGATAACTACGCTTGGCGATGGCGACGTCGCATCTCCCACGTGAATGGCCTCGTTGATGCTGATAATGGCTGGAGTCTGGAACGAATTCAATGGGATGGCATCCGCAGTATGAATCACTTCATCGATGTGGATCACCACCGCAGATTGTAGGGATGTAGCCGGCGGTATGCCATTTTCCAATCCAGGTATCACAATCCCAATACTGCTGCTGTCTGCGCCTGCACCACTACCACTTCTCCCTCCGCTAGCACTGGAACCGCTTCCCGCCCCGCCACTATTGGATCCTCCATCATCGCCAGCACCATCGGGCGGCCCCAGTGGCAAGCCTGGCGGGCGTTGTTGCGGCGGAGGCTTTTGAGGATCATTCGGAGGCACGATGGTTTCGTCAGTGATAGTCACCAGCATGATCGAAGTAGTGATCGTGTTAGAAAACAGCACCTGCTCAATCTTTCCGCCGACTGCGGCTGGCAAATCCACGATTACAGTGCCGGACTTACCTGGAGTTACGTCGCCGTAGGTACGGTTCATATTCCCTGCCCTGACATGAGCAATGGTGTTTTGTTGGGAAGTCATTCCGGACAGTGTTAAATGCATGATGCTCGCCGTACAGGGGATCGCGCTGCAATCGCCTGCCTCGATTGTGCCAGAAGCAAAAATGGACAAGGTGTTACCAAACTTGCTGTCGCCGTTTATGCCACGAGCAGTAAGGTCAGCAGTGCCGCTATCGGAACCGCTTCCGGAGCCTTGGAATGAGCCGTCCTGGCCGATGGTGACGGGGATATCAATTCCATGTTCATCGTTGTATGAACGCTGATGTTGCAGGCCGACACCACCTCCAGCAAATTCGGACTTAGTAATGACCTGAACGTTGATGGTGAATCCGGTGCGGGTGCCAGGGGCTGGATCGGCAACGCTCTCCTGCGCGGGGGCTAGAAAGGAACTAGAGACAAATAAAAGAACGAGCGCCAGCCTGGCATCTTCTTTCGATAGGTGCGAGCGGCATCTGGAGAACAGGCATAGCATGATGACTTCGATTTTCGTGGCAGTGCAGGCGGTACGATCCCCCATCGTCCCGCCCGCTTGCGACAGCAATTACTTCTGGCTGACCTTGGTTAATACATCTGTAGCAGCTTGGGTGAGCAGAGGTGTCAGGACATCTTCTCCATTGGACTTGGCTTTGCCTTGCAGAGAGTTCTGCACCAGCGGCGTAGTCTGCCCAGCAGCGACAAGTTGATATTGAACGGTCACATCATCTTTTGATTTGATCTGTCCGTTGAATCCTGCCAGTTGGTTGATGGCCTGTTGCTGCGCGACCTGCGAAGCAACCTGGGAAGCAGCTTGCGCCGCGACCATTCCGCCCATGCCGTGAGCCATTGCTCCCATCGGCGTCATGTTAGCCGCCATCGAACCCATTTTCATAAATTTGCCGAAGCCGCCCCCTTCGCTATGTTTCACCGCGAC
>DASXKZ010000036.1:0-16921 GCA_036496525.1 Candidatus Angelobacter sp.
GACGCTTTGACGATGCGTTGGAGCAATATCACATCGCCCTGAAGATCGATCCGACCTTTTATATCTCGCAGAAAGAGCTGGGTGAGACATACGCGGTGATGGGTCAGGAGGAACGGGCGCGTACGGAGTATGCCAAGGCCATTCAGGAAGCGCCCGGCAACGGCCTTAAAGCGGAATATCTGCAGAAGTCTGCCATGACCTACCTGCGCGAACAAAAATATGAGGACGCTGACAAGGCCTACCATCAAGCGGCTGAGAGCGCCCACGCCATGGGACAGTGGGTGTGGGAAGCGCGTGCCTATCGTATTATGGCCATGTACCAGGCCGATCACGATACGGCTGCGAAGGAACTGGACCAGGCCGAGTCAGTGCTGGCCGCCAACAAAGACGCAGTCGCCCAGGCCGACCTGGATGAGGAGCGTGCGCGCATTTTGCGCGTCCGGGTGGAACATGCCGTTGCCCGCAAGGACCTGGGCACCGCGCAGAAGTTGCTGGCAGAGCTGCAGAAAATGGCAAGCTCGGGCTCCATTAGCATTCAAAGAACTTACAGCGGGGCTGCAGGTACTGTGCTGCTGGCACAGAAGAAATATCATGACGCCGCTGCTGAGCTTGAGCAGGATTTCATGAACCCTGTTTCTATCCGATTGCTCATAACCGCGGATCAGAAAGCCAACGCTAAAGGCCCAGCCGAAGAATGGCGCGTGAAGCTGCTCGACTGGAAGATACCTACGGTTGAAGAAGCGCTGGTGGTGCCTGTGTATAAGACCCAGCAAGCGGCGGTGGCGGCGAAATAGCTATCCGGGTTGTTTCTTCCTTGACTGGGTCCTGATCTTGGTCTAGTTTTCAGTGCGTCCTGGCGCTGAAGAGGAACAATCATGGGCTTTGAGCCGCAGAAATTTTTTATTGGCGTAATCGACTTCTTTTCCGTGCTTCTGCCGGGCGTCGTGCTCACGTTTTTTGTGAAAGCTACTCTTTGGCGATTGCTGGAATATAAGCCGGGAGCGGACGAACTCGCCATCTTCCTTATCGTAAGCTACCTGCTGGGCCATTTTATTTTCCTGATCGGCTCTCCGCTCGATGACTATGTGTATGACCGGGTCAAAGCGGCGACTTTCGCGGAGCAGATCGCGAACATAGCAGGCGGCAAGGAGCTTTCCCCCTTCTGTGCGAGGCTGCTGGCCAGGGCCATCATCAAAAAGAATGTGCCCCAACCGGTCCGCCAGGCTGTGAAGATCAAGGAATACTATCTCGATCCGCTCAATGCCTCCGCTTCAATCAATGCTTTTCAGTGGGCCAAGTCCCAATTGACTCTGGACCATCCAGAAGCCCTTGCCTCCGTCCAGCGCTTCGAGGCCGACTCCAAGTTCTTCCGCAGCCTGTTCGTCGTGCTGTGCATCGTTTTTCCGGTGAATCTGTGGACCCATCGGCACGCTCATGCGGTCGCCTTTGTGATGCTTCTTCTGGCATTTTTGGTCCTTCTGGCTTTGGCTTTCTGGAGATATTTTGACCAGCGCCTGAAAGCCACGAACCAGGCCTACTGGTACGTCATCACGCTGGAGAGCCAGCGCAAGGACGGCTACCGCGCCCAAGCGGCCTTCCCGGCCGAAGGATTCACCCACGGCGGCGGCGTGGTCTACCGGCGGACGCGTGTCGGTGCTTCCAAAGACGGAGTAAAGGACAAGATCGAGTATCTTCTGGTGCAAGCTACAGACGATTCCAAGAAATGGGTGTTGCCCAAAGGGCACGTGAATCCGGGAGAGCGCTTGCAGGAGACGGCGGTCCGCGAAGTCCGCGAAGAGAGCGGAGTGTGGGCCGGCATTCAAGGCAAAGACCCATTGGGCGAGTCCGCTTTCATGCTCGACGATGAGCAGATCAAGGTCCAGTTCTACCTGATGGAATTCCTAAAGCAGGAAAGACCGATCGAACGCAAACGCGGGCGCGTATGGCTTGCCTTGGATGAGGTCCGGAATCGAAAAGACCTCATAATAGAAGATCACCGGAAATTGCTCGAGCTTGCCGAGAAAAAGCTGACTGCAACAAATCAGTCGCCGATGGCGCAAGCCGGAACGGTATAGCTGGGCTACCCATTCGCTGGCGAATCTTTAACGAAACTGCTATAATCTGCAGATGCTTTCCCCCGTCCCTGAGTCCCTGACTTGGGCCCACCCCCTGGTGCAGGAATGGTTCATCAATAAATTCGGCACGCCTACTGAACCACAGGAGCAGGGGTGGCCGCATATTCTTGCCGGGCGCACAACATTAATCTCTGCGCCTACGGGTTCTGGCAAGACGCTTGCAGCATTTCTGATCTGCATTGACCGGTTGGTGCGAAAGGCCCTGAGCGGCGATCTTACTGACCGTACTGAAATTCTTTATATCTCTCCTTTGAAGGCCCTGGGCAACGATATCCAGAAAAACCTGGAAGGCCCACTGGGTGAGATCACTGCGCTGGCCGGAGAAAAAGGCTTGTTGATGCCGGAAATTCGCGCAGCCGTCCGCACCGGTGACACGCTGATGCAAGAGCGCCAGCGGATGCTGAAGCGGCCTCCGCACATTTTGGTGACCACGCCGGAATCCCTTTACATTCTGCTCACTGCCCAGAAGAGCCGCGGAATTCTTACGGACGTAAACACCATCATCGTGGACGAAATCCACGCCGTGGCCGACGACAAGCGCGGCGCTCATCTCACTCTTTCGCTTGAACGTTTGGATGCGCTGACTGAAAAGCGCGCAGTGCGGATTGGCCTTTCCGCAACGCAGAAACCAATTGAAACCGTGGCCCACTTTCTTACTGGCAACCATCGCCCTGATCCGGTTGTGGTCAATGTCGGCCACAAGCGACAGATGGACCTCGCAATCGAAGTGCCGGGTCAGGAACTTGGGCCGGTTGCGAGTAACGAACTATGGGATGAGATTTATGACCGCATTTGTGAACTGGTGCAGCAGCACCGTTCAACGCTGGTTTTTGTGAACACGCGCCGCCTGGCAGAGCGCGTTTCTTTTAACCTGGCTGAACGCATGGGTGAAGACGTTGTTGGCGCGCATCATGGCAGCCTGGCGCGCAAGCTGCGTCTGGACGCGGAAAGCAAACTCAAGAACGGCGAACTGAAAGTTCTGGTGGCAACCGCTTCACTGGAACTGGGAATCGATATTGGTCACGTTGACCTGGCTCTGCACATTGGTTCACCGCGTTCCATCGGCGTGTCACTCCAGCGCTTTGGCCGAGCCGGCCACTGGCGCGGTGCTGTTCCCAAAGGCCGCTTCTTTCCGACTACGCGCGACGAGCTGATCGAATGTGCGGCGCTGGTACGCTCTATCCATCACGGCGAGCTTGACCGCCTGATAATTCCTGACGCTCCACTCGACATTCTGGCGCAGCAGATTGTGGCGATTTGCGCCGCTGAAGAATGGGGCGAGGATGAACTCTTTACGCTGGTGAAGCGCGCCTATCCTTATCGCCAGCTCGAGCGTAAGGACTTTGACGATCTGCTGACGATGCTGGGCGATGGCATTGCGTCCCAGCGGGGACGATTTGGCGCATATCTCTTTCGCGACCGTGTGAACAAGCGGCTGAAAGCCCGTCGCGGTGCGCGCATGATCGCCATTATGAATGGCGGAGCGATTCCTGAAACCGCGCTCTATACCGTTGTCGCCGAGCCGGAAGGGACGGTGGTCGGCACGCTGCATGAAGATTTTGCCGTAGAAAGCCTCAAAGGCGATATTGTTCTGCTAGGAAACATGAGCTGGCGCATACGGCGCGTGGAAGCGGCGGGGCGCATTCTGGTAGAAGATGCACACGGTGCGCCTCCATCGATTCCTTTCTGGTTGGGTGAAGCTCCAGGACGCACCAAAGAACTTTCCCGGCAGATCGGTGAACTGCGCCAGAAGATCAGCGATCTCACTCCTCACACGGTGCCAGGCTTCGTCAATCAGAAATCGCCGGAAGTGTTAACTGCCGTGGAGTGGCTCAAGAGCGAGTGCGGGCTGGACGATTCAGGAGCGGAGCAGGCCATTGAATACATTGTGACGGGGCGGACAGTGCTGGGCGCTGTGCCCACAACCGATACCGTGATTGCTGAACGTTTCTTTGATGAAGGCGGCGGCATGCAGCTGGTTGTTCATGCACCGTTTGGCGCGCGCATCAACAAGGCTTGGGGACTCTCGCTGCGCAAGCGCTTTTGTGTCTCATTCAACTTTGAATTGCAGGCGGCCGCCACAGACAACGGCGTAAATATTTCTTTGGCTGAGCAGCATAGCTTCCCGCTGGCCGATGTTTTCCATTTCCTCCATGAAAACACGGTGAAGGAAGTTTTGCAGCAAGCGGCGCTTCTCTCTCCGTTGCTGGAAACGCGCTGGCGCTGGGACGCAAACCGCGCGCTAGCCTTGTTGCGTTACTGGAATGGCAAAAAGATTCCGCTCCAGGTGCAACGCACGCGTTCAGCTGATCTGCTGGCCTCAGTGTTTCCGGATGTTGCTGCATGCCAGGAAAATGCTGACGGCCCAATCGTCGTCCCCGACCATCCTTTGTTGCGCGAAGTGATGAAAGATATTTTCCAGGAAGCGCTGGATCTTGAAGGGCTGAAAGATGTCCTGCGCAAGATGCGTTCGGGCGAAATCAAATGCATCGCCGTGGATACGCCGGTGCCTTCGGTTTTTTCCCATGAGATTCTGAATAGCAATCCCTACGCGTACCTGGACGATGCTCCTTTAGAGGAACGTCGCGCTCGCGCCGTAGAGATGCGCCGCACCTTACCTGAGTCAGTCTTGCAAGAAGTTGGGGCGCTTGATCCGGCCGCGATTGCGGAAGTCAAGGCCGATGCGTGGCCTGACGTGCGCGATAGTGACGAACTGGCTGACACATTGCACACATTGATTGCGCTGCCGGAAAACTTTGTGCCGCCCGATGGCCGCACTCCTGCAGAAGCGTGGTTGGGGTTCTTTGAATCGTTGCGCGAATCAAATCGCGCAACGCGAGCACGAGTACCAGAAGCTATGTCAACGCAGCCGGGGGCGGCTGCGCTCCACAATGATTTTGGACCGCAAGCGCCCTCGCCTGCGATGGGCACATATTTCTGGGTCTCTGCTGAAAAAGCGAAGGCCTTTATGGCAATTTATCCAGAAGCGCAGTTTGAAGACCAGATGCCGGTGGTTGAAGGTGAAGCGCCTTCGCGGGAAGATGCGCTCAAAGCAATGCTCACCGGATGGCTCACGCATCTGGGGCCTACCACCGCTACTTCATTGGCCGCGCTATTGCATTTACCTGTCGCTGAGATCGACAAGACACTGGTGCGCATCGAGACTACCGGCCTGATCCTGCGCGGAACTTTTGATAAGACATTGGGTGAAGAGACACAGTGGTGCGAGCGTCGTCTGCTGGCGCGAATTCATCGGCTGACTTTGGGCACGCTACGCAAACAGATTGAACCGGTGACATCGGCCACCTTTATGCGCTGGCTGTTGCGCTGGCAGCATATTGCACCAGGCACACAGGCGCGCTCTGAGCACGGTACGCTACAGGTGCTGCGGCAGTTACAGGGCTTTGAAATTCCCGCGAGCGCGTGGGAGCGCCACATTCTTGCGCGACGCATTAGCAATTACGATCCGCAGGTGCTTGATCAGCTTTGCCTGACCGGCGCTGTAGGTTGGGGGCGGCTTACACCTCACCCGGCAATGCTGGAAGATTCGTCCGGCGGAGGACGCAGAGTAGTGCCCACGAGCGTTGCTCCCATAACGTTTTTTGTCCGCGATGAAGCTGAATGGATGGCGCTGCCCAGCGTCAAATCGGCGCATCGTGACGCCGAGCAGGAAGTTCGCGGGCTTGGCGCAGGCGCACGTGAGGTGCTTAGTTTCCTGCATTCGCGCGGCGCATCGTTTTTTGCCGATATTGTGCGCGGTACGAGCAAGCTGAAAGCTGAAATTGAAACCGCCTTGTGGGAACTTGTCGCCGCTGGCCTGGTTACCGCCGATGGCTTCGATAACCTGCGTGCCCTGATCGACCCCAAACGACGCTCAGGGCAGGGAAGCGGCAAGAGCAATCGTCCGCGCCACAGCGCGGGACGGTGGTCACTTTTGTATCCACCGCATGGAGAAGACAGTGGTCGAGCAATTGAGTCAGTCTGCCGCGTGCTTCTGGAGCGTTACGGCGTAGTCTTCCGCGAACTGCTGGTGCGCGAAAGCATGCTGCCACGCTGGCGTGACCTGCTGATCTCTTTCCGCCGGCTTGAAGATCGCGGCGAAATCCGCGGCGGACGCTTTATCAGCGGCTTTATTGGCGAGCAGTTTGCCTTGCCGGTGGCCGTGGAATCTTTGCGGGCGATGAAAAGCATTCCGCCGTCCGGTGAGATTGTCACCATATCTGCTGCCGATCCGTTAAATCTTGCCGGAATCGTAGTACCCGGAGATCGCGTGCCTGCGATATCAGGCAAGTACCTGAGCTTTAAAGATGGCGTGCTGGTGGATACGCCTGAGACACCGATTCTGAGCATGGCAGGCAGAGTATGAGCGGCGCCGATCTGGTGGAAGGCGAAGATTATTACCTGGAAAAAGGGAACTGGGTCTTTACGGCTAAATATTTACTCGAACGCGGATATTGCTGCCGCTCCGGCTGCAGACATTGTCCGTATGGGTTTGTGAAAGAGCAGTCACAGAAGAGTTCGTCGCCGCAGATTTCCTCTGAAAAAAGCAGCTAGCAAAGAGCGCGCAGATCAATTCAGTACTTAGCCGTTTTTCTGAAACTCCAAAACGTGGCAAGAGCCAATATAACTACCATCAGTATTGGGTAAATATCCACGTGTCATATCTTTGCGATATGGGGACACTGCGTTAAAAGAAAAGGGCCAATTGCCATTTGCTAATTTCTAGCTGCTTATTCGTATCTCAGTGCCGTCACTGGATCCAGCCGTGCCGCTTTGACTGCAGGATAAATTCCAAAGAACAATCCCACGCTGGACGCCACCGCGAGCGCGAGCAGGATCGCCCAGATCGGCACCGATGACGGAAAATGCGCGAGCTGCATCAGGAAGCTGAAGATCAGAGACAAGATAACGCCCAGGAATCCCCCAATGCCGGTGAGCGTTATGGCCTCAGTAATGAATTGAAAGCTGATATCGCGCTTGCGCGCGCCAATGGCTTTCCGCACGCCAATTTCTCGCGTACGCTCTGTAACTGACATAAGCATGATATTCATTACGCCCACGCCGCCCACCAGCAGTCCCACTGAAACCACGCACACCACCAACTGGAAGATGCCTTTCATAATGTCACGGAACTGGACACCAAGTTGCTCGGCGCTGCTGATGCCAAAAGTGTCCGGCTTGTTAGGCGGCACGCGGCGACGAGTGCGTAAGAGTCCGCGAATCTGGTCTTCCGCCACGTCCTTCATTCCAGGATAGGCCCCTGCAATCAGAGCAATCTCATCGTCCTGTGGATAATGTTTTTTGTAAGTTCGGAAGGGAATGAATACTTCCACATCACCGGCCTGGTTCAGCGTGCTCTTCTTTTTATCGAACACGCCGATCACGGTGTAGAGATTGCCATCCACCAGCAACTGCTTGCCTTCGGCGGTTTCGTCCGGGAAGAGGCTTTTCTCCGCGTCATAGCCAATCACCACAACGTCAGCACGATGAAGATCTTCCTGCTCGGTATAAAACCGGCCTTCCTTCATGTGGCCATTCACCACCTCCGCGTAGCTGGAAGTCATCCCGCGAAAGACGATGTTTGTGAGTTCGTGGCTCTTGTAACGCGCTGTGCGGATCGGCTGGGGGCCCTGGCCGATGCGTGGAAAAATTTCGATGACTACGTCCTTTACCGCCGGCAGCTCTTCCTTGACTGCGATGCCGTCTTCATACGTCAGCGGCTTGCGTGTGCGTTCTTCCGGAGATAGCCGGCCAAAACGGATCCCAGGATCGAATTTTAAAACGAACAAATTATCGACGCCGAATTCATTGAGAGAATCCTGCACGTTTTTTTCCACACCCAGCAGAACTGACGCGACCAGGATCGCCACCATGGTCCCAATCACCACACCCAGCACGGTGAGAAACGAACGGACTTTATGGGTGCGAATGGTCTCCAGCGCCATCTTCACATCTTCCATCACCATGTTGGAGTGAGTCATAGTTATGCTTCAAACCTCAAGGCTTCAATCGGATTCAGCTTGGAAGCTTTGTAAGCGGGGTAGACGCCAAAGAAAACTCCGACAGAAGTCGCAACAAGAACGCCGATGATGACCCAGCGAATCGGCAAGTCCATGGGAAACGGAGTGAGATGGCCGACAATAAATGAGATTACGGCCGCCGTCATAACGCCCATTACGCCGCCAATCGTCGCCATAACGGCAGATTCCACCAGGAACTGCATCAAGACGTCGCGCCGGGTGGCCCCAAGGGACTTTCGAACGCCGATCTCGCGCGTTCTTTCAGTCACGCTGGCCAACATGATGTTCATGATTACAATGCCGCCGATCACCATGAAAATTCCCACCACAAAGATCGATCCGCTGGCCAGCGAGCCGGTAAGATTGTTGTAAAGATCCATGATGGCAGAAGGTTCCACCACGCCAAAAGTGTCATCCTGTTTTCCGCTCAGGTGCCGGCGTGCGCGCATCAACACGCGGGCTTCGTCTTCAGCCGGCTGCATCAGATCGGCGGCCGCGGCTTTCACGTTGATGTTCATGGAGACGTTGCTGCCGTAAACTTTGCGCCACGTCTGAACGGGAATGTAAACAAAGCTATCCTGCGACTGGCCAAAGGCGCTGCCCATTTCCTTGGCCACACCCACCACCTCGTAGGCTTCTCCATCGATGTAAATCGACTTGCCCAACGGGTCGACGCTGGCAAAAAATCGCTTGGCCACGTCATTCCCGATCATTGTTACGTTCGCCCGATGCACGTCATCCGGATCAGTGATGTAGCGCCCCAGCACGGGCTCTTCAGTATCAATGCCGCCCATGTTTGCGGTGACGCCGCGAACGTCAATGTCTTCTATCGTCTCTGTCTTATATTTCACCACGCCATTATGGTGCGCTTCCAGGCCCACGGCCTCCGCAAGCTTCATATTGTCGCGGACGTACTCATAGTCTTCCCACGTGATGTTCTTATTGCTGCGTGAGAGCTTCACGAACATCTCTGCGCTGGTAATTATCGGGAAGCGGCTTACCAGAAAAACGTTGGAGCCGAAGTTAGCTACCTTCTCCGCCACGTACTTGTTGGCGCCCTGGACCATGGAAACCACAATGATCAAAGTGGAAACCGAGAGGATCACACCCAGAAGGGTGAGGAAAGAGCGCAGCTTGTGCGAGCGCAAAGTTTCCAGGGCGATCATCATCGGCTCTTTTAAAGACACACGCCGACGCGACTGCCCGTCCACGCCCTGACGGGTGGGAGCGGCCACTTTCGATGAAGTGTCCTCTGTTGCTGGAGTTGAAATCTGCATATCTAATCGAAAGAAATGTAATTAAAGTTTATCGTTTTCCTTATATACAAGACGAAAATTTAGCCATTTGGTTCCATTTTTATCAAAAAAAGTCCTTCCTGTTGGACGTCCCCCAACACCTTTGGTTTGACGAATGCATTCCGGTCAGCGAGAATAGAGGAGCCGTACTGTGGGCCTGTGGCGCAGCTGGGAGCGCGCTTCCATGGCATGGAAGAGGTCGTCGGTTCGATCCCGACCAGGTCCACCATCTTTACCCACCTAGAATCAATCACTTCCAGAGTACTTGCTCGAATCGAGCAACCGACCCGACAGCGGTGATCGAAAATGCTTTCTGTTTACACGCGTCATTACTCGCCTTGCGCGTACACTCACATCTAGCATCGGCTGCCTCTGTCCGAAATGGATAACAAGGAACACTTGATGATGGCAGGCTGATCGTCGGCCAGCCAATACTCGCAACGGGGAAAAAAGGCGGAACGGCTGGCGCGTGAACTCAAGCGACGTGCGGAATTCCGAGAGTGATCGAAGTCAAGGAAACTGTTCAGGCTTATCTTGCTGATCAGGTGCGAAGCGCGCCAACTTGTGCTCCTCGATGCAATCCGGGCACCGCAGCTCAAGGCGTTCCGCTACACCTGAGATGCAACGCGCGAAACGCCCGACGCCGACATGAGCGACCGCGTTCCTTCTTTGCTTTTTGCATGAGCAATGACTTGCAATAGAGGCACATTCCATTGCAAGAAAGATGAAATTCCGACACCTAATTTGGTGTTTTGCAAATGGCAATGGCTGTTGGTGGCATGTGGTCCAACTCATGAGGCAGTCTGGTGAGGCGAGCAACTCGTAGCGTTGAGGAGCCAATCCTCGCTCGGAACCAGACTCGGTGCTGACTCAATCGAGTTTGCCTGGCGATCCTGAAGATCACAGGTCCGCTACATCAAAGCGCAATCAGTGCATTGATATTCCTAGTCGCTACAGATTAGGAGGGAGTGAGATTATCAGACAAGCTCAAGATCCATGATATGGCAAGTCACGCGGCAGAGAGAGAAAAATCCAAAGGTCTTGGCTGAATACCAAAGCGTTCCGCAAGATTTTTCATCCTCAGAGCGGGATCAGCATGACATCTGCCCACCGAATGTTCGCGGATGCCGGACCTGGCAAACAGATACGTTTCAGCCAGGCAGGCGAAAGTATCAGTGCGGCATGAAAATCCGAAATCGTCAGTACTCGAATACTCAGGAATGCGGACCATCCCGCCTTCCACGACTGATATACCTCGTTTCCGGAATTCTACATAAGAGTGGTGCGGAATATTCGCAGGCTGTGCACAATCAATAATGATGCAATCTTTACGAGGCAATTCGGGCATGATCAAGGCGGTTGGATCACTTGTCAAGAGCACAACGATATCTGCATTTCTAATATCAGTTATGTCGCCAGAGCACACCGCTTTTGGAATATCAGTAAACTCTCGCTCTACGCGTTGCTGATTACGCCCAATCAGAATGAGCTGGAATCCGTCGCGCGCTAGAAGGTAAGTGAGCGCATTGCCGACAGAACCAGTACACCCCACAACGGCGACGCTTACCTTAGCTGCATCTGTTCCGCATAAATAGTGGGCAGCAGCCACGGTATTAGAATGTACCATGGCTGCCGTAAGAGCATTTCCATTGGTTACTGTTACATTGCTTGGCAGGTGTCGGACAATCGCAAGTCCGCCACCAGTGGCAGGCGCAGTCAATGCGCCTAAACCTATAACTTTTGCGCCCCGATTAATAGCCAGTTGAGCAGCAGAGACAACATCATGGCGCGCTTCCGGTACTATCATGCGTTCCGGAAGACGGTTGATACATATTACTTCACCGCAAATAGCAGTAGAACGGAACCTTATCTCACTTGAAACAACTGCAGGAAGACTTTCTAGCTTATTCACAAACTCATTATAGTTTTGACTGTAGGCACGCAGAAACTTGCCAACCCCAACCCGGTCTGCGTCGTGAATACCACGCAGATGTACCAAAAACGCAAACCAAGGCTTGGAGTTTCGCAGATAGGGGATCATCTTTAACCATGCAAAGCAGTCAGTTTAATCACTCAACATGAGTGGCACAAGCGTCATAGTGCCGTCAAAATCTACCTTTACTTGATTTCCGCCCAGATGCTCTGGCCAGTTGATCAGGAAAGTTGTACTATAAGCGACTTGAACAGGGCGATTCTCCGCTAATACTGTGATCGCATCCTCCAAACTGGAGGTTATCCTGCCATCTCAACCACCGTGGGCGCCTGCCCATAATGAACCCGGCAAGAACTCCAAACATCCTAGAGCGCGCCAGCCGTGGTAATCCGGTAATACTGTACATTCATCGGTAGCTTCAGCGCGGATGGGATTGAGCAAAGCCGGATCAAAGCGTCCAGAGGTAACTAGTGAATAAAGTCCCGGAAAGACAGCTTGAACGGCATACCTGATTTTAAGTTTTAATTTGGAAAACTCAACGATCCCAATGCTTCGAAATGGGTCAGCATCGGAATCACCTTGAAGGCATACCTGCCCTGAATCAAATGCCTCTGTCCGGCTGAGTGGCATTTTAACACTACTCCTGGATAGGCCGTACAACCCGGAAACTCCGAAAATGACGCGATCAACCGGCCGCACTTCCTGTCGCCGTTTTGCAATAGCTTCAGCGGTCAATTCGGCATTATCGGGATTAAAGGTTACATCTTGCGTGGTAGCCACGGGTTACCTCCGAAAATAGGTATAAGGTTTGAAATTTATTGCCGATTGTCCCCGACTTCAAATCCATAAGGAATGATTTCAGGGAGCCGAGTATTGAAATCGCGTGAGTTCGTCATAAAGTGTCGTGTATGTATTTTCAATACGCGGCACAGTTGGTTGCTGATGTTTTTTTTTAAACTACAGAAGGGGATTGTAGAACTTAAAGTTCAGCTTAAGTCAAGAATAATTTTCTAGACGTTCCATTTCGGGAAAGTTGAAATTAATAATATAGATTGGACCGGGATCAGCCCATGCTAGAGGACTGGAAAAGAAACTATTTTCAGATGCCGCACAACCGCTGCAACAATGTCATTGCAAGTATTGAACTTACGGAGTTCTGCGTCGTCCACTTGAATTCCAAATTCCTCGTCGACATCCAACGCAATCGAAAGTGCATCGAGTGAGTCCGCACCCAACTCTTCTACTAAGCTGGTATCGACATTGAAATCGGCAGGTTTTACCTTCAATGTTTGGGCGACGATCGCTATTATTCTGCTTTGTATCGATTCAAATGTATGTTCCATAGATCCCCCTATCGAAACGTTTAGCAATAAGTACCGCATTATGGCCGCCGAAAGCAAAAGAATTCGACATGACAATATTTAAATTGGCCGAGCGAGGACCTTCGACTATATAGTCCAGGTCGCATTCTGGATCCTGTTCTTCATAGTTTATGGTTTGGGGCATCAGGTTTTCCTGTAGAGCCAAAACCGAGGCGGCAAACTCGGCTGCTGAACTTGCGCCCAGCATGTGTCCAGTGATCGGTTTGATAGAACTTAAGGGGACTGTACAATCACCGAAGACTTGTTTGATAGTTTCCGTTTCAGTACGGTCATTGAACTGCGTGGCTGTGCCATGGGCGTTGATGTAATCAACGTCTTGTGGCTGGATGCCTGCTGATTGCAATGCGCGAGTTATTGCCAGAGTTTCACCTTCCACAGAGGGACGGGTGATGTGTGAAGCATCCGATGAAGACCCAAAACCTATGATTTCACCATATATCCTGCAGCCCCGCTGGAGCGCAGAGCCGAGTTCTTCCAGCACCAGCAGGGCAGCACCTTCTCCTAATACCAAACCATCCCGGTTCCGGCTGAAAGGTTTAATAGCCTTAGCGGGAGAATCATTACAGGCCGAAAGAACACGCAATGTATCCCAAATCGCCATTTGGCTGGGCGTCAGTGAGGCATCGACACCTCCCGCCAGGATTCTTGGTGAACTGCCGGACTGTATGGCATGAAACGCGACTCCAATCGCTGCAGCACCAGAAGAGCACGCAGTTGAAACCGTGAGAACGTATCCTCTTAATCCAAACTTAATCGAAATGTGGGCGGCGGTTGAGTGACACATCGCCATAGGGACGCCCAGGCCGTAAGATCTCTGATGGTTGAAACTCTCTTCGTAAATCTTTTCTACGGCATGCACGCTACCGGTTCCAATACCGATTACAGTTCCCATCTCGCGATTGCTAGCGAGAGGATCTGCAGCCGGTAGACCAGCATCAGCTAATGCTTTACTGGCAGCCACCAAACCAATTTGCGCCCCACGATCCAAACGGCTTTTCTCTTTTTCGGTTAGCAAATTTTGTGAATCGAAGTCCTCCACAGAGGCTGCAAGTTGAGTTCTGCATTTGGAAAAGCGAGGGTCTTTTATTGCTTTAACAGCCGAATGCCCCTTGTAGATAGATTCCATGAACTGCGGGATGGTGCATCCCGCAGGAGTGACTAAGCCAATTCCCGTGATTACAACCCGCTTTAGGGGCACGATAAGATCCTTGAATCAGTTTATGAAGTCCCGTGAGTGCGGCAGAGGCCAGTCATTTCAATACCTGCCGGCGATCACCTGCAGGGTTATAAGCTCTTGGTGCAGATCCGGCTAGAACTTCGGATCGAAAACGGTATTTTGTTCCACGTCCGGACGGAGAAATTCCTTAACTTTGGTTCCACCATACAATTGCAACCGGATTCTCGGGTCTTCCGCGTGGATTTCGATCTGGAAATTGAAAAAAGAGCAGCAATGGCGTTCGTAGTTTATCCATTCTGCTACTTCTGTAACTGCTACTAATTCCGGCTTCAGCAGGAAGGTAAACCCATTGGCGGTTTCAATGGTCTCTATCGTCGCGTCTTTCAACTTCTGCATCAATTCTGAATGCCGCTGTTTTTCGATTTCGCTGAACACGTGAAAATTGCAGACGCAAGGACTTTCTTGTTTGGCTGATCCCGCTATGACAGGAACTGTCTTTGACGAGCCCATGACGATAGAACCTCCTGAAAAAGAAAAGCCATTCTATGAGTTGAAGTCAACTCCAAGTCAAGAGCTTTCGCAAGCAATGTAAAAGGCCTTAACACGCATATAGGAAGGTTTTTTGCCGTGTTAATCCTGATAAACTAATGCACCTCGACGAGCTTCTCAGGAGAAAGAGACATGCTGTTGAAACAAATGATCAGGCTAATAATCGTATTGTGGATGTGCATCTCAGCCGGTTGTATTATGGCGCAAACCAGCTCCGGCCCGGTGAAAGAGGCCAGTATAGCGAACGCGACACACAGTACCATTGTTGCCGGCATCCCATATGAAAAATATAAATTAAAAAATGGGCTCGAGGTTATTCTCTCTGAGAACCACCGTCTTCCTGTTGTGGCAGTGAATATCTGGTATCACGTGGGGCCTGCAAATGAAAAACAAGGCCGCACGGGCTTCGCGCACTTATTCGAACACCTGATGTTTGAAGGATCGGCGCATGTAGGGGAAAGAGCGCATTTCAAATATCTGGAAGCTGCGGGCGCAACAAACATCAATGGCACTACCGAGTTTGACCGTACCAACTACTTCGAAACAGTGCCTTCGAATGAACTGGAAAAAGCTTTGTGGCTGGAAAGCGACCGCATGGGTTTTCTGCTTGGATCTCTGAATGAAGCCACACTCGCCAGCCAACGTGACGTAGTGCGCAATGAGCGCCGTCAGGTAGTCGACAATGAACCTTACGGTCTTGCCGATGAGGCATTATTCCATACTCTTTTTCCGCAGGACCATCCTTACCACGCTCACGTAATCGGTTCTCATGCGGACATCGAAGCCGCACAGCTCAATGATGTTCGCGAATTTTTCAAGCTGTATTACGCTCCCAACAATGCCAGTCTGGTCATTGCAGGTGATATCAATAAAGTTCAGGTAAAGCAACTTGTGGAAAAATATTTCGGACCGATTCCAGCCGGCGCACCAGTACCGAAAATATCTGCCACTCCGCCCCATATCAATTCAGAACGCCGAATTGTTGTGACCGACAAAATTACGCTTCCACGTGTGTACATAGGGTGGATCACCGATCCGATCTTCAAACCAGGTGATGCTGCCGAGCATCTGCTGGGACGAATCCTGGGTGGCGGCCGTTCCCGAGCGAGCCGTCTCTATCAGCATCTGGTGCATGATAAGCAAATTGCGCAGGACATCCACGCGGAGCAATACTCGTTAGCGCTGGGATCGGTTTTCTTCATTCAGGTCACCGCCCGGCAGGGTGTGCGGCCGGAGCAGATTGAGGCAGCAATTGACGAAGAACTGGCAGATTTGCAGAAAAATGGCCCAACCCAGAAAGAGTTGGAACGGGAACGCAATGTAGCCGAAGCCCGGTTGCTTCGAAGTGTAGATAAGCTTGGAGGGCTTGGCGGGGTTGCCGACCGTTTAAACTTCTACAACCACTATGTGGGTGATCCGGGTTTCTTACAAAAAGATATTGACCGCTATGAACGCGTCACCACCAGAGACATACAATTAACCGCGCAGAAAAAATTGAGCAAGAATTCCCGTGTGGTGATCTACTGTGTTCCCGGGGAAAAAATATTAGATGACGTCCCCAGAAGCACCCAGCACCAAAACATTCAACCGCCGACACCGGATGCCAGGAGAAAAAGCTTTGAACAGGCACAAGCATGGCGAGATCGGCCTCCCGCACCAGGAACACCCTCCAGGATCACACTGCCTTCGGCCAAACAATTCAAACTGCCTAACGGGTTGCGAGTGATGATCATTGAGAAGCATGATTTGCCATTGGTCACGGTGAACATGACGGTCCTCGGAGGCAATGGGGCTAATCCAACCAAGTACCCGGGACTGGCCTCATTCACAGCGAGTATGCTGGAAACGGGCACAAAAACCAGGTCGGACCTTCAAATTGCCATTGATGCAGATCAGAACGGTACAGAAATCGAATCGAGTTCTGATAACGACCGCTCTACCGTTTCTGTAAGCTGCCTGAAGCAACACCTGAGCTCTGCATTCGACCTCCTTGCCGACATGATCTTAAATCCGGCATTTGCGCCAGAAGAGATAGAACGTGTTCGAAAAAAGAATGTTTCTGCTCTGCTACAGGACAACAACAATTCTCCGAAGACCGCATCAAGGATTTTTCAAGAGCTTATTTATGGCAAAGAACATCCGTACGGCTACCCTCAATTAGGCACAGAGGATGCACTCAGGAATCTTCAACGTGAAGACATCCTAGAGTTCTGGCGAAAGACTTACGTTCCGGCGAATGCAGCCCTGGTGCTTGCCGGTGACATCACTGAAACTGAAGCCCAGAAACTGGCGGCCCAATATTTTGGGCAATGGAAAGGCGATACGAAAATAGATCCGCCACCTGGGCCGGCTGAAACCGCTGAGAGAAGGATTGCTATTGTAAGCAAGCCGGGAGCGGCACAATCATCCATATTGGTAGGCCGGGTCGGA
>DASXKZ010000037.1:0-10257 GCA_036496525.1 Candidatus Angelobacter sp.
GTCTCTATACCATTACACAGGTTGTAGCGGGCCGTCCATTTACGCTGCGGGCTTTCGATCCACGCGGCTTTGCCGGGTTCCGCACGTTGAATAACAACGTGGTTCCGTCTGATGGTGCAACATTGACGCTCAACGCCGTAATACCGGCGCAGGCTACAGTGCATGTAATTGTCCAGCAGGCGGGTAATGTTCCGCTGGCCAATGCCCAGATCGATATCATGTTTGCCCAGGATGGATTCTTCCGCGGTGTCGGCACTACTGATATCAACGGCGTCCTGAACATTCCAAACGTGCCTGAAGGCAGCTTCACGGTTGAAGCTTTTACGCCGAACACCTTCCGGTTTGCCGGAAGCGCAGTCGGTGTGGTAACGCCTGCTGATGACGGCGGTTCAGTCAACATCACCATCAACGCTCCGTCCACTGGGAATATCACTGGTCAGATCTTTGCTTCAGATGGCCAGACCCTGGTGCAAACTTCGGTCCAAGTCTTCGACGCGGCCACCGGCAATTTCCTGGGTTCAACATTCAGCTTTGGTGGATCGTATTTCATCTCGAACATAACTTCAGGCGGGGCCGGCTTCCGCGTTCGCGCATTCTCGCCTTCCAACTCCGGCGTGTTTGGCGAGAATACGGGAGTCTTTACCGGCTTCGGACAAACCGTCACTGTAAACGTCACAATCCCAATCGGCGTCGTGAAAGGTACGGCAACTTATACTGACGGCACGCCCGTGCCGTTCCCGCAAGCATTCGTGACGCAAACGGATGCCACTGGCAATGTGTTTTCATTCTTTGCCAACACCAACGGGGCGGACGGCAGCTATTCCGTGGCTGGCCCATTCGTCGGCAACTTTACCCTTACGGTGCAGGATTCCAATTCCGGCCTTACTCAGGTCATCAATGGCGCGGTGTCAGACATCAATGTTCCCGTGATAGTGAATGTCACGATGCCGCCAACTGGATTGGTCAAGGGTGTGGTTTACGATTCCACCGGCAATCCCTCACCGTTTGCTGATATAGGCATGGCGAATGCCGGCATGCGGCGCGATGCATTCACGCGAGCTGATGCAGAAGGTAACTATGTGTTCAGCCATGTGCCGCTGGGCCGGTTCACGCTGCAGGCAGTTGACAATAACTTTGAGCTCTTCGTTACCATGAGGGGCAACCTGCTTTCGGATGGCGATACTGTTGTTCTGAACCCAATATTGCCGGCCTTTGGCAGCGTGAGCGGCACCGTCTTTAATACTGATGGCGTTACTCCGGCGGCAAATGCTCCGGTGAATATCGAAAGCCTGGATAGCACAGGACCGGAAGGCTTCTCCTATAACTTTGTTCGCACCGATGCGAATGGCAACTATTCGCTCGGCGGGATCTCGGTGGGCAATGTCCACATCACTACTGCGGATCCGGCTACTTTCACTATCAGCGGCTTCGCTGCTGGACAAGTGTCGGCTGGACAGAACACCACTATTAACGTGGTGCTCGGCCAGGGCTTTGACTTCTTTGACACCAGGCAGTTCAACTTCAATCTGGATGGAACAAACGGCTACCGTTATGACATTGAATGCGACGGAGAAATCCAGTCTGGCGGTCGTATCGATGGCAGCCTCGGCCGCGGCTACTCGGGCGCTGAAAACCTTGAATTCAGCGGCTCCAACTTCAATGAATTCTTCCCCTGCCTTGCCGGAGCACAGACCGCACAAGACGGGCGCGAAATAGACTTCGGGCCGGCAGGCGTAAGCGGCGTTTCCGTTACTCGCAAGGTGTATTCACCCGCTAGCGGCGGATTCACCCGCTATCTGGAAGTTCTCAACAATACGACGCAACAGCCAGTGCCGATTACGCCATTGGTCCAGAGCTTCCTCAACTCTGGAAGCATCACGATCCAGGTGGCTCCCGGAGATACTAGTAACACCTATGCTGTAACGGGTACTACTTTCTGCTGCACGCCATTGCTGGGTGCTGTTTTTGCTGGGCCAACCGCCGCTGTTCCCGCCGGCGACCTTCTATTCCCGACGAGCGATAACAGGTCGGTTTCCTACGACTGGAACATGACCCTACCGCCGGGAGGATCGGCAATCGTAATGCACTTTGATGTGCAGCGAGATCCGAACGATCTGCCTGGTATGCAGGCACAGGCACAGGCGCTTGTAAACCAGACTGATCCCGATGAGTTCACGGGCATGACGGACGACGAGAAAGCCCAGGTTGTGAACTTTAACGTAGTCAATCAAGCGATCCTGCCTGGAACGGCTGTAGTCAGCGTCACTGCCTTGCAGCGCGATGGCTTCACTCCGCTTTCCGGCGCGGAGATTGTGCTCAAGTCGGGAACCACTCAGAGGATTGCCGGAATCACTGATAGTTCCGGTACGGTCTCAATTCCCAATGTCCCGGTCGGCAGCTTCACCGTAACCGCCTATCAGAACGGTTTCGTCGGCGAAGCAAGCGGTGTAGTGCAGTCGAGTGATGTTGGCTCAACTGTCTTTATCACTATCAACGCAGGCATTACCGGCACCATCCAGGGCCATGTGATGGCTGCGGATGGTTTGACCCCGGTCGCAGCAACAGATGTTGAAGTGCTTGATGTGGCCACCGGCATTCAACTCGCGCTTGGCGGCACGGATGCTAACGGCTTCTACAAGTTCAATGGCGTAAGCGCCGGCCCCCAGGGCTTTAAGGTACGAGCGACCTCTATTCTCAACCCGCTGGTATCAGCGGAAAAGACTGGGACCTTCGTATCCAACGGCGATGTCATCACCATTGATCTCAATCTGCCTCTCTCTGTAGTGAGAGGCACTGTTAGCTATTCTGATAGCACGGTTGTTCCGTTCCCGACGGTTGTAATTTCTCAAGTGGATTCGTTTGGAAATTTGACAACCTTCCTGCCGCAAACTGACGCGAATGGAGGCTTTGGAATTGTGGGCCTGCCGCTGGGCACTTTCACGCTCTTTGCCCAGGACCCGAATTCAGGAATCGTTTCCACGTCCAATGTCACGCTTACTGACGTGACTCAACCTGAAGTCCTGAACGTGATACTGCTCAGCGGATCTATTACAGGCACAGTGCGCGACAATAACGGCAACCCTGTGCCATTTGCTCAGGTAGCAATCGCAACGACGGGCACAGGCTTCAACTTGTTTAACAGCACAGATAGTCTGGGTGTCTACCGGTTTACCCGTGTCCTACTTGGGCCGTTTACGGTGCAGGCGTTCATGAGTTTCAATCAAACGTTTGCTACCGCAGATGGCGCGTTGCTAACCGATGGGCAGGTTGCTACAGTCGACATAAACATGCCGGCCACCGGGACTGTTTTCGGCTCGGTGTTTGGCCCAGATGGCATCACGCCATTTGCGAATCCTTTCGTCTCCGTTTTTAGCATTGACAGCTTTGGGCCAGAAGGCATTTTCAACAATCAGACGACCGCTGATGTGCTGGGCAACTACCAGGTCAATGGCGTACAGGTTGGCACAGTCCAGGTTGCAGCCACCGACAGGTCATCCGTTCCACAGGCTGGCGTAGTCCTGGGGTTTGCCCCTCTGTCTGGGGCCGCGACCGGAATCGCAACTGGTTTGTTGACAGTCGATGCGCCTCTCAACCTCAACATCACGCTTGGCAATGCACTTAGCTTCCAGTTCGTCGGAGCGATAGATCTCGATGGAGCGGACGGCTTCCGTTATGATGTGACGTGTGACGGTCAACTGAATGACGGAGGCACCGTTGATAGGCAGTTCTTCAATGATGCTTATGACGGCATGTATCAGGCCAGCCTGAGCGGTGCTGATTTTATACGGCAGTTCCCATGCCTCAACGCCGCTTCCACTGATTCCACCGGTCGCCAATTGGTTCTGGGGCCAGTTGTGATCCACAACCTCCAGGTTGCACGCAAAATCTACTCGCCGGATGCCGGCGGCTTTGTGCGTTACCTTGAAGAGATTCAGAATTCCGGGACTACGCCCGTGGTTGTGTCTTTAACCATCAGTGGGAATCTTGGTTCAGACAACAACACGCGGATCGTGGTTTCGCCGGCGCAGACCAACTTTACGTATGCGGTCACAGATCAAAATGGAATTTGCTGTGATCCGTTGCTCGCCCACGTATTCGGCGGGGCATCTTCAACACTGCCTGTACCGACGGTGCAATTCGTTCAGACCAACGACAATGTTTTCTACCGTTGGGACAATATTTCCATATCGGCAGGCCAAACTGTAATCCTGATGCACTTTGGCGTGCAGCGTCCGCCCAGCGATCTTGTAGGCACAAAATCACAAGCTGCGGCCCTCGTCAATCTGACGGATCCGAACGCCATTAGCGGCATGTCGGCGGCGGAAAAAGCGGCGGTAGCAAACTTCGTTATTCCATAAGGGGAGATGAATGGTTCACCAGAAGCTCTTACGCGCAATTGCAATTACTCTGGGGATGGTCTTTTTACTATCGATGATGGCGGTAGCCGTAGAACCGGTGCCGCTGCCGGATATACAGTTGACTGCTGCCGATGGATCTGCGGTGAAAAGCTCGGCGCTCCCGACCACGGGCAACTGGCTTATCATTTATATTCAGCCACGCAATCAGTTCAGTGACAATCTGTTGCGCCTGTTGAAAAAGGACCAATATCCAACTCTAGCCGCGCATGCCGTGATCATCGTTGGCGGCAGCACTGACGATCTAAAGACAGCGCAATCGCGTTTTCCGGATCTCGCTTCCGCCACTTGGTATGCTGATACCAACAGAAGCGCGTTCACTCTGATGAAACTCACGGGTGCGCCCATGATCCTGGGCATTAAACAGCGGACAATCTCCTGGAGCCTCAGTGGAGTGCTGTCGGACGTCAACGTCGCCAAGTCGATCCTGAACACTTGGCTGGAGGGATAATTCGGCTTTACCGGTCGCTAGGACAATTGTCATGAAGTCGTTTGGTCGTATCTTCTATATAGCCTGTTGCGCTGGAGGTTTGTTGGCCGCGAATGCCCGTAGCGCGGACTTGAGCGCAAAGCCACGCCCTGCGGAATCCGTGCGAGGATATCTCGTAGATACTGTCTGCGTGAAAGAAGAAGCAGCTCATCTGGCCGATTTAGGGGTCAAACACACAAGAAAATGTTTACAAATGCCTGTTTGCCGGGAAAGCGGCTACGCGTTGCTTTTGTCTTCCCAAAATCATAAGAATGATGTTCTTCGTTTCGATAGCCGGGGCAACCAGCTTGCCGCCAGGCTGGTAAACGGACGTCATGCGGAGGGCGGCTGGCTGCTGCAAGTAACTGGAAAGCGCAACGGCGACGAGTTTGCCGTTGCGACTCTGGAGATCATCTCAAAGTCATCCGTTAAACCAGGAAGAAAATAATCGTCGAGAAGGCTTACCGGCAGCTCATCACCGGGGGATTCAATCATTTCCTATTATGATCACGGCTGCGCCATCGATTGAGTCATTTTTTACGGCAGCCAGGGCCTCATTTGCCTGATCAAGAGAGAACGCCGTGACCTTGGGACGAAGATTGATCTCGCCCGCAATTTGTAGGAAGTCGCGGGCATCTAAGCGCGTCATGTTGGCGACGCTCCGGATTTGGCGCTCACCCCACAAAAGGCGATCGTAATCAAACTCGGGAATGCGGTCCAGGTGGATGGCATTTACGGCAACCACGCCGCCCTTACGCAGGCTGGCCAGCGCGGCTACAACCACGTCTCCGCTGGGCGCGAACGTGATAGCGCGATCAAGTTGGGGGGCGGTCTTTCACTTTCACTGCCTACCCACGTTGCGCCAAGTTCTTCTGCGAGTTGGCGGTGAGATGCTCCTCGCATTGAGACGTACACCTCACAGCTCCAGGCCCGAAGCACCGCCATGGCCAGATGCGCCGAGGCCCCAAATCCGAATAGTCCTACGCGCTCCCCACGTTTAACTTCGGCTACGCGGAGGCTGCGAAACCCGATAATGCCGGCGCACAAGAGGGGAGCAGCCTGTAGATCGTCAAGCCGGTTCTCCAACGGAAACGTAAAATCCGCGCGTGCAATTGCATATTCCGCGTAACCGCCATTCAGGTTGTAGCCGGTAAAAACAGGGGCATCGCAAAGGTTTTCCATCCCATGCTGGCAATACCAGCAGCTTCCATCCACGCCGCCGATCCATGAGACGCCAACACGAGCGCCAATTATAAGATCGGTCGTACCGGAATCGGCAATTTCTCCAACAATCTGGTGCCCAGGAATGATTTCATTGCAACGTGGAGGTAGCTCGCCCTCAACAATGTGCAGGTCCGTTCGACAAACACCACAGGCGCGTACGCGCAGAAGCACATGGCCGGGCTTAAGTTGTGGCTTTGGTGCCTCGCGGATTTCCAGCGGATGTTTTGAGATATCGTTCGGCGAAGTTAAAACAGCGGCTTTCATGGGACGGCTCTCCACAACTTGCGAGACCTGCCTCCCCAGAGAATAGCAGGGAAGGCTTTGAAGGGACATCGCGCCATATACGCCTGACGCAGGTTAAACGATCCACCAGTGGAAGAACGGACCAGTCCACAACCTGACCGATAATGTCCAAAAATCCGTCCTAAGTAATTCTTATTTTTCAATTTGGAAGAAACATTTAGAGGAAATTTATTGATCTTAAGTTGTGAAATCACTCAGTGTTCGTATCCGAATTTTCGAAAGCACGAAAAGAATGGACTGCACGCTATGTATTTAACATTGCCGATTATCGTAATGAATTCCGGCTGAAAGTTGTGGCGCAGAAGATTTCTTCGCTTTACAAAAGCAAAGCTTCGTCATTCAACCGGGATTAATTGCCCATGTTCTGGGACGAAAAGCAGAGTTGATTCAGAGGTTATTTGTTGAATAGAGAGGGTTTTGATCCCCAGGCACTCTTGCATCGAGTACACGGCGACCTCAACTTGCTCCAGGAGCTGGTTGACTTGTTTGGCACGGAAGTTCCACGAATGCTGGCAGGAATTGAGAAGGCAATTCAGCAGGGTTCGGCGTCGGAACTGGAAAGAGCCGGCCACAAGATTAAGGGATCGATGCTTCAGCTTTCCGCACACGCCGCTGCCAATATAGCGTTGCAATTAGAAAAAAGAGGACAGGCCGGCTCCATGGATGGAACCGGCATGCTGCTGGAAGAGCTCACACAGGAGATTAATGTATTGGATCAGGAGTTGCGTTCTATATTGCAGAATCAATTGAGCCGTTAACGCAGAATCCATGGCGGTTCGGAGATTGAAGGAGCGAATGTAACAAATGTCAACGCTGGTAATGGATTCTCGGCAGACGGAACTCCTCAGAGTGCTGCTGGTCGAGGACAATGTGATGGATGCAAAGTTCATCACGGGATTGCTGCGTTTGCCCACCGCGGCACTGCATTGCCAGCATGTTACTCGCCTGACGGAAGCTTTGGAGCACCTTGAGAGGAACAATCCTGACGTAATTCTGCTTGATCTCAATCTTGAAGATAGCACTGGCTATGAGACTTTTGATCGCATCCGCCAAGCGGCCTTCCGCGCCGCCATTTTGGTTCTGAGCGGTTCAGATGATGAGGATTTGGCGATTAGGACGGTGCGGGAAGGTGCACAGGACTATTTGGTAAAAGGAACATTTGATGGGCGGATCCTCATGCGTTCTATTCGCTATGCCATCGAACGCAAACGCTCTGAAGAAGCATTGCGGCAGAGCGAAGCAACCGTCCGCGCCATCTTCGAAAATTCTGCGGAAGGCATCGTCATTTTTGACGATGGCGGCATTTGTCTGGAGGCGAACGCCGCTGCAGGAGCCCTGATAAATCTTCCTCGCAAAGAGCTGATTGGTTGCCGCCTGTGCGATTTCTGCGAAAAAGGTTTTGAGCAGGTGTGGATACAGCTAAGGGCCTCGCAAAGCGGTCGCGGGCAGTTCTGGACGCACCTGAGGGATCGGTCCCGGAGATTGGTCGATTATTGCTTTACCGCGAATATTCTTCCCGGCCAGCATCTAGCCATGCTACGTGACATTACTGAACAGCAGGAGATGGAAGAACAACTGCGAGATTCACAGAAAATGGAAGCCGTAGGCCGCCTGGCAGGTGGTGTAGCGCACGATTTTAACAATATTCTTGGCATTATCAGCGGCCACGCGGAGCTGCTTGAATCAAGCGCATCCAACCAGGTCGAGCGCGGTCGCGCGGAAAAGATTATCTCGGCAACTGAAAAAGCTGCATCCCTCACTCGGCAACTGCTTGCCTTTGGCCGTAAGCAAGTGATGACGCTTAAGTTGCTGGATCTGGCGAGTGTGCTTGAGGGAATCAGCAGCATGGTGGACTGTCTGGTGGGCGCGGAAGTACAAATCAGTATTCAGGCCGCAAAAAATGTTGGGCTGGTGCGTGCCGATCAGAGCCAGATGGAACAAGTCATCATGAACCTGACGGCCAATGCGCGCGAAGCCATGCCCGAAGGTGGGACCCTTACGATTACTATTGATCGATATTTGAGTTCTGATCAACCCGAGCTGCCGCTGGGTGAATACGTACGTTTATCCATCAGTGATACTGGCGCCGGCATAAGCCAGGAAGTTCAATCGCGCATCTTCGAGCCGTTCTTTACCACCAAAAAGAGCGGTTCTGGATTAGGACTCTCCACGGTCTATGGAATCGTGAAGCAGAGCGGTGGCTACATTACCGTACAGTCAGAGGCGCAGTGCGGTTCAACTTTTAGCGTCTACTTGCCGGTGGTCAATGGCAGCCATCTGAATCCAGTTCCGTCGGAGTCGCGGAACCGGTTGCACATACCGGGACACGAAACCATTCTATTGGTCGACAATGAAGAAGACCTGCGCAATGCCACAGGCGAGTATCTGGAGAGTTGCGGTTACCGGGTTCTCACCGCGGGAGATGGGAAAGAGGCAATCGAGATTTGCAACCGCTACGCTGGTCCTATCTCATTGCTGATCTCTGATATCGTGATGCCGAAGTTGGGCGGTCGTGGGCTAGTGGATCACGTGCGCAAGACCCGTCCTGGTACCAATGTGCTGATAATTTCAGGTTATGGCGCTGATGCGGTATGGCGGCACGGTATCGCTTTAGACCCTTCCTGTTTCCTGCAGAAGCCTTTTACTTTCCAGGCTTTAAGCGCACAAATTCGAGCAGTTCTTGATAAAGAAACCTGACCCTCTGGCCCAGCTGCCTAGTAGCACCCGTCTCGTGATACATTCAAACATTCCCTTATGAACGAACGCGCTACTCCGCGTTGGCTTGATGTTCTTTGGCTCATCTTTCTTGGCGGCCTTGCGCTGATTCCGCCAGTAGCCGAATTACATAAGCAGCTCATTTTGCTGATCATCGGGATCTCGCAATTGTTGGAGACTCAGTTCGTACGGCTTGCGGGAAAGCCCGGTCCGGCAATGGCCGTGCTGATCAAGATCGTTCTTGCAACGGTTCTGATCAATCATACGGGAGATCCGGCGGCCATCAATAGCGGTTACTATCCCATTTACTATTTGCCGGTAATGACTGCGGCCATGTATTTCGGGCCTGTCGGGACTCTGCTATGGACACTGGCTGCTTCATTGGCCTATAGCTCATATCTTTATCAGGCGAACTTGCACTTCACCATTACTGCCAGCAGCATGTCTGAATTGCTGATGCGCGTTCTTTTCTTCTTCTTTGTAGCGATGACCGTAAACCGCTTTGTAATGCAATATCGTTTGCAAGTTCGGAGGTATCAGGTTCTTTCTGAAACGCTTACTGAGGCGAATCGCAATTTAAAGCTCGCGCAGGACGAAGCCCGCAGGGCTGAAAGGCTCGCCGCGCTTGGTCAGCTTTCGGCCGGACTGGCCCATGAAATACGCAACCCGTTGGGCGTGATCAAGGGTTCGGCGGAAATACTCACACAAAAACTGGATAGTGCGAATCCGCTCGCTCAGGAACTTGCTGGATATATTTACACTGAAGTCAATCGTGTGAGCGCCTTGGTAAGCCGCTTCCTTGATTTTGCTCGGCCATCGCAGCTTGACCTGAGTACTCATAACCTTGCCACGGTGATTGAACGATGTTTGAAGACGGTTTCTGAACAAGGCGCATGTAAAAAGGTGAGCATAAAATGTGACTTCGCTCCCGGCTTGCCGCAGGTAATGCTGGACCACGATTTATGTGACCAGGTCTTTACCAACCTTTTTATGAACGCCTGTGAAGCCATGGGGGAAAAGGGTGGAGAGTTGCGCGTCAGGCTTCGTGCCTCCGACGAAACGGCAGAAACGCGGGGCGTTGTGGTTGAAATTGAGGACAGCGGTCCAGGGGTTCCGTCGGAAATGAAGGAG
>DASXKZ010000038.1:0-13109 GCA_036496525.1 Candidatus Angelobacter sp.
GGGAAACAAAGGCCCCACCAACTCCCACTGCTCATCGGTCAACAGTTTCTGTCGCTTCTTCATGACAGAAGTTCACCAGTCAACCTGCCTCACACGTAAGTATCTGGTGTGAGGCCGAACCTATTTATGAAACACGCTCTACTCAACTGCAATTGCATCTCGCCAATTACCGGTTGCAGCGCGAAGGTATCTACGTTCACGACCGTAACCAATCCCAGGGGGTACTCCAGTGCAATTGCTGAATGGCTGCGCTGTATCGAACGGCAATATTCGCAGTTTCCAGATCTCCAGTCTACCCATTACGCATCGCTACTATGGGATCTACGGCAGCAGCATGACGGGCTGGAATATAGCTGGCGATCAGCCCTATTAGCGCCAGTATCAACGCCATACTCCCAAATGCCGCTGGCGCATTTGCATTTACGCCAAAGAGCAGATTCGTAATCAACCGGACCAACAGAAACGAGGAAAACAGGCCGAGCACGAGGCCCATGGTTATAACCAGGGCACTCTGTTTCAACACCATCAACAAGACATCACCCGATTGCGCTCCCAGGGCTAGACGGATGCCGATCTCGCGCGCACGCTGGCCCACAGAATAACTGACAACTCCGTAGATCCCCACGGCACACAACAGCACGGCGATAGCTGCAAACACAGTGAGCAGTCCTGCGCCAAAGCGGGCACTCTTCGCGCCGCATCCATACCGCTAGAAGTTCCATCGCGTACCAATACTGCAGGCACCGGAAAAATGTCACTGTCCATAACGCGATTTGCCGCTCTGGCAATTTGCTGGACCTTGCGCCCATTCACAATCTGATCGCGGGCGATCACGACTTTGGTTCCTCTAAGAGACAGGACGTCGGCAGCCATCAGAACCGGATACAAAAGCGCTCCAACGTTGTTCCTGTTAAGAGCCAAACTATCCAGAGCTGTATTTCGCAACAGAACGGATTCCGGAGTCATGCAACTGAGCAGCCATGCCATTTCGCCCAGGGCGGCCACATGGGATTGCGCAAAGAGAAAGGTCTTATTCGGATTCACGCCCAGCGCGAGCAAAGCAGCCGCGGTTGTGAGCGTTGCCTGCTGCAAATCGTGCCGGCCGAACCACATGGTGACCGCGTGCCAATCGGCAATCAAGCTGTAGCTGCTGCCCGGACGGCGATTCTGTTCACCTATCATGTGCTGGAGTACACCAAAATGAAACCCGAGATGGGGCTCACGCACCGGACGAAATCCGCTGATCACGCGCGGCTCATAGCGCAGATCATGGGGATACAGGAGTTTCTCCGCAGCAATGGGAATCCCGGTCATGCCGTCACCTTCTCGCTCAAAACCTGGTTAATGCACTGTTGCAACCTGGCGCCAACAACCTGGACGTGGGGCTCAAGATTCATTGCAATATGGGTCCCGGGAACAAAGTGCACCGTCACGGGCCGGGTGCAAAATGCCTGCCAGCCGAAACTGGGATCATCCCAGACTTCCCCGGCCGTTTTCCTCATATCTAGCGATTCATCTGTTGCCCGAAGCATCACCACCTCGCCCGTATAATTTCGCGGTGTGTATTTTTCCAGTGCTCGCAGGTTCCTGGTGAAAGTGTTGAAGGCCGAAGTAAAAGCTGCAAGCTCAAGGTAGGCCGAAATTAAATCCTGTTCCTGCAACTTGCGCAGGACATAACTAACCTGCTCCGCGGAGGCCGCGCGCTCGATATCATCTTGAGAAAATCGCAGCTTTTGCGATGAGGAGCCGGCAATGATCTCCGCGAACTTGACCAATTCGTTGGCGGCGCCCAGCCGGAGCGGCGCGATGTGTGCAGGCGAATCGAGCAGGGCAACCAGTCCCACCTCGCGTCCTCTGGACGACAACTGGAGCGCCATCTCAAAAGCCACGATGCCGCCCATCGACGAACCACCCAGCAGGTATGGCTCTGGAATACTGAGATTGCAGATCACGTCACTATAATGGGCCGCCATTGCTTCAATGGAAGACGGGTTCAGTTCGTCCCGATCATTCTGATCAAGGTTCTGGAACGCATACACTGGCTGTTGGTCCCCAAGATATTTGGCCAGGTTGTGATACGCGACGACGCCGCCACCTACGGGATGAACCAGGAACAAGGGCGGGTTGGGTCCTGTTGCGCGGATCGTAACAAGCGGGGATAGCGCCCTTTCTTCCAGTACGGGGCTTGATGAAATAGGTCCTTTTTTCTTGGTCTCGCGGGAAAGAAGTCTGAATTTTTCAGGCGAAAGCGCGGCCATGCGATCCATAGCCTTGTCATTCATGCCCGTTGCTTGAATTACGTCTTCAGGCTTCAATGCTTTTCCCCTGTGTATCACTTCTTCCACTGTGTCTGCGTCGATGTCCTTACTCAGTAGGCGGACCACCTCCGCGGACAGGCCGGCAATGGTCGGGGTCCGATACAAACTTGTCACTGAAAATTCAATTTCAAAAGTTTCTCTCATGCGGGTTGCGACTTGTATGGCCAGCAACGAATGCCCCCCAAGTGCGACGAAGTTGTCATTGATTCCCGGTTGATCAATACCGAGCGTTTCCTGCCATATTCTGGCAATAGCCTGTTCCAACTCATTGCGTGGAGCGACATACTGTACTGGAAGATTGGGTCGCGGATGTTTTCCGCCAAGCACTGCCGGGGAATTTTGATCTGTATCGTCGCGTTGGACGTTGCGGGTTCCAGCGCTTGGTTGGACGTTGCGGGTTCCTGCGCTTGCTGGATGCTGTTCGGCTACTCGGCCCGCGCTTTGCGATCGCGCTGCCGTAAGCTGGTAATGCTGCCTTTCAAATGGATAGCCGGGCAAAGCAAGGCGGTGGCAGGGTTCACCGGCATGATAACGGTCCCAATTAATACGGACGCCCTGGAGCCATATCTGTCCCAGGCTGCTCAGCAGCAACTCAAGATCAGTTTGGGGATCGTTCTTAGGGTGCGGAAGCGAAGAAACCGTAGTATGCTCGGAACTTCGAGCCGGATGTTGGCCTACCAGGCTGGTGAGCATGTGTCCTGGCCCGATCTCCAGAAACATTCGTCCAGGAGTTCTCAAAAGCACAGAAAGCGCATCAGAAAAATGAACTGTTTCACGCAAGTGCCTGACCCAATAGTCCGGACTGGTGCTTTCTCCGGGCGTAATCCAAGTGCGTGTAAGGTTTGATAGATAAGGTATCTTCGGCGGATTGAGCCTTACTTTCTGCACCTCCAGCCGGAAATCATCCAGTATGGGATCCATCATCTTTGAGTGCACAGCGCGATGGATGTGCAAGCGGCGATATGGCACTCCCTTATCGCTAAGCTGGCTTTCCAGTTTTTCCATGGAAGCAATCTGTCCGGCAACAACGCATGTTGAAGGCAGATTTACAACGGCAATGGATAGGTCGGGGAACGATGCCAGCAATGGCATCAACTCCTGCTCAGAAAGCATTACGCCCGTCATTGCGCCGGCGGGCAGTTGCTGGATCAACTTTCCTCGGGCTGTAACTAGCTGAAGGGCATCCTCCAGAGAGAACACCCCGGAGATACATGCGGCGGCAAACTCTCCCATACTATGACCGATCATGCTTTCAGGGTGAACTCCCCACTCTATCCACAATTTGGCAAGAGCATATTCAATCGTGAATATTGCCGGAAGAACGTACCTGACCTGTTCCAGCTTCCTGCTCGACCCTTCCATTTTCTCCGCATCCGGATACAGTAATTCGAGAAGGTCCATCTCATGTTTGAGGATCTCGGCACATCGTTCTATTTGTTCGCGGAAAAATGGGATCTGCAGATAAAGTTCCCGGCCCATGTTCACGTATTGCGCGCCCTGCCCGGAAAAAAGGAAAGTCACGAGAGGCGGCTCTTTCATCCTGAATGCCGAATACACCTTGGCCGGCGTGCTCGGAGACAATAACTCTTCGCTTCCCTTGCAAACCAAGGCTTTGCGGTGAGGGAACAAGCGGCGCCCTGACTGCAAGGTAAAAGCCACGTCGCTGATATTCAGCTCAGGATGGAGTTCAAGATGGCGGCACAAGTTGGTCTCCATGGCGGCCAGCGCGGGCTCTGTGCGCGCAGACCACACCAGCAGGTTCCAGTCACGCGTGCGCGATGATGTTTCCCGGAACGGGGCTTCTTCCAAGACAACATGAGCATTGGTGCCGCCCAATCCGAAGGAATTAACGCCTGCGCGGCGCGGCGTTTCTCCGGACTTCCATTCCATGAGGCTAGTCGATACGTAAAACGGGCTATTGGCAAAATCAATTTCCGGATTGGGTGAGCGAAAATGCAGGCTGGCGGGGATTACTTTGTTTTTCAATGCAAGCACCGCTTTGGTAAAGCCGGCTACTCCCGCTGCTGCGTCCGTATGCCCGACGTTGGTTTTTACCGAGCCAACAGCACAATAATTTTTTCTGGAGGTATACGCGCGAAACGATTTGGTGAGCGCGGTGATCTCAATGGGGTCCCCCAGGGGCGTGGCTGTGCCGTGGCATTCAACGTAGCCGATTGTTTCCGGGTTGATTCCGGCCATGGCAATAGCATCGGACGATACCGCCACCTGCCCGCTGACTCCGGGCGCCGAAAAGCCTATTCTCGAACAGCCATCATTATTGATGGCCGCGCCCAGTATCACCGCATAGATGTTGTCTCGGTCCGCCAGTGCGTCTTCCAGACGCTTCAGCACCGCCACGCCGGCGCCTTCACCACCAACAATCCCTTGGGCGTCCGCGTCGAAAGCGCGGCAGTGTCCATCCCTTGAATGGATTCCTCCTTCCTGATACAGATGCCCGCCGCGTTGTCTGGCAATTAGCGTGACGCCACCGCCAAGAGCAATGTCCGACTGGAAACTTAAAAGGCTCTGGCAAGCCATCACAATGCTCACTAATGATGTTGAACAAGCTGTCTGGACGGTGACGCACGGCCCCCGCAGATCCAGTTTGTATCCCACGCGAGACGTCAGGTAGTCCTTCTCGTTAAGCGTGGCCAAAGTAAAGCCATCGGTAAGCCTGTCAATTCCCGGAACACTGAGCAGTTCCAGCAGATACTGGCTGGCTCCCGATCCGGCAAATAAGCCGATGCGCCCGGAATAACTCAAGGCGTCATAGCCCGCGTTTTCCAGCGCTTCCCAGGCGCACTCCAGAAAAACGCGCTGCTGGGGGTCCATCAGTTCGGCCTCTCGCGGCGTATACCCAAAAAATGCAGCGTCAAATAAAAAAATGCCGGGACAAACGCCGCGCGCTTTCACGTAATCGGGATGAGAGAGCAACTCCCGGCCCACACCAGCCTGCAGCAGTTCATCATCCTTAAAAAATGTAATGCACTCTCTTCCTTCCTTCACGTGCTGCCAGAACTGCTCCACGTTCCATGCATCTGGATAGCGGCCGGCCATGCCGATCACAGCAATTTTTCCCAGAGTATCTGTGGTTGAGGATTCTGCCATTAGACTGTTTCCTGTTTGTCCGTCCGGGCGCGAAACTCCTGCCGGCGGCGAAGCATGTTCGTTTTCTGCCGTAAGGCGCGTTGCTGGCTTTCGGTCACGTTGACAGGCTCTTCCTGCGCCTGGTTCAGGTGGTGGGCTAAAGAACGCACGGTCGGATAGGTAAAGAAATCCAGAATTGAGATATTGCGCTTCAACTCTTCGCAGAGAATGAAACGTATGCGCGCTACCAGCAGCGAATGTGCGCCCAGATCAAAGAAGTTGTCATCGAGGCCCACCCGCTCCACCGCCAGCGCGTCCTGCCAAACTTTTGCGATCTTCTGCTCGAGCAGGCTGCCGGGAGCGGAATAAACGTCAGTGGATATGGCTTGCGGTTTGGGCAATGCGCGCCGGTCTATCTTGCCGTTCTGCGTCTGTGGCAGTTGATCCAGGATGACGAAATACGAAGGGATCATGTGCTCTGGAAGTTTTGTCTTCAGGTGGCCACGTAACATTGCGGCGGTCAGGGACTGCTCCCCTTCCCGAATCACAATGTATGCCGCCAGCCGCTTCTCCCCGGATTCTTCATGGGCCACAACGATTGCCTGATCAATGCCCTGTACCTGCCGCAGGACAGCTTCAATCTCTCCCAATTCAATGCGGAAGCCGCGAATCTTCACCTGGTTATCGGCGCGTCCCACGAACTCGATATCTCCGCTCGCTGCCCATCTCACCAGATCTCCGGTGCGGTATAGCCGGCCTCCCTGCTTGCTGCTGAATGGATCGGGAATGAAGCGTTCCGCGGTTAACTCAGGACGATTCAAATATCCGCGTGCCAATCCTGCTCCGCCAAGCAACAGTTCACCAACCACACCCACTGGCCTGGGCTGCATCTCCTCGTCCACGACGTACGCCTGCGTATTTGCAATGGGCCTCCCAATTGCAGGAGGCTTGTCATCATGGCTGCGCGGCACGGAAATGTATGTCGAAAAAACGGTATCTTCTGAAGGCCCATACAGGTTGAAGATTCGCTGGACCTCGGTGGTCTGGTAGATATCCTGCACTAAGGTGCTATCCAGCGCTTCACCTGCGGAATTTATCGTGCGCACCGATGAGGGAATCTTCCTGGTGTAAACCAGCTCCCGTAAAGCGGAAGGAACGGTGTTTACCAACGTCACCTGTTCCGCATTTGCCATCCCCGCCAGTTCCAACACGTTTTCAACCACAAGCACTGCTCCCCCACAAGTAAGGGGAACAAACATTTCAAAAACAGAAATGTCGAAGCAGATGGAAGTGGAAAACAGCACCCCAGCCAGATCATTCGCGGGAAATACTTCGTGCGACCAGTGACAAAGCGTGGCAGCGCTGCCTTGGCTCACCGTCACTCCTTTGGGTTTCCCCGTAGAGCCGGAAGTATAGATCACATAGGCCAGGTTCTCAGGGTGTCCGGTATTCTTCAGGTTCTGCGTACTCCGGCCGGCCATGTCGCTCCACTGATCATCCAGTGTCACCACCGTTCCTGTAAACCGCGGAAGTTGAGGAAGCAATGCCTGCTCCGTAAGCAGCACCGGGGCCTGCGAGTCTTCCAGCATGTAGCTCAATCGCTCTATCGGATATTTGGGATCGAGCGGAACATACGCCCCGCCTGCTTTTAGAACCCCCAGCAATCCAACCAGCATCTGCAGGTTGCGCTGCAGGCACACGCCAACCAGAACTTCCGGCCCTACTCCCAATTCCCTCAAGTAGTTGCCAAGTTGATTGGCGCGATCGTTCAACTGATTGTAGGTAATGGACTGCTCTCCACATATGACTGCGGTTGCGTGAGGAGTCCGGGCCATCTGCTGTTCAAACAGCATGGCTACTGTATCCTGCGCTGGATACTGCCGTGCGGTGGAATTCCATTCCATCAGAAGCTTCTGCTTCTCGCGGTCGTCGAGCATTGCAATGAAGGACAAGGGCGTGGATGGATCGGCCACGACTGCATGTAGAAGCCGGGTATAGTGGTGCGCCATCTGCTCAATCCGCCAGCGATCAAACAGATCGCGGTTATACACCCAGAAAAGCCGGATTTCCTCCTCTCGTTCGAAGGCAAACAGCTCCAGATCAAAGAGCGTCTGCAATTGCTCTGCTGGTACACGTTTTAGCTCCAGATCCTTCAACCGCATGGTTTCTTGCGGCGTGTTCTGCAAGGCAAACATCACCTGATAAATCGGTGTCTTATTGAGACTGCGTTGCGGCGATAGCTCTTCTACTAACCGCTCAAACGGGAGATCCTGATGCATGTAAGCGGCCAGCGCTGTCTTTCTTACCTGAGACAGCAAGGCAGAAAAGCTTTCCAAACCGTCCACGCCGATCCGCATTACTAATGAGTTCACGAAGAAACCCATCAGCGCTTCCAATTGCTCTTCCTGGCGATTGGCTATGGGCGATCCCACAACGATGTCCTGCTGTCCACTGTAGCGCTCAAGCAGCACCGCAAAAGCCGCAAGCAACGTCATGTAAAGTGTGGCTTGATTTGAGCGGCCGAGTTTTTTGAGCGCAGTGACCAGGTCCGTGTTCAACAGGGTTGTATGTCCATCGGCCGCAAAGGTCTGCCGCTCCGGTCGCGGCCGATCCATGGGCAACGCCAATTCTTGCGGCGCACCACGCAACTTCTCCTTCCAGTATGCAAGCTGGGCGGTAAGTGTGGAGTCAAGCGTTTTGCGTTGCCAAAGCGCATAATCCGCGTACTGCAATGAAATTGGCGGTAGCTGTACGTCCTGATTCAGATGAAATGCCTCGTAGAGAGACATGAGTTCCGTGTTGAAGATGGCTTGAGACCATCCGTCAGTAATAATGTGGTGACAGGTGCGAAGCAAGATGTGTTCCTGTTCAGCAATTCTGAGCAGCCTGATTCGGAGCAGCGGTCCCTGCGCCAGGTCAAAGCAGTGCTTCGACTCCTGTTGCACTGTTCTTTGAATTAGTTTCTGCCGGTCCATCTCACCAGCACCGCTCAAATCATCCACCAGTATGGGAATCAGCAGCTCGGACTCGATGATCTGCACGGGTGTTCCATTTTTCTCCACGAAGTGCGTTCGCATCACCTCATGCCGCGCAATGATCATATTGATACTGCGCTGAAGTGCCGCGCAGTCCAACGGACCACGTAAATGCAGAGCATCGACAATGTTGTACTCCGAGCTTTTGCCCTGGAGTTGATCAATAAACCACAGACGCTGTTGCCCATAGGACAATGGAAGGTCACCGGGGTGGTCCTGTGAATGCAGAGGAACAACAATACCGGCAGCATGGCGGAGATGATGCGCTAGCCCGGAAACCGTAGGGGATTCGAACACAGCGCTTAGCGACAATTCCCTCCCCAATACAGCGCGAATCCGGCTTGCCAGGCGCGTAGCCTTCAGCGAATGTCCCCCTAGATCAAAAAAATTGTCGTCAACGCTTACACACTCCCGCTCCAGCACTTCAGCGAACAATCCACACAGGATTTCTTCTTCAGGTGTTCGCGAACCCCTTTCACTCGCACTACTCTCCGCATGGGGAGCAGGCAACCGGGTGCGATCAATCTTTCCGCTGTGGTTCAGCGGAAATTCCTCCAATATCATGAATTGAGCCGGCACCATATAGTCCGGCAGCTTTTCTTTCAGATAATTGCGCAGTTCTTTCTCGGCAGGACTCTTGCCGCCCACAAGAGTTACATATGCAACCAACCGGTTTTCGGCGTTTCTTTTTTCCTGCAGCGCCACAATGGCACACTGCCTTACAAGCAGGTGTTCGCTCAGCACCGATTCGATTTCTCCGAGCTCCACTCGAAATCCCCGAAGTTTAATCTGTCCATCTTTCCTTCCCAGCAGATCAATGTTTCCGTCCGGCAGCCAGCGTGCCCAATCTCCCGTCCGATAAAGGCGTTTTCCCGGTATCTCACTGAATGGGTCCGGCACAAATTTTGCTGCCGTCAGGGCACAATCTAGGTATCCGCGCCCGAGGCCGTCACCACCGATATAGAGTTCACCTGCTACACCTACAGGTACTGGATTCCCTTCGAGATCCAACAGGTAAATACGCGCATTGTTAATCGGACGCCCAATACTGGGCCGCCCCGCTCCAAGGCGGTATTCGCCGACGGCGGCCTGCACGGTTGTTTCTGTAGGGCCGTAAGAGTTGAAGAAGCGGCGACCCTTGCCCCACCGTTTCATCAATTCCTCACCCCAAGCTTCACCGCCGAGAATGATTTTGCGGAGCGCGGGCAATTCGGCATCCGGCATGTGGCTCAAAACCAGCGGCGGCATCACAGCCAACGTGATACTTTCCGATTCCAGCAATTCGACCAATGCTGAACCTGGGAGTAAATCTTCTCGCGTCGCCAGTACCAACCTGGCTCCCGACCCCAGGGCCATAAGAATCGCAAAGATTGAAACATCGAAGCTGAAGGAAAAAAACTGCAGGATGCGATCTGATTCACCGGGAGCAAAAGTTTCCCGCTGTGCGCGGATCAGATTGCTCACGCTGCCATGCTCTGTCACGACTCCTTTAGGACGTCCCGTTGAACCTGACGTATAGATGATGTAAGCAGCATTGCCGGCTCGTGCCGAGCTTTCTGGTGAGCTTTCGCTCATTTTGGCAATGTTGGCCCAATCGCCCTTAATGTCTATGATTGAGGCGTTTGTTACTGGCACGACACTCTTTGTTCCAGTTTCACTGAGCACTACCAGAGGATCTGTATCAAGCAGCATGTAGGACAAACGCTCAGGCGGATAATCAGGATCCAAAGGAACGTAGACGCCCCCAGCCTTCCAGATCGCCAAGAGTGCAAGAATCATTCGTGGACCCCGCTGCATGCATGCTCCTACACGGACCTCTGGCCCCACTCCTAGCTGCTTTAAATAGTTTGCGAGCTGGTTCGCCCGCTGGTCCAGTTCCTTATAGGTGAATCGCTCCTCTTTGAAAACCACAGCCATTGCCTGTTGAACACGTCGCACCTGCTCCTCGAACAACTCTGCGACTGTCTTTTCTCGCTCGTAAGGAAGCTCGGTACGCGTCCACTCTTCAATGATCTGCTTCCATTCCCCATCGCTCAACAGCTGGAATTCTGAGATTCTCTGACTGGCATCTCGGGACAATTCTTCCAGGACCCGTTCATAGTGCCGCATCATTCTTTGGACGGTAGCTGCTTCAAACAGATCTGTGCTGTAGCGCGTCTGGATGGAAATGTGTTCGTCATGTTCGCGCAGTGACCAGATCAGATCGAAGATACCTGCGCCCGGCCATTCTTTCAGGGAGCTTACTTGCAGACCCGGCCATGTCACGCGCCGCCCATGGCTGTCTTGCAGGACGAACATCACCTGAAATAAAGGATGGTGACTCAGGTTCCGCTCCGGTTGCAGTTCTTCAACCAGCTTCTGAAAAGGCATGTCCTGGTGCTCAAAAGCAGACACGACCACTTCTCTCACCTGCCGCAGCACCTCGCTGAAAGTCGGGTTTTCGACCAGCTTTAACCGTAGTGCCAGAGTATTTACAAAAAAACCGATCAGCGCTTCCAGTTCCTGCTGGTTTCGATTCGCAACGGGAGTGCCGACGACTATGTCACTCGCACCGCTGTACCGCTTCAGCAGAATGCAAAACGCCGCTACTAAGGTCATGTACAGCGTGGTCCCGTGGTGCTGGCCTAGTTGTTTCATCTTACTGGTAGCCGTTTCCCCAAGAACCAGCCCTTCTTCCGCTCCACGATAGCTCTGAGTCGCTGGACGCGTCTTGTCCAATGGCAACTCCAGCAATTCCGGCGCTCCCTCGAGCGCTTTCCTCCAGTAATCCAACTGCCGCTGCAACCTCTCGCCTTGTAGCCATTCTTGTTGCCATAACGCAAAATCTGCGTACTGGACTTCCAATTCCTCCATCTGCGGCTTTTTGCCGGCCACATACGCGCCATAGAGTTGTCCGACTTCGCGAAACAGCACACGCATAGACCATCCATCAGAGATGATGTGGTGCATCGTCAACAGCAGCACATGGTCATCTGTGTTCCGTTTGGCCAAGCTGGCACGGATTAAGGGTAGCCGAGTCAGATCAAACTCTTTCTCCCAGTCTTTCTGTACGAGGCGATCGAGAGCTATTTCCTGCTCGTCTCCCGTCAGTTCGCCCACATCAGTCTGTCCCAGTTCAAGACGCAATTCAGGTTCGATCACCTGCACAGGCCCTTCACTGGTCAGTGCGAAATGGGTGCGTAACGATTCATGGCGTTTGATGATCTCGTTTAGGCTGCGCTGCAACGCCAGTACATTGAGCGGTCCTTTCACTGACAATACGGTTTGCAGGTTATAAGCGGCCTTCGCATATTCAAACTGATCAAAAAACCATAGTCTCTGCTGGGCAAAAGAGAGGGGAAATGCTTCCACTTCCGCAGCATGTCCAGAGGCCGTATCGTCCCGCGTGGCAAACGTAGTATTTTTCTCTGGCGCATTCGCTGCGTTCATTTTTCGCTCCTGGCCAAGGGCGCCATCAACTCTTCCGCGCAATCTCCTGCTGTTGTCGAATTGGCCTCATCAGGTCCACAAACTTGCTCATCCTTAATATGAGCGGCCGTCTCTTTTGCTCTCGCCTTGCGAGACCTCAGTTTAGGAACGCCACCATCACCGCCAAGCAGCTGGCTTTGTTGCTCGCTGGCCGCCGAACTTCCAAACACAATTGGGACGTGGGAGCGAATAGCCGCAGCTAGTTCTGCCACGGTCAGATTATCGAAAACCATTCGCAAAGAAATTTCCGGGGCAATGTTCTTCCGAAGTCTGGAAAGAAGTTGCGTCGCGATGAGAGAGTTCCCGCCTACATCGAAAAAGTGATCATGAATTCCGATTTGGTCAATCCCAAGAAGTTCCTGCCAGATGCCGCAAATAGCAATCTCGGTTTTATCAACAGGCGGCGCGTAAGCATTCGCCAGCGGCGGCCGGGAGTAGCCCAAAGTCGGGACCGCTGCTCCTCCTGCATTTTGCGCATGCTCCGGTTGAACCTGGGACTTAAATCTAACGGACACATGTTGAGGACACACCATGATCTCAGTAACCAGGTCCGCGTGGACAATGCAGTCAAAAACCTGAATGCTTTGCGATGGCGCAATACCAGCAAAGAATTTGCCGTGCTCCTGCTCTTCATCGCCGAGGTCCCACATATCCCACTGCACATGGCTCCATAGCCATGAATAATCGCGGCGCAGGTCCTGAAGCAAACCTTCTATGTACCAACTGGCAGCAGCATCCCTCCATGACGTCTTGGTCCCCGTCATGCTGGTTAGCGGGGTAAACACCAAAAAGAAATCCGGGGGGGAGTTTTTGAGCGACTCGGCGAGAGCGAACAGCCGGTCTGCATGTCGCTGGAATGTGGACTCGCAATCGCCTAAAGCGACTGCTTCGTATTTGCAGACGTTGCCCTCTTCTCCATTAGCAAAATGAATCATTCCATCGAGTGCTCCAAAATGTTGCCGCGTTTCCTGCACGAGTTTTAGTACCTGCTGAGAATTGCTGATGTCACTTTCAATGATCCTGATTTCAGCTCCCGAATGCTGCAGCGTTTGAATCTGCATAATTTGGCGGTACGTTGAATGCTGCGCATCGTGTTCTGTCAGCCACTGCTTCCACTGCTCCTCCCGAGGAAAGACCGAGGGTACTGCCAGCACTACCCGGGCCTGCACTGTACGGAAGAGATAAGAGGCAATCTCCAGAT